>NC_017094.1:1279769-1599711 GCF_000284315.1 Leptospirillum ferrooxidans C2-3 | reverse complement strand
CGCAAGTTCGAGCCCGGATCAAAAAGGGTGAAGAGCCTGTGCATGAGAAGAAAAAGCCCATATTGATCAAACGGAAGTCTTCTTCTCCAGAGTCGCTTCAAGTGGAAGAGATCTCTTCTTCAGTGGAATCGGCCCAGCCTGTTTCTGCGGAATCTGAGAAACCATCCCAGAGTGAAGTTCCCCAGTTGAATCTTGTCAATCAGGAGCCATCTCCAGAGGTTGTTCATCCCAACCCCCTTATTCTTGAGACCATTCCTCTGACCAATGAACCGCATCCTTTTCCTGCAGTACCTGCTCCCTCCCCACTTTCTCCACAGAAGGAAGAAAAGAAAAAAGGAGAAAAGGAGGTCAAGCCTGCAGTCGACAAGAAAGCCAAGCTGGCCAAGCTGAATAAAGATAAGTCTCGGAAGACGGACAGACTTTTGTTGCTGACTCAAGAGGAGATTCTTGAAGGAGATGAAGCTCCGGATCTTGAATCGGGTGAGTCCGATGCTGTTGTGCCCCAACAACCTCCGAAGGTAGCGCTGCCTTCACAACCGGTGCGTTCCGCCGTTGTGCCAGGAACTCCACCAAGGGAGTCTGCCTCAAGACCCCCTATGGCGAGGGTCCAGCCGCAACGTCGCTCCCAGTCAGGTGGTTATAAGAAAAAGGATCGCCACCGCGGAACGCAGGTCCTCCCGGAAGGAACAAAAGCCAGGAAGAAAAGCATACGGATTTCTGAGGGTATTACGCTTAAGGAATATGCTGACCGTTTGGGCTTGAAAGCGCAGGAAGTGATCCTGAAATTGATGGGTATGGGTGTAATGGCCACCATTAATCAGCCTATGGACTTGGATGCTGCTGTTTTGATAGCAGAGAGTTTTGGTGTTACGGTCGAAGTCCAGGTCGCTGAAACAGAAGATGAACTTTTGGGGCAAAGCGACGAGGATGAGTCTGAGCATCTTGTTTCACGACCTCCCGTGGTGACAATCATGGGACATACTGATCATGGCAAAACATCGCTTCTCGATGCGATTCGGAAAACAAAGCTTGCTGAGGGAGAGGCTGGAGGAATCACCCAACATATTGGGGCCTACACCATTTCTGAAAAAGGTAGGGAGATCACATTCCTGGATACTCCGGGCCATGAAGCTTTTACGGCAATGAGAGCCAGAGGAACACAAATAACCGATGTTGTGGTGTTAGTGGTCGCTGCAGACGATGGTGTGATGCCCCAGACTATAGAGGCCATCCACCATGCCAAAGCAGCCGGAGTTCCAATTGTTGTGGCTTTAAACAAGGTTGACAAGCCCGAGGCAAACCCTGAAAAGGTGATGCAGGAACTTTCTGTCCATGAATTGATTCCCGAAGCATGGGGCGGTCAGACAATCTTTTGCCCTGTTTCAGCAAAGAAGAGAAGTGGCCTTGATAATCTTCTTGAAATGATTCTCCTTCAAGCCGATGTTTTGGATCTCAAGGCAAATCCCGACAGGCGAGCTCAAGGTGTCGTTATTGAATCCAAACTGGATAAGGGGCGAGGTTCTGTTGCAACTGTTCTTGTCCAGAAGGGAACACTCAAGGTCGGTGATTTTGTCGTTGTAGGTGGGCAATTTGGAAGAGTTCGAACCCTTATCAATGACAAGGGGCAACGGGTTACATCGGTTCTTCCCTCTCATCCGGCTGAAATTGTAGGACTGGATGGTGTCCCCAACCCAGGGGATACCTTTGTTGTTGTGGATGATGAAAAAGCCGGACGCCAGGTCGCACAAAGCCGGGTTCAAAAGCTTCGTCTTGCACAGATGGTCAGGCAAAAGAGAGTTTCTCTTGAAGATCTATACACCCAAATTCAGGATGGAGAGATCAAGGAGCTTAATCTAATCCTTAAAGTGGATGTTCAGGGTTCTATTGAACCCATCAAACATGCCCTTTCAAAGCTTGGAAATGAAAAAGTGCGTGTTCGATTCATTCATGAAGGTGTTGGCGGCATCAAGGAAACGGATGTTCTCCTTGCGCAGGCATCAAGTGCCATCATCCTTGGTTTTAACGTTCGCCCTGATTCAAATGCTGCACAGATAGCCGAGCGGGAAAAAGTTGATATTAAGTTCTATTCGGTCATCTATGACGCGATCGAGGATATCAGGAAAGCGATGGAAGGCTTGCTTGCTCCTACCCTGAAGGAAAAAATTCTCGGAAGGGCAGAAGTCAGGAAGGTCTATAATATTTCGAAGGTTGGAAATGTTTGTGGATGTTATGTCATCGAAGGCATTATGCAAAGGGCAGGAACATCTGTTCGTTTATTAAGGGACAGTGTAGTCATTTTTGAAGGTCGTTTTTCTGCCCTCAAGCGCTTTAAGGATGATGTGAGGGAAGTTGCCACCGGATATGAATGCGGAATCTCGATAGAAAACTATCAGGATATTAAAATGGGTGATATTGTTGAGTGTTTCATGCAAGAGCAAATTGCAGCGACTCTTGACTCCTGAAGTTGTTTTGATCCACTGAGTGATCAGCGCCTGAGAGCATTCTTCAATAAAAATCGGGGACTCGAGTTTTCTTCGGGTCCTTTTTTTTCAATCTGTAAACGCATTGCTCTCTTCTCAAAAGGTTTCTCGATTTTGACTCTTTTCATCTCCCATCAGCACAGTGCCTCTTGATCAACTGCCGCCTCTGGTAAGAAAATTTCAAGATAAGGATCTGATGCGATTCTTCCGGGAAGCAGGCTCCCCTTGCCAATAAGGCCAAATAGGAACCTACTGGGCCTGATTCCGGTTGTTTTGTTGAATTTTTTGCAGTGACATATGAAAAAGGTGAAAAGAATTCTTCTCTTATGATGACTTTTGATAGGAAATCAGGGAGTCTTCCTTAGAATGCCAAAAAGGCATGAATCGATTGGCTAGATCAATTTTTTAAGTTGGCAGGAAAGGGATTGTCTATGAAACCGGGTGGTATGAAACAAGGATTTCGTAGGGCAGATAGAGTTTCAAAAGAAATCAAAGAGGTTGTTGCGATCCTTTTTTCACGCTATGCATCAGAAAGCAGCTTGTCTTCTGTTACCATAACCAATGTTAGTTTATCCGATGATTTAAAGTCCGCAAGAATCTATTATACCGTTTTCCCCGGAGTAGACCGAAAACAAGTTGCAGAAGCCGTTGAACGATCACAAGGTTGGGTACGTCGAGAAATTGGCCGGCAAATTCCAATGAAGTCTGTTCCCAAAGTTCAATTTTTTCCACAAGAAGAGGCTGAAGAATTTTTGGAAAACCCACTTCCTATCGATTTAGAATAAAGCAGACCGGATATCATGAAAACTTTGAATACCAAAGATCAATGCCAGATTCCCCCAATCGTTCCATCCTTCTCCGGCATTCTACTTGTGGATAAACCTCAAGGCATGACCTCTCACGATGTTGTAGCCATCATCCGGAAAGAGACTGGAATCTCCAGAGTCGGCCATGGGGGAACTCTTGACCCAATGGCAACAGGTCTTCTCCCCATATTGCTAGGTTCTTCGACGAAGCTCGCAGAACAGCTTCAGGGGTGGGATAAATCCTACCGATTTGATGTGGTCTTTGGAATTTCGACAGACACAGGCGATGCGGAAGGGAATGTTGTCTCAGCCATCACTCCCCCTTCAACTTTGACTCGAGAGGTGTTATTGGAAGCTTTGATCCCCTTTCTGGGGACGATACAGCAGAAGCCTCCAATGTACTCAGCCATAAAGCGTGACGGAGTTCCCTTATACAAGCTTGCACGAAAAGGGATAGAGGTTGATCGAGAGTCCAGAGCGATCACTCTCCATTCCTTGGATCTCGAAGCGTTTTCTCTGCCAAAGGCCACCATACATGTCAGGTGCTCAAAGGGCACTTATATTCGCACACTTGCAGAAGATATTGGTCTTTCCTTGGGAATTCCTGCCCATGTCAGCCGTTTGATCAGGACAGGGTATGGCCATTTTTCACTTGAGAAGGATGCCTTGCCCCTTTCAGAAATCATTGTAGCCATTCGATCAGGAAGTTTGTCATCGATTCTTTTGCCTCCTGAATCCCTTTTCCCGGATATTCCTACGGTGAGAATTCTTGATCAGTACCTCTCCGGGATTCAAAAAGGGGGGAGTATCCTCGGATTTCAGGTCTACATGCTTGAAGGATTGTTTAATTTTTCTGAAACTATTAGAATAAGCGACCGACGTGGAAAATGCCTGGCGTTGGGCCAGAGCTTGGTATCAAGTGAATCTTTTTCCATTATGCCAAAAGGGCTTCCTGTGGCCAAGGTGGTCAAAAGGGTAGGTGTCTGAAGGTTTGGAAAATATCAGAAAGGTTTTTCGATGGGCTTAACAAAAGAGCAAAAGACAGAAGTCATTTCAAAATTCCAAATTAATCCTGTTGATACTGGTTCAGCTGAAGTTCAGGTAGCCATTTTGACAGCCAGGATCAATCAGCTTGGGGAGCACTTTAAAAAGTTTCCAAAAGATACTCATTCTCGTCGGGGGTTACTTTTGATGGTGAGCAAACGCCGCCGCCATTTGAAATATCTGCAGAATGTAAATGTTGCGAAATATCAGGAAGTCATCCAGAAGTTGGGATTGCGCCGCTAATTCTGAGAGGTGGGCGGATTCAGAGGGGCATGGAGTGCTTGTTGTTGAGCATTGCATGACCATCTGAATACCGCCTTTCATCTAAGTTGTTTTTTGATTCTCCTGTGCTAAACAGGTAAAAGGACTTTTTTATATGAACCCAATTATTGTTAATGTTTCGGTTGGTGGAAAAAATATCCGCCTTGAAACTGGACGTATGGCCAAGTTGGCTGGTGGCTCTGCAACAGTATGGGCGGATGGTACGGTTGTTCTGGCTACAGCAGTCTCCGCCAAGAGCATGAAGCCCGGTATTGATTTTATCCCACTTACTGTTGACTATCAGGAACGTGCTTATGCTGCGGGAAAGATTCCGGGCGGCTTTTTTAAACGAGAAGGAAAGCCATCCGAGCGTGAGGTTCTGAACAGCCGATTGATCGATCGGCCGATTCGCCCTCTGTTGCCGGAAGGCTATTTCTATGAAACGCAACTTGTTGCTTCGGTGATTTCGATCGACAAGGGTGGCGTTGCTGATGTGATGGCCGTTATTGCTGCGTCGACAGCCCTTTATCTTTCTGATGTTCCTTTCCACTCTCCAATCGGTGCTGTTCGTTTGGCTCTGGTGGACGGCAACTATATTGTCAATCCAACGCTGGAAGAGCAAACGAAGTCCCAGATAGATCTGGTTGTCGCTGGAACCCGTGATGCCATCATGATGGTAGAAGGACAGGCGTCTGAGGTATCTGAGGATGTATTTCTGAAGGGAATCGCCTTGGCTCATGAGGCAATCCTACCGATCATTGAAGCTCAGGAAAAGCTCAGGGCCTTGGCCGGTCGTGAAAAAAGGCCAATTCCAGCAAATCCGATTCCCATGGACACCGTTGCAGCGATTCGTGAACGTTTTGGATCTGAACTTGATCAGGCAATGGTCTTGTCTGGTAAGCAGGAACGTCAGGATGCCGTCGACAAGATCTTCTCCCAGGTTCGGGAGGTTTTTTTATCTGGCGATGTTGCTCCGACTCCGGCTCAAGAAAAAGATCTTTCCAATGCCATCCATGAAGTTGAGCGTTTGACATTGCGGGAAATTGTTCTCGAGAAAAAGATCCGTGCGGATGGACGTGGTTTAACCGATATCCGCCCCATTACGATCGAGGTTGGACTTCTTCCAAGAACTCATGGTTCGGCCCTGTTTACTCGTGGTGAAACACAGAGCCTGTCTGTTGCGACTCTTGGGACATCTGACGACGAGCAGCGCATTGATGCACTCGAAGGTGAGTATACCAAGCGGTTCATGCTTCATTACAACTTCCCTCCATTCTCTGTCGGTGAAGCCAAGCCAATGAGAGGTCCTGGCCGTCGGGAAATTGGACATGGAAATTTGGCAGAGAGAGCTCTTCGTCCTGTGGTTCCCACCAAAGAGGCTTTCCCTTACTCCATTCGTCTGGTCTCTGATATTTTGGAGTCAAACGGCTCATCATCCATGGCAACTGTATGTGGTGGTACTCTTGCGATGATGGATGCCGGTGTCCCGATCAAGGCACCTGTTGCTGGAGTAGCAATGGGATTGATCAAGGAAGGCGATCGCGTTGCAATCCTTTCGGATATTCTTGGGGTTGAAGATCACCTTGGAGATATGGACTTCAAAGTGACAGGAACACTTCAGGGTATTACTGCAGTCCAGATGGATATTAAAATATCCGGAATTACTCTGGCATTGATGAAGGAAGCTCTTGAGCAGGCTCGACAAGGGCGACTGCATATCCTTGCAAAAATGAATGAGACACTGTCGGCAACTCGTGATGTTATGTCTCCTTTTGCCCCCAGGATCTTGACCTTAAAGATAAAACAGGACAAGATAAGAGAGGTTATCGGCCCTGGAGGGAAGGTGATTCGCGGAATCACCGAAAAGACTGGTGCCAAAATTGAGATAGACGACTCTGGCCTTATCCAGATTGCTTCTGTGGATGAGTCAGCCGCACAGAGAGCGGTCGAGATGATCAACCAGATTGTTGAAGAGGTTGAGGTTGGTCGAATCTACCTCGGCAAGGTCAAGACGATTGCCGATTATGGTGCGTTTGTGGAGCTTTTCCCTGGTACAACAGGTCTGTGCCACATTTCACAGTTGGCAGATCACAGAGTGGAAAAGGTTCTGGATGTTGTTTCGGAAGGCGACATGATTCTGGTAAAAGCCTTGGAGGTTGATCGCCAAGGAAAAATCCGGCTCTCCCGTAAAGAGGCTGTCTCCGAAGTCGGGGACGGGAGGGAAGTTCGGAGCGGGGGCGGGCAGTAACTGTCCGCTTAAACCAAAATGGAAGGGGGTAATCGCATGGACGTCAATAAAGGTGCGAACGGGCTTATCGTCGTAGCGCTCATGTTGGGAATTTTTTGGGCATGGATGTTGAGCTACGTAGGGACTGATCCCTTTTATCTCCCACTCGGTGGTTAAAAGGATTTTTTCCTAACCACTGTTTTGGGCAATGCCATTATAATGTCCGGTTTTATGAAAGCCCAAGGGGTTGCCCTTGGGCTTTTTTTCATTGTCCTGATGAAACACCTCGGTTGCCAGTTGGGAATATTGAGGTTCTTTTCAGGAAAGCTCAGGAAAAATTTTCAATCGCCCAATGATTTTCTATCACGATCCATTCTGGGATCAGAAATGAACTCTCCCGCTCCTAAGCGCTTTGCGCTGTAGGAGGGGTTTCCGATCTCGCGAGCGGAAGTTCCTCTTTCGCCGAGGATGCGCGAAGGCGTTTGGTCCTTCGCGTCTTATCGTCCTCTCCGGAGGCTTTGACTTCGGACCGTTCCGGCCCTAGTGTTTTGAGTTTTCCGATCCCGCACCGCCGAATCGTCTTCTGCGGGACTTTCCCTTCCAGAAGAAGACGAATGCCCCTCTTGGCGATGACACGGCTGGCGTTGAGATCGGCGTTGTCCGCGAGTCCACAGCGCTGGCAGACGAACCCGGCCTGGGAAGGCCGGTTGTCCGGATGAATGTGCCCGCACCGGGCGCATTCCTGCGAACTGAATTGAGGAGAGACCTTGATGACGAGCTTTCCGGATCTCCGGGCTTTGTAGGACAGGAGCACCACGAACAGACCCCAGCAGGACGACAGGATCGCCCAGTTGAGTCCGGCCTTGGCGCGGGCTCCGTTCTTGGCATACCCTCCCGAATCCTCCTGTTTGGGTTCCGGCCTCTTCGTCATGTTTTTGACTTTGAGATCCTCGACGACGAAAAGGGTCCGGTCGGGATCGGAGACGAGGTCATGGGTGGCCTTGTGGATCACATCTTTGCGGACGTTCTTCGCATATTCGAAGGTCCGGGAGAGCCGGGTTTTGCTCTCCTTCCGGTTGTTCGAGCCTTTGACCTGTCGGGAGAGTTTTCGTTGCCAGCGTTTTTTGGCCCGTTCTTTCTTCTCCATCCGGATCTTCTGGACGGAGGAGAAATCGATCCTTCGCCCATCGCTTGCCATCACCGGAATCGTCACGCCCCGGTCGAAGCCCAGGGTTTTGCCCTCAAGCTCCTCTTCCGAAAACATCCGGAGCCAGGAGATCGTGTCCTCTTCCTTCGGCTCCGGGAGTCCGTCGTCCGAGGAGAAGGAGACGAACCACTTCCCGGCCTCGACCGAGACGTGAAGCGAGGCGGGACGGGAATACGGGGTATGGGCCTTGAAGGGCAGAACCCCCACCGGGAACTTCTTTGTTCCGAGAATCAGTTCTTCGAATTGCGTTTCGTCGTTGGTCCGAAAGCGGAAGAGTTCAGAGGTGATCCAGACCGACTGCCGTCCGTCTTTTCTCTGGAAGACGGGTTTTCTGGCGAGTCCGGAAAAGAATCGTCCCATCGCCTGTTTCCAGCGAACCGCTCCGTTACGGAGTATCTGGGAGGGAACCTCCCGGAGCCAGGAGGTCTCCGGGCCGATGAAACGGGCATACTCCTGATCGACGGGAACGGGCGTTCCCGAAAGAGAGACCGCTTTTTTGGCGAAGGCCCAGTAATACCGGTCCTCGGAGACCTTGGCGTTGTAGATGAACCGCTGGTGTCCGATCCATTGGAGCAGGATCTGTTCCTGGGCGGGAGTGGGATAGGCGCGAAGGCGCTTGCCGGTCTGCATGGGAGCATGATAACTTTGCTTACATGGAAACTCAACCAAACAAGTCAAGATCCAATGCCGTCTATTCTCTCAAGCTGCACATTGTCTTTGTGACAAAGTATCGGCGCAAGACGCTCGCTCCGGATCTTCTGGAATATTTGCAGGGCGCCTTCGGCGAGATTCTGGCGGAATGGCGATGCACCTTGCTGGAATTCGGAGGGGAAGCGGATCATGTGCATCTTCTGGCGGAGATCCACCCGGCACTCAACATCTCCACCCTGATCAACAATCTGAAAACGGCCTCTTCCAGGCGTGTTCGCAACCGATTTTCGGAGCATCTCAAGCCGTTCTACCGGGAACCGTATTTCTGGCATCGGGCCTACTATGTGGGGAGTGTGGGCGGAGCGACACTGGAAACGGTCCGTCGCTATGTGGAAGCTCAAGGAACAACTGAAAAAGCGGGAAGAAGAAAAACAAAATCGTCCGCTTGACCCTCTCTCGGCCTGTGGTCGAAGAAGGGGAATATATGGTCCGGGCAGAAAGTCAAGAGGTTTTCTCTCTTTGACTGTCAGCGTATTCGATAATGCGCACGGCTTCGAAAGCCTGTTCCCCTCAAGAACTCTCGCTGAACTTTCCTCCTGGGGCAGAATTCCGGCTCCCTCTTTTTGGGATCAGGACAAAACTCTCCCCTGAATCCCCTTTTGACGAGGGTCTGTCTTTTTGTGTTTTCTTCCCGGTTGAACGCGTCGAAAGATTCACTGCGCTGACCTCTTTAGAGACTCGATTCTCTACAAGGAGGAATCGGTCGCCCCAATATATTCGGCTTATCGGAACGCATTCCGTAGCCACGATGGATGATTCGCGCCTGCCGTGCACCAGAAGTCATCAATATGAGTGCGGCCTCGATGTTTTGGGCCATTCGCTTTCAGGGCTCTCGGCAGGAGGTGTCCGTTCCGGCCATCGTCAGGTCCTTTGCAACCGTACTACGGGAGGGAAACTCACTTGTTTTTCTTGCCTTGCCGATCTGTTATGTCTTCATCAGGGTCTCCGTGGTGACGCAAGAGAGCGTTCATGCCGGTTTTTCACCTTTGAGCTGCTCATGCGGCCGCCGTGTACACCGTGTCGTTTTTCCAGATCGCCCAGGCCATGCGCGCCATCTTGTTGGCCAGGGCCACGACCGCCTTGTTGCGGGTATCCTTGCGCTTCAGTAGATCCAGAAGCCATGTTCGGAGCTTGCCGTCCTTCATTTTTCCGGATCCACTCAGCTCCGCCGCTCGAAGCGCAGCCTGTGCTCCCTGCACCAAAAGACTTCGCAACCCGCTGTCCCCCCGTTTAGTGACCCTTCCCAGACGCACCTTGTCTCCCGATGTATGCTGACTTGGAACAAGGCCTAAAAAGGCCGCCATATCCCGCCCACTCCCGAAGCGTTTCGGATCCCCGATGACGGAGATCAGGGCGGCTGCAATCAAGGGCCCCACTCCTGGAACTGTCTGAAGACGCCGACCCGTCTCGTTGCTACGGACAAGCATTTTCATCATCGCATCTGTAGATTGCAACTACTTTTGACCCCTTTTTGAAAAATAAAATTGACCCCCCTTCCTCCCGGTTAAAGTGAGGCTTTGATTTCTCCTTCCCCTTGCGAGATAAGCGAAGATGGGGATGGTTTTGCGCTCTTTCGCCGATGGATTTTGTCCCGGACACGATAGCTCGATCCCTGGATAGGGAAAATCCGGGCATGATGAACCAGCCGGTCAATAATGGCCGCCGCCACGACAGAGTCAGGAAAGATCTTTCCCCAGTCTTCGAACCCGTAGTTGCTGGTCAGAAGGATCGATCCTTTCTCGTAACGGATGGAGACCAGCTGAAAGAGCAGGTTGGCCTCTTCCCGGGTAATCGGGGTGTATCCGACCTCGTCGATGATCAGGACATGGTACCGGGAATATGCCAGGAGGCTCGCCGGCAGGGTGCCGTTCCGGACCGACAGAGACAGATCCCGCAAGAGAGCGGGGAGGGTGAGGAACAGAACGCGCTTTTTGGCTTGGCAGGCCTTGATGCCGATCGCCACGGCCAGATGTGTTTTCCCGACGCCAGGCGGTCCAAGGAAAACAAGATTCTCGGCCTTCTCCAGAAAGTCGAGCGTTCCCAAGCGGACCAAGGTTTTTTCCTCCAGGGAGGGCTGGAAAGAAAAGTCGAACTCCTCCAGGGTGCGGAGGAAAGGGAACCGGGCCAGAGTTATTTTGGTGCGGACCGACCGGTCGGTCTTTCCCCGGGTTTCTTCATCCAGAAGAAGAGCCAGGTATTCCTCGTACTGGAGCTGGTTCTTGGCCGCTTCTTCGGCCAGAGGGCGGTAAAGGTCGATCAGTCCCTTTAAACTCAGGGTCCGGAGTTGCTGAGTGATCCGCTGGTGGAGGTCAGTCATGGCACACCTCCTCTCCGAGTCCCCCATAGCAGTCGAGAGAACGCGTAAGAGAGGCTCCCATCGGCAGAGCCATGCCTTCCGGCACCGGAAGAAGACACTCCGGCCGGAGGAGCGGACGGAGAAAGTTTTTATGGAACCCCTGACATGCCTGGGCCTCCCGAAGGACCCGCCGTCCCTCTTCGGGGTCGTACCGCTCCAGAAGTTCCACGATCTCGGAGACATGCCACGTGAAGTTCGGTCCGGTCGCTTCCTGAAGCCCCTCCAGAAAGGGCTCGACCTCTTCCCCGAACCGTTCCCGGAACCGGCCCACCCATCGGGCCCGGAGCCCTTCCCGGCGCTTCTTCCGTCGGGGTTCGGCCTCCTGATGCTCCGGGTGCGGCGGAAGGGGGTCCGGGGAACCGGTTCGAAGAGGATGGGTGAGGAGCGGGGTCTCCCCCTCTCCCCATACCGTCAGCCGGATTCCTGACTCCACGGTCACCCAGACACTCCGTCCACAGAAACGCATGGG
Organism: Leptospirillum ferrooxidans C2-3; assembly: GCF_000284315.1. NCBI lineage: Bacteria > Pseudomonadati > Nitrospirota > Nitrospiria > Nitrospirales > Nitrospiraceae > Leptospirillum > Leptospirillum ferrooxidans. The sequence goes on along the minus strand of NC_017094.1, from coordinate 1,588,150 downwards.
AACGGGATAGGCGTGTCCATCCCACCGAATATATCCGTCGGAGCTGACTTTCCGGATTTCGCCTTCGTAGAGGCGCCGGGGATCGACCGGGACCAAGGGCCGAAGAAGGGACTTCTCATGTTCAAAGCGGTCCACCGGCTTTTCGTGAAGGGTCTGGTGACGGCGCTGGTTGAAGGTCCGGGTGAAGGTCTGGAGCAGATTCTCCAGGCTGCCCCAGTCCGACACCTTCTTGCCCCGGAGCCCCCGTTCCTTGAGCGAGAAGAAGGTCCGCTCGACTTTTCCCTTCGTACGGGCGCGATAGGGCTGGCAGGCTTCCGGATCGATCCCGTACAGGCCGCAAAACATCAGGAAGGACTCGTTGAAGCGGACGCCTTTCTCCTTCCGGTTCTCCACCACCATCTGGCTCCCGTTGTCCATCAGAAGCGTTCGGCAGGTTCCTCCGAAAAAGGCAAAGGCCCGTTCCAGCGCTTTCATCACATCCTCCTGGCGGATCGTGGCGGAACAGGAAAAATGGGTCAGCCGGCTGTAGCCCAGAACCACGGCATGGATATAAACCGTCTGGACTGTTCCCCCCCAATCAATCTCCCACTCGGTCCAGTCGTACTGCATCTGCTCTCCCGGCCCCGTTTCCATCCGAACGGTGCTTCGGGCTTTCTCCCGCTCTTCAGATCGAATCCGGGACAAATGGTTGTACAAGGTCTTCAGGGATCCCCGATATCCTTCCGCCACCAGCTCCTCATAGATCCGGGTCCCGATGTACCGCTTCCGAACCATCTCGACGATCCGACCTTCATACGGCGCAATCTTCCGGGCGTACTCTCGTTTGTGAAAAACCGGAGGCTCCGCAGATCGGAGATACTTTTTCACGGTATTCCTTGAAAGCTTCAATGTCCGGGCAATCGCTTTAATCCCTTGCTTGTTTTCCCGCATCATCCGAATCTTCTGCCACAGATACATGCTGACCACCCCTTCCCTCCTCTCAAGATATTCCTGAGAGGACTTTAACAATTTTCTTTTCGAAGGGGGGTCAGTTTTATCTTTCAATAAAGGGTCAAATCTATTTTACGATTTACAATCGCATCGATCTCCCCGATCTTTTCCGTCTGAGACCGGATCTGGGCCTGAAGCTCCCGGATCAGCGTGCGAGTGACCAGCGTCAGGCTGTTTGCTCCGTCGTCCAGAAGCTCTGGAAGCCGGTTTTGGAGAGCCGCAATCCCCAGGGGAAGGACGAAGCCTCTTTCCAGAAGAAACGCCCGGGTCCGGTTTACCAGAGCCGTCCGGTCGTTGATCAGCCCCTGCCGGGCGGAGATCAGCATCGCCAGATCCTGCTGCTCGGGCGTCTTGACGGGAACCCTTGTGGTGCGAGGGCGAAGAGAAGCTTCCCCAATAGCCTCCGCATCGTAGGGTAGCCGGGGACCCTTTCAGGTCCCAAGCCCCCGAGGAACCCGGCGTGAAAGTTTCCCTTCACCGTGGCTCGAACACTCATAAGCCCCTTGAGGGAGCCGGTCGCGCTTTCCAACCTTGGTGGCGCTGTTGAAGACAATGGGATGAAGGCTTCAGGCGCAGGTGCGCTCTTTCCTCTTCACAGTTCAGCCATGCCCCATCTTTCTTCTCCGAATGCTTCTCGCTTCCGCTTGTGGCGGTCCTTGAAGTATGTTTTCCAGATGGGATCGTAGGGGTTGGCTTCTTTCCTGACCTTGACGTGTCTTACGATCTTCGTATCGCTGGCTTTGACCAGCGATACCCAATTTCCCTTGTCGTCTTGGTCCGCAAACACCCAGATTCGTGTCCCGATGGTGTGAAAATAACGTTCCCTGATCCATCGGGCGCTTTTCCTCGGATGTCGGCGTTTGGCCCATTGCCATAACAGCTCGAAAATCTTGGAATCCACATGGGCGAAGGTTTCCTTGGCGACGGCCCCGCGGTGGTAGTTGGACCACCCACGGATCAGCGGATTCAGAAAGCCAATCACGTCGATTTGCTGCGCCTGTTTGTGTCCTTTAACCCAATCCCGGATTTTCGTCAGAATCGCTTTCACATTCTTTTCCGACGGTTTAATCAGGAGCTTCCCGTAATACTTTCGGAAATTCCACCCGAGAAAATTGAACCCCTCGTCGATGTGGGCAATAAAGGTTTTCGTCGGAGACAGGGTCATTCCCCGTTCCGTCAGAAACTCCTGTATGCGCTCCTTGGCCCTTTCCAGAACGTCTTTCGAAGGCCCGGTCAGAATCCAGTCATCGGCATAACGCACGAGATGGAGGCCCTTTCCTTCCGACCATGTTTTAAGCCAGAGATCTAGACCGTCCAAGGCCCAGTTAGCGAGCACAGGCGAAATAATTCCGCCCTGCGGGGTCCCGGACTTCGTGGGTTGGAGTTCTCCTTTGTGAATCACTCCTGCCTTCAGCCACTGTTGAAGCATGGTCTTGTCCATAGGAACGTTGGACACCAACCAGTCGTGGCTGATCCGGTCGAAGCAGGCTTCGATGTCCCCTTCAAGGACCCAGGGAGAGCGTTTGCGACTGGCCAACAGAAGAAAGAGATGTGCTCTCGCATCTGCGGTCGACCGCCCCGGTCGGAAGCCATAGGAGCTTCCGTCCGCCCGCGTTTCCGCCACCGGATCCAGAGCCAGCAGATGAAGCGCCTGCATGGCTCGGTCCTTCATGGTGGGGATGCCAAGCGGCCGCATCTTGCCGTTGCTTTTCGGAATGAAGACCCTTCGGAGCGGTTGGGATTGATATCCCTCCCGTTTCAGGGTCGGCAGGGCTCGGATCTTCGATTCCGGGGTGGACCAGATCACTCCGTCCACACCCGGCGTTGCCTTTCCTTGGTTTTCTGTCACTCGCTTCACGGCCAGAAGTCGACCGAAGAACGAGCGTGTCAGAAGACGCTGGAGGTCTTTGACTTTTCCCCAGTCTTCCTCTTGCGTGGCCTTCACAATGCGCGTCTGAAGTCCTTTTACCACCCTCTCGACTCGGGACCAGTCGATAAGGCCCCAGTGCGTGAAGGAGCGATGGGGCAACGTTGGCGGGGTTTCCGTCATCTACGTCAACCTTTCTCTGCAAAACGTTCAGAAGAATTTGTGATTGAGCATCAGCCGGACGTGGGCCCCCTTTCGGGGCAGGGCATGAACCCCTATCCCGGCGATTACCGCCGGGCCTTCGCTTTTTCCGGCTTCCTTCGCCCGCATGCCCAAGGGCCTTCCTTGCGGTTGGCTTGCCCCGAAGGGCAGGCATACGGGGTTGTCGTGTTCCGCTTGATGAGCGTGCGATGGGGGAAGGTCTCGTCTGTACACCGGCGGGAGTTGTCGTCAGCGTAAATCCTATACAACAGAAGATCTACCAACCCGCTTACCTTTTGGTTCAAGCCTTGGCCAGCAACTTGAGCTTGTCAAACGTAACGATGCTTGCGACGATTCACCTGGGTTGACCTTTCCCGTCTAGCCCTTGCCCCTCCCCGGTCGTTGCTACCAGGTTCGGATTCCTCTCACGACTTGTCCTACGGTTCCCCGCGGGTACGTTTCCGACAGCTTCATACCGGACGATTACTCCTCCCGCATGTGTCGGTGGGCTCCACTGGCTGAACAGTGGGTTCTTCCTACAGAACAGCTCCTGCAAGCGACTTTTCACGTCGCACATTGAAATCATTCTTCTGGGAGGTGGCAAAGGGCTTGACGTGATGCAGAGGAATCAGCATCGGCGTATGCCCCAGAGACTGGCAAACCTGCCCCCAACACTGGGCTCCGCCGCAGGCTTCCATCGCCACGATGACACGGGGAAGCTCCGGGCGAGCCAGCCAGTCCCGGAAGCCTTCCCGATGGAATTTCCGCCGCAGGATCTTCTTCCCTTCGGCATCAAGACCCACCACATGGAACGTGTTCTTGGACAGATCGACGCAAACGGTGACAAGGGTGGATTCCGGAGTGATTTTCGTCTTCTTCGGGGTCTCGACTTTCATGCGTTCTCCTTACATAATTGAAAAGGGTGTTTTGCGTGTGGGGGAGAGGCGTTCTTGGCGCCTCTCCCTATTTTTGTCCCGGAAAGAATACCCGATCGGGAGCCGGCATCCCACCCCAGGCTGCACGGACCATTCCATTATGCGCGGGCAAATGTTCAAGTTTTAAACGATCAAAAAAGAGTTGGCCAACTATCGGGGACATGTTCTCTGGTCTTCAAACCGATAATTCCTGATTGTCTGGGGCATTCTCATTGGCAATGATATAACCTCTCATTGAGGGGGGAATCCAGGGATGGGCAGTGTATACTGTTCTGGGTTCTTTTTAATCTTCAGGGAGGGAATGTTCAGAAAGGATTCTGTGCATGAAGCCGGCAAGGATCCTTTTTTCTCTCTCCCTGGAGTAAACGGGTTGTTTTTTTACGCTCAGTTTGCTCCGTTCTCCTGATTGAAGAGGATAAATATTGGAGTTGTATCCGCTTTCCCAACCGTATCAAACTCAAGTTTTAGTCCCTTGAGATGCTCCGATTGATTTCAACGTTCCTGGCAAGAGGAGCCACTCTTCTGTTTCTTTTTTGGATTGTAGGGATTGTTCAATGTATTCTGGTGAAGAATGAGTCCATATCCTTTTAGTTTAATGCAAGATGACAATGATGTTTTTTTGAAAGGAATTTCAGGTGGGATACGTAACTGCTGTTTTAAAGAATGGATTGCCGGTTTACTGGGATCCGATGCCCGAGAGCCGGGCCGCATCAATTGGGGTATGGGTTAGATCGGGAAGCCGTTATGAGGAAATCTCCCAGGGAGGCATGACTCACTTTCTGGAACATATGTGTTTTAAAGGCACCAAAACAAGAAATGCGCAAGAGATCGCTAATGAGATGGACTTTCTCGGTGGAGAAATGAATGCTTTTACCAGTCAGGAAATTACGTCTTTCTATGCGATGGTTCTTTCTGAAAATGCGCCCAGGGCAGTTTCTTTGCTTGGAGACCTCCTGTGTGAATCTGTTTTCGATGAGGAAGAACTTGAGAGAGAAAAAGGAGTTGTTCTGGAGGAGTTGATGGAGGCAAAAGATGATCCTGAGGATCTTGTTTCAGAACAGCTTTTTTCATCGTATTTTGCCAATCACTCTTTTGGCCGTCCGATCCTGGGAACAGAAGAATCTATTCAAAAGTTTTCCCAGAGGTCCGTCATGGAGTATTTTCAAGAAAATTATCATTCTGGATCGATGTTCATCACCATCGCTGGCAATGTTGATTGGAAACTGATTCTGAAAACACTGGAAAAATCTTTTGGAAAGTCTCCCAAGAAAAAACTGGATCGAATCGCTCAGGATCCCCCATTCGAAAATTTTGGAATATGGGAATCGGATGAAGACTTTGAACAGGTTCATATGAGTATTGGCGTCAGGGGTATTCCCCAGCGTGACCATAGACAGTCAGCTCTGAGGTTGCTCACAACCCATCTTGGCGGTGGAATGAGTTCAAGACTCTTCCAGGAAGTTCGGGAAAAGAGAGGATTGGCCTATTCTGTTTATGCTTCGCCAATGTCTTTTTCTGATGGAGGAATAGTAAGGGTCGTTGCTTCAACACGCCCATCCAAAAGAAAAGAACTTCAGAGTGTCCTTCTTTCGGAGATTGAGAGAGTTGAATCTGTTCCTCTTACTGAAGATGAGTTGGCCCGATCCAAAAATCAGTTGAAATCTTCTCTGCTTTTTGGACTGGAAAGTGTGTCGGGCCGGATGAGCAAGATGGGGCGCAATCTTTTGACTTGGGGGGAAGAGATTCCTGTTTCCAAAATCGAACAATGGATTGATGAAGTGACACCGGAAGATATCCAGTCTTTGGCTAGAGATCTTGAGTGGGGTAAGAATTACGGTATTTCTGTGATGGGACCGATCTCAAAAACCAAAAAAGGCCACTGATGTGATTGTGTTGGGGGTCAATATAGATCATGTCGCGACATTACGAAATGCCCGAGGGGGAAAAAATCCCGATCCTCTTTTAGCAGCGGAAGTCGTCCATTCCTCAGGGGCAGGTCAGGTTGTTTGTCACTTGCGGGAAGATCGTCGACATATTCTTGATCAGGATCTGGTGGATCTTCTCTCCTGGGGAAAGTTGCCGATTAATCTGGAGATGGCGCTTACATCGGAAATGCAGAAAAAAGCCCTGGACTCAATCCCTCAACTGATTACTCTTGTTCCGGAAAGAAGGCTTGAAAGAACGACTGAAGGAGGGCTTTCTCTCGATCCTGAATTGAGCCAAAAGATTCAGGGATTTCATAAGCTGACTTCCGGAAAAAACATTCCGTTGTCCTTGTTTTTGGATCCCGATATGGAAGAGGTCAAGAAAGGTTGCGATCTTGGTGTTGAACAAATAGAACTTCATACAGGGCCCTATGCCAATTCTTTTGGCAATGGGCCGGATTCCTATGAGCTGGAACGGTTAATCGAGTGTTCGTTGTATATTGCTTCGAGCGGTGTAAGACTTGCGATGGGACATGGTCTTGATAGTGTCAATCTATCGCCACTCCTTTCAATCCCGAATTTGGCTGAGGTAAATATTGGCCACAGTATCATTTCCCGGGCGGTTTTTGTCGGACTTTCGGCGGCCATTGGCGAATTACAGGAACAATTGAAGCGGTGAAGGTGCCGATCTGCCGGGCCATCCTTTGCTAGGAAAAGACCATTGGAAAACATTGTTTCCATCGGGACGGACCTTGTGTCCATTGACAGGATACGGGAGCTGACTGAAAAGTATGGCAATCGCTTTCTTGAACGTATTTATACAAGAAGGGAAATTGCGGAGTCCTCTCTTTCCCCGGCGTATCTTTCAGGGCGCTTCGCAGTCAAGGAAGCTGTTCTCAAGGCCATGGGGACCGGTTTATCTTCAGGTTTAAACTGGCGGGACGTTGAAACGATCCGGATGCCATCGGGAGCACCAACCGTTTGTCTTTACGGTGAAGCGGCAAGAAGAGTCTCTGCGATGGGATCCGGGAGGATAATGGTCTCCATATCCCACGAGCGGGCGTATGCTTTGGCGTTTGTCGTTTTTTTGGGGGAGTCTCCATGAAGGTTGTTATTCCTTCCGAAATGTCCAGAATGGAAAAGAGAACCATTCAGGAAGGTTTTCTCAGCGAAGATCTTTTGATGGAAAGAGCTGGCTTGGCCGTCGCTAGAGGCGTTTTGGCTCTTTCTCCATTTCCTTCCAGTGTTGTCGCAATGGTTGGAAAAGGGAACAACGGCGCTGATGCTGTTGTCGCATTAAGGCACCTGGCTCTCAAAAGCATCAAAACGGCAGCCATTCTCTTATATCCGGAGGGAGAACACTCAAAAGCCCTGAGTTTGGCTTTAAAAAGACTTTCCGTAGCTCAAGGTGGCCGACCGGACGGGATCCTCCATTTTTCTCCCCAAACATCCATCCATAAACTCAGACATGCAAGTGTGATCATTGACGGGATTCTTGGTACAGGCTTCAAGGGAGAACCCGCCAATGAGGTTCTTGTCGCGATTGAAACCATGAACGCCCTTCATGTTCCTGTCCTGTCTGTGGACATCCCCACCGGGCTTGATGGCGAAACCGGAAGGGGAGAGAAGGCCGTTCAGGCGAATCGGACTGTTACCTTCGCCTTTCCCAAATGGGGGCTTCTGGTTGATCCGGGATGTCGTTACACAGGAGATCTGGTTGTTTCTGACATTGGCCTTTATCCTTCACTCTCCTTTCCGGCTCCTTCCCGTCAGCTTATTCTCCCCGAGGATATGGCGACTCTTTTACCCAAAAGGCCACCTTCTCTTCACAAGGGACAAGCTGGCCATCTCCTTGTCTGGGGAGGTAGCGATGGAAAGTGGGGAGCCCCGATGCTCTCCGGTCTCGGTGGCCAGAGGGCAGGAGCAGGGCTTCTCACGCTTCTCTTTCCGCATACGGGACCCAAGACATCTTTTTTCCCTGAGCAGATGATCAGGTCTTTGCCGGAGTCTTTTTCAGAGGGATTGTCGGCAATTTTTGACAACATTGATGTTGTCGCAATGGGGCCCGGTTTGTCTCCTGGATCCGAGGAACTTCAGATTTCCCGATATGTTCTGGATGAGTTTTCGGGGCCTGTTGTGGCAGATGCCGGAATCTTTGACTTATACCGGAATTTTCCCATGAGTCTTGTGCGATCAAATGGAGCTCCCCTGATTCTGACTCCCCATCCCGGAGAGTTTGCTCGTTATCTGAATCTTCCTGTTTCCACTGTTTTGGAGCACTCAACAGAACTTCTGCTGGAATGGTCCGAAAAACTATCAGCCATCATTCTTCTGAAAGGCTACAGAACAATCATCGCTGCTCCTGACGGTCGAATGACCGTGAATATGACAGGAAGTCCGAACATGGCGACAGCGGGTTCGGGAGATGTTCTGACCGGAGTGATTTCCGGTTTGCTCGCTCAGGGAACATCCCCTTATGAAGCGGTGATCTTGTCTGCATATCTCCATGGTTTGGCTGGAGCGGAGCTTGCGAAGTCAAGATCCATTGGTATTTTGGCCAGGGAGCTTGCCGATTCAGTTGGTCTTGTCCTTTCAGCTGCTGCCACGGAAATGGACCAATCGGTTCCTCATGATCCGTGGGGTGATATTCTTCTCACCAGGCCAGCAAGACCAATCCTTCCCACTACAGGCGGACCCTATGAGAAAATCTGATGGCAAAGACATGGATGGACTCCTCGTCCACCTGCGTTATCTTTCAGACCTCTATCCGGATCTTCCCGTGTCTAAAACTATCTCTCCCAAGGTGGCTCTCGGGAAAGGCGCCGATTCTTCCCTGCAAGATCAACGAAAAGATCTGGAGGCAAAAGTCGATCCTGCGGAATCCTTACCACTTAAAACTCCTGCAAGTCGATCCGAGGCACTTGATTCTTTGGCTGTCAAGGTTTCTGAGTGCAGGGCCTGCCCCCTTGGTGATTCCCGGACCAATCCAGTTTTTGGAGAAGGAAATTTCAACGCCAGGCTTCTCTTCATCGGTGAGGGGCCAGGGGCGGAAGAGGACCGGACCGGAAGACCTTTTGTAGGGAGGGCTGGAGAGCTCCTTGATAAAATGATTGTTGCGATGGGGCTCTCAAGGGAGGAGGTCTTTATCGCCAATGCCGTCAAATGCCGTCCACCGTCGAACAGAACCCCAGCTCTTGTTGAGAGGGAGGCTTGCAAACATTTTCTCCTCGAGCAAATCAGGATCGTTTCTCCTGAAGCCATCGTTCTGCTAGGCCAAACTGCGATCTTCCAGGTGATTTCGAATGAGTCGGCCATATCCTCGGTAAGGGGGGTTGAAACACTTCTGCAGGATTTTCCCGGAATCAGGATCATGCCGACATATCATCCCGCCTATTTGCTCAGAAATCCCCAGGCAAAGGCAGTCGTCTGGAAGGATTTGCAGCAGGTCATGAAGTGGCTTGACCTGCCACTGCCCGTTTTGAGGGAAAAGTGAAGGCGATCAATGGACTGTTCTTGTTGCTCATAGCGTTCCTTGGAACCTTTTTTGTTCTCGAGAACGATCACGATACGGTTTTTGTCCAGATCCCGTTTTGGGGGCAATCGAATCCCGTTTCTGTGGGCGTTTTGGTCCTCCTTTGTTTTTTGTCCGGAATATTCGCGACTCTTTTTTTTATCCTGTTAAGCAAAATTGGCAGTTCCCTGAAGAAGCGTTTTTCAAGGCAATCTCCTCATGGAGGTGGCCAGCATGGTGAAGGGGATCATGGACACTGAAGAAATGGCATCTCAAAAACGATGGGTTTATCCGGACACTCCATTGTTTCGGCAGTATCAGGGGTTAAGGGAAAAAGCAGGGGAAGCCCTTCTTTTTTTCCGACTGGGAGACTTTTACGAATTGTTCGGAGACCAGGCGGTGGAGGTTTCCAGAGTATTGGGGCTCACCTTGACTTCGAGGGATCGGAATAAATCCAATCCTCTGCCCATGTGCGGGATTCCGGCCCGTTCTCTGGAACTTTACCTTCCACGTCTCGTATCTCTGGGATACCGGATTGCCATTTCGGAGCAGACACAGCCGGATTTGGAGTCCGACGGAATGTTTGCAAGAGAAATTGTGAGAATTGTGACAAGATCGACTTTGATCGAAGATCCATCGCTTGAAGGGGGACAGACAAAAAATGGTGTCTGTATCGTCCGGATGGATGAATCGGTTGCGATATCGAGTCTGGATCTCTCAAGCGGACATCTTGCTGTGTTTGAACCGCAGAATAAAGGAGATCTTGATGCCATTCTGGACTGGATGGCCTCAAAGTCGCCTGTGGAGATTCTCATCGCAGACAACGAATTGTCTGTCGCCTTGTCCGGAATAGACCATCAGAGAATGTCTCCTTCCGAAATTCCTTTGACAGAATTGCTCGATGTCCTTCCTCAAGGTTTCGAGTTTCCGGTCCTTTCTCCTGCATCGGAACGGGCGCTTTCCACACTGATCTCTTATGTTGCCTCGCTCAAGGCCGGGATCATCCACCATCTGACAGGTGTTACGGTCGAGAAAACGGTGGGTACCCTTGTGATCGATCGCGCATCGATACGCCACCTCGATCTTGTTCCGGATCAGGAAGACCGGAAAAAAAATGGAAGTCTTCTGGAGGTTCTGGACCAATCCCGCTCTTCACTGGGGAGCAGAATGCTCAGACGTTGGGTCTTGGCGCCTCTTTCCGATCGGGAGACAATCCTGTTGCGACAATGGATTGTGAAACGCATGGATGAAAACCCACGATGGGCTGATAGGATCGGGGATATTCTTGGTTCAACGGGGGATATTGAGAGAATTTTAGGAAGAATCGGAATGAAAGGCCGATTGCCGCGAGATCTTGGAGGGATCAGGGATGGAATCCAGGGGGCTATCGAGCTTGCCAAGATGCCAGAATGGACCGAACTGCTGCCGGATCATAAAAGAGATGCTTCGATCGAGATCCTTTCGGCGATGGTTCTCCGGTTGTCCGGAGCTCTGGTGGATGATCCGCCTGTTTCCTGCGGAGAGTCTCCGGTCATTCGCGACGGTTTTGATGCGGAACTGGATGGCTATCGGCACTTTGAAAGGGAAGGCGATCAGGATCTTTTGAAAATTGAAGAAAGAGAGAGACGTTCGACGGGAATCGATACCTTGAGAATCCGTTATAATCAGGTTGCCGGTTATTATATTGAAGTGACCAAGGGGCAGGTATCAAAGGTCCCTTCCCACTATTTCAGAAAACAAACATTGACGGGTGTCGAGCGATATACACTTCCCGAGCTGATGGATTTTGAGCAGCGGATAGCGGAATCCCGCTCAAGGGCTCAACAAAGGGAGTTTGCCCTTTTGGATGAGCTGACGACACTGGTGTTGTCTTTGTCGGCCCAAATTCAGAGAATGGCGGAGTTTCTCGGAACGGTTGATGCATTGCTCTCCTTCGCCAGAGTCGGAAAAAAGAGACAATACGTTTTGCCATCATTTTCAATGGATGGTGCCATGTCGATTACAAATGGACGACACCCGATTGTTGAAGCCAGACTTATGTCGGGGACCTTCATGCCGAACGATACCAACCTTGGGTCTGGGACATTTGTTCTCCTCACGGGTCCAAACATGGCAGGCAAATCAACATATATGAGGCAACTGGCCCTTATCCAGATCATGGCCCAGATGGGAGCACCTGTTCCGGCGGATTCGGCGGTCCTGCCAATTGTTGACCGGATACTGACAAGAGTGGGTGCGAATGATCATATTCTCGAGGGGGAGTCAACCTTTATGGTGGAGATGAAGGAGGTTGCCAGGGTATTGAGGGATGCGACCTCCAAAACGCTTGTCATTCTTGACGAGGTCGGAAGGGGTACCGCTACCTTTGATGGAATGGCCATTGCCTGGGCAGTCTCCGAATATATCCATGATCACATCCGCTCCATGACACTCTTTGCCACACACTATCATGAACTTCATGCCCTGACGGAAAAGGGACAACGATTTTTGAACCAGTCTGTCGCTGTCCGGATCGAGGGAGGCAAGATTTTCTTCCCTCACAGGATCAGCTCGGGTCACTCTTCAAAATCCTACGGCATTGATGTTGCAAAACTGGCAGGGGTTCCGGAGGTTGTGATTGAACGGGCAACACGAATACTCGAACACTGGAATCGTCAAAAGCCATTCAAGGCGATTTCCGACGGGCTTTCCCAATTGCCTGAGAAGGATTCCGGTGCCTTGCCTCTTTTTAACTGGAAGGTGCGCTCTGATAAGCCCACTCAATCCTCATAGCGGTGTATGCACACTGGTTTTCATCGACTCGGAGGCAGCATGTCCAGAAATCCTTTCACCTTTTCCATTACTCTTCTAGTGGTATTTTCCCTGTCTCCGATCATGGTGTATGCAGATGGATCGGGTGATTCGACTTCCCAGTCTCTTTTGAAGGAGATGAAGAATCGTTATTTGAACCAGGGGAACCAGATGGTATCGCCAACGCTTCCACCATCACCTGGGGCCGGACTCCCGCCACCTCCTTCCTCTCCTTCGATTCCTCCCATGAATGGATCAGGGGCGCCTTCCACTTCCAATGGACCAGTCTCTCCGGACGCATCTTCTCCGATTCCGGATCAGACACATACCCTTTTACGGATTTCATCAAATCCCTCCGGAGCCAAAATGCAGGTTGACGGGGTTCTGATTGGAGATACTCCCGTTTCTTTTGAGGCCCATGCAGGGATGAGCGGAACTGTCTGTGTCACTAAAAACGGGTTTTATTCAAAGTGTTTTTCTGTCTTTTTCCAAGGCGGAAAGACTATCAGGACACAGATATCGCTGGAGAGGGTTCCTCCGTCCAATCCCTTTGCTCCATAGGGGCAAAGAGCTTTGGATGTCGGGCTGGACCAGACTTGCTGTCCCGCACTTTTCCTTTTAATATATGCGACGACTTATTAAGCATCAGGATTGAACCTTTTCACTGGAAATGCGGAGAAAATTGAACGATGTCTGATTCACATGATCATTCCCATGACACTTCGGATGAAGATTTAAACGAGCTCATAAACAGTCTCTCTCAGGTGATCGATAAGGGGACGCCGGAGGTTGTGCTTGAAAATGTTGAGGATGATGATGTCGTCTCAGAAGCCTTGGCGACACTCTATGAGATGGATTCGTTGGGGGTTATTTCCTCATTGCCATCGATCACCCCCGACTGGTCTCTGGCAATCAGGAGATTTTTGGAGACCTATTCCGAAGGTGTTGAGGTCGAAGATGACCTGGTCCAGATCGGGGGCACTTCGGAAAACAGTCGCTTTATGTATGGATTTGGAATCATGATTGATGGTCTCGAAAGACCGGATCTCTCCCTTTCTCCCGATACTCTTGAGAAAATTCAGGAAAAGCTTTCAAGTGTTTTTCAGCTGCGATCGAAATCGATGCTCTACCTCCACCCAACACTTGCCCTGTTACCTGAACTCTATCTTTTCTCTTTTGAGGAACGACGTGAGTTTTTTCTTGAAGTTCCCGAATCACAGACGCTTTTGCCTGATGGACTGGGTTCCGTGTCTGAAGAGGGTTCTTTCTTGTCCGCTCCGGTTGAGACCATTCTTGGTGAAGAGCATCCTGTCGTCAGATATCTGGGAAGCTCCCAAGAACTGCACGAAGGTGAGTCGGGGTATCCCGTTTTTCTTATGGGATCTGTTATTTCGCAGAATTCTCCTATGGAAGGTGGAATTCAGGAGTTTCTAGAGGGGGATGATACGGGATTGTTTGATGCGATCCTGTCTGAGATAGGAGAGATGCTGGATCCTGAAAATGAAAATGCGGATGACCTCCCTTCTGTTTCCATTTTGCCGTGGTCACTTCTCTTTCCGATGGGGGTTTCTCTTCATTTTCAACAGCGGGTCATGGAGTTTGTCTACCGGATGAACCTTTCCGGGAAGGAAACTTTGGAAATGGTTCCTTTCTGGGAGAATGGATTTCTCTGGATTCATGCTTCTCTTAAAGGAAAAAATGAGGGCCATGATTTTCTTGTTGTGGATGAATATGTCCTTGAGTTCTTGGAAGAACTGATTGAGCCGGTACTGACGGAAAGTCTTCCTGTTCGCCTGAAATGGCATCCATTGCCAAAGGACGGGAGAGGACTGTCTCTTGGACTTGTCTAGGAGACTTTCTTGATCGGTCCCGGGTTTTAAAGGGTTTTATGCAGTTGGGGAAAAAGCGAATTCTGCTTTTCGGTTATTGGTTTTATGATTGATTTTCATGGTCCCCGAAGGATTAAATGAAGTTCAAAGGTGTCATCTCTCTTTTGTTTTTGCTGCTTCTGTGCAGGGCTTTTTTGCCTGATGATTCATTCGGAGGATCGGTCCTTCAGGCAAATGTGCCCACTGGCACTGTGTCTTCGGTCAAGATAGAATCCCGGCCCTTATATCGCCTCTCCTACCCAATCCAGACAATGAGGATGGGGTACAGCAAGACAGCGCATCTGGTTTTCCTGACACTGATGAAAAGTGGTCAGGTCCTTGTTCTGGACAGCCGAACAGGAAAAGTGATCAAGACGATCTCCAACGTAGTGAAGCCACTTGATGCGACATTCGACTGGAAGAAAAGGAATATTCTTGTGACGGAAGGGGACTCCAGGGAGTTCCATGTCATACCGCTAGATGATCCATCGAAGATGAAAGATTTACCAACGGGACTTAATCCGACAGTGATCAAATACCGGGGGGATTTTGGAACATTCCTTCTCGCTGGAGCCGTTCATATTCTCTATCGACTGGACTCCGCTTCCTATCAGGTCGAACGCTGGACCGCTTTCGGAGACCGGATCCATGAAATCACTTTTTTGGGTAAAGGGCTCTACATCCCGTTGCTCCGGCATTCCCGGATATTGGTTGTCGACGGGAAGACACTTCAGGTGACCCATCAAGAGACGCTGGATCTTTGTGAACGACTGACCACAGTTTTGCCACTCACCGGTGGAGGTGTTGCAGCCCTTTGCGAAAACGAGCTTCTGGTCCGGAGACAATCCGGAGGAGCGTTTCATCACAGATACAGTGATGATTCTCCTGGGACAATGGTGGGTCCTGTCCAGTCAGAGTTCCTGTTGATCTTTTACCCGGATGCAGAGGAGATGGTCCTGACAGACTTGAGAACACTTAAACCTGTTCAGAGAGTTTCTATTGACGGCCGTCCGATGTGGTCTCTTCTCAATCATGATGGAACCGGGGTTTTTGTGGTTGTTTCGAACCCATCTACCGGTATCGTCAGCTTTGAGCGATTTTCCCTGAATCCTATTTATTCCCAAAAGGTTGCTGTGGGTAAAACGAAAAAGATTCTCCCTCAATTGGTGAATCCTGTTCTTCCGGCATCAGGCTCACTCCCCATTTCGGGAAAAAACAGCGCATCTGCACCTTCCATCAAAACGGCTCCTCCTTCGGGGAGTTCTCAAAAGGGGGTGCTCCCTTCTTCTGCAAAGACACGGGGAACGGGTACTCCCCCCAACAAATAGAATTGGAGGTAAAGTCATGACTGAAACAGTTCTGGGTAATCAGATGCTTAAGGGGCGTCACATTCTGGTCACAGGAATTGCCAATCGTTGGTCCATTGCCTGGGCAGTGGCAGAAGCGGTTCTCCGTGAGGGCGGAAAAATCACACTGACCTACCAGGGCGAGACCCAGCTTGGAAATATCAGGAAGATTCTTGCCGACATTCCTGGTGGAGACAGCGTTCTGGTTGAGCCGCTTGATGTGTGTGACGAAGAGCAGTTGACCTCTCTTTGTTCGACACTTGAAAAGGCTGGAATTTTTCTGGACGGAGTGGTCCATAGCATTGCTTTTGCCCTTAGGGAAGAGCTAGATGGACATTTTGTCGATACCAGCCGGAAGGGTTATCTTTTGGCACAGGAGATCAGTGCTTTTTCCCTTGTGGCTCTTTCAAAGGCGCTTCTTCCTCGCATGAATGACGGAGGAGCCATTGTTGCAATGACCTATCTGGGCTCCGAACGTGTGGTTCCTCACTACAATGTCATGGGAGTGGCAAAGGCTGCCCTTGAATCGGCTGTTCGTTATCTGGCCTATGATCTGGGTGGTCGAAAAATCCGCGTCAACTCACTGTCGGCCGGACCGGTTAAAACCGCTTCAGGTCGTGCGATCAAAGGGTTTGGAGATATGGTGAAGACCGTTTCCGAACAGTCGGCGATCAAGGAGCAACTGACCGTTTCTGAGGTTGCAGATGTTGCGGTTTCTCTTTTGTCACCTTATTTCAGGGGTGTTACAGGGGAGCTGATTCATGTCGACAAGGGGTATCACGCTTTAGGAATGGTTTTGCCGGGTTCATCTCCCGCCTAGACATCATCACCAATCAGCATTCTGCTTATCGTCGAACTCTTCTTTCTTGAACAATCGAGGGAGGGTTCGACGATTCACTTTCTGGCAATTTCCATTTGTGTTTTCTGTCTAACGAGTCTCCTGTTCCAATTGTAAGATCTATTTATTGTAATATTTTTATATTTTTTAAATCTTTTAAATGCTTATTTTGAGTTATTTGATTTGATCGGATTGGTCTTGGGGAGTAGTATGGATTTCAGCTCTTCTTCATTAACAAAGAATCTTATTTACGGGAGGGAATCATGACGGAGCCAGTAGTGTTTCGAATGGGCATTCCGGTTCTGGATCATTCGGGAAAACAGGTTGGAACCCTGGAGCAGCTTGTTTTTCACGAAACCCAAAAAAAAATTGTGGAGCTTGTTGTCCGTGAACTATCCGGGCTCCGGCGCTTGCCCATGGATTTGGTGTCCGAGATCTCCCCATCATCGATTCATCTTAAAAAGTCGATGAATTCAGATGGGCTCTCGAAATGGCCCATTTTTCACCCGGAAGACTATGAGGAGGTTCCATCATGGTTTTTTCCTCCAGGTGCCCATATTGAGATCGGAGCGCTTGTTACGCTTAAGCCCTGCGATTTGAGGGAACTAGGAGAAGATCATGCGATGAGCCGTCGGGACTTCATGGCAAAATCAACGGTTGTCGTGGCATCAATGATCGGTGTCAGTCTTGTTGTTCCCATAGGTGGGTATATCCTGACTGCAACCCAAACAAAAGTGGTAGATCATTGGATTGACCTTGGAATCAATCTGAACGCACTTCCTACGGATACGCCCATTTCACATCCATTTTTTGGAACTTCAGTGAGTGGGTGGATGAAGGTTCCTGTTTCCAGATCCGTCTGGCTGATCCATCATTCCAATCCCAATGCTCCGGATTCCAAATCGGAAGACCAGATCAAGGGGATGGATTCTCCTCTGGAACTCAAAAACTCTGATCCCAGAATTACCGTTCTTTCTCCTGTTTGCCCCCATCTTGGCTGTGCTCCCCAGTGGACGCCAGAACAGAAAGAATTTATTTGTCCATGCCATCACTCCATCTATCAGCTCAATGGAAACCGTGTTTCCGGTCCTGCTCCAAGACCTATGGATTCTTTGCCCGTTAGGGTTTCCAAAGATGGGGCGATATCGATTGTTTATGAGCAGTTTGTTGTCGGGATTCCTAAAAAGGTCAGATTGTCCTGACTTGATGCCACGGTAGTCTTGTCCAAAATCCTTTTAAAAATAGGAGGGTTCTTTCATGCATCCTTCCCGTCCGAACCGTTTGGTTGAGTACCTGGATGAACGGATCAGAGTTCGCTCCCTGATGCAGTTTCTTCTGGCAGAGCCTATGCCGGGAGGCGCAAGATGGGCTTATATTTTTGGAAGCATGGTCCTTTTCTCCCTGATCATACAGTTTGTGACAGGTGTCATGCTGGCCTTTGACTATGGTGGGACTCCCGATCATGCCTGGGACAGTGTCAACTATATCGATCACCTGAAATATGGAACGCTTCCGGTTGGACGATTGATCAGAGGATTCCATTACTGGGGAGCATCGGTCATGGTCATTCTGGTGGGAATCCACCTCCTTCAGGTTTTTATCTGGGGGGCTTACAAGCGACCAAGAGAAGTCATGTGGCTTGTTGGTGTCGTTTTACTGGCACTGACGATGGTAGCCGCTTTTACCGGCTACCTTCTGCCTTGGGACGAGCGAGCTTATTGGGGAACGATTGTCGGAACAAACATGATGGGGATCATTCCGGTTGTTGGTCCCGTAATCAAAAGTGCCATCCGGGGAGGAACCGGCTTGGGAGCCTTGACCCTGTCGCATTTTTTTGCCATCCATACGATGGTTCTCCCATCTCTCTTCATCGGCTTTTTCGCTTTGCACATGGTTATTTTTCGCCGGGTCGGCCCTGCGGGGCCATTCCGGGGATCTCCATCCGAGCTTGAAGAGAAAAAAGAGTATTTTTATCCAAGACAGGTGTTGATGGATTCTCTCGGAATGCTTTTTATCTTTATCCTGGTCGCCACGCTCGCTGTTCTTTTTCCTCCGGGACTGGAAGCGATGGCCAATCCTGCGAACTCCAGTTACTCGCCGACCCCTGCATGGTATTTTGACTGGATTTTTGAGCTTTTAAAAATGATTCGCCCTGAAATTGCAGGTGTTTTGGGAGTCCCACTGATCGTCGGGATTCTTCTGGTGGTTTGGCCATTTTTTGATAAAAGCCCCGAACGCTCTCCTTACAAGAGACCGGTCGTTGTTTCAACCATTCTTTTAAGTCTTGGGCTGATCATTGTCCTGTCGTTGGAGGCAGAAGCAGGATACAAGCCCATGGTGGCACTTGACAGAACTGCCATGGCTCGGGGGAAAATCGTTTTTGACCATAGTGGCTGCATGGGGTGCCATATGGTCGACGGAAAAGGGGGAAAGGTTGGCCCGGACCTTTCGGAAGAGGGGCTTGTTGGCCATTCGGAACATTGGCTCAAAGTCCAGTTTGTCAATTCGAAGGCCCACTTCCCTCAATCCCCGATGCCGGATTTTACGTTTTTGAAGCCGGAACAGATTCATGATCTGGCGCAGTATGTTTCGTCTCTTGGAAGAGCCGGATGGCCTGATCCTACCGCTCCGACTCCTTAAGGGCCCGAATGATGGATGTTGCCCTCTGCTTTTCTGGCATCCCCGAGAAGTAGAGCCGGTTGTTGATCAGAGTCGATGGGACCATCTGGATCTGGTGTTCTTCCCGAAGGCAGGCGCCTTCTGGAGATTCGATATCCACTTCTGTGTATTCGATGTCCTGATCATCGGACAGTAGCTCCCAGAACCGTTTTACGGGGGGGCAAGTCGGGCACCAAGTTGCGGTGAGAAGAATGACTTTGACCATGGTTCCTCCAAAATCTGTATGGTGTTTGTGGGGTGTTCCGATAGTGTACTGGAATGTTCACTCGTTGTCTCAGTATTTTGGAGGTTAAATGCTTGACCATTTGTTTTTGGGTGCAATTGGAGGCGCAATCTTTGGCTTGTTTTTATCAAGGGTCAATCGGAAAGGATTTTGTTCCGGTGTTGTGTGCCGGATGAATGGAGACCCTAAAGTCTCTATCCCTTGGTATGCAATGATCGGAGCTTTTTTGGGCGCAACATTTAGAGGAGATTAGGCAAGCATGAATGATTTTCCCGTTCCCGTTGGACCGTATCAGACAGCCAGAAAACATGGTGGATTCCTTTTTCTGTCAGGGCAAATTCCTCTTGATCCGAATTCCGGAAATCTTGTTGAGGGTGGTATCTCGTCACAAACAGAAAGAGTGATTCTGAATATCGCTGGTGTATTGAAATCGTATGGTATCGACTGGAAATCTGTTTTGAAGGTCACCGTATATCTGACAGATCTGAACGATTTTGCGGAGATGAACGGCGTGTATTCAAGATTGATCGGAGAGCCTTATCCGGCCCGTTCAACGATCGGTGTCGCTTCTCTGCCAAAATCGGCAAAAGTCGAGATTGAGGTGACCGCGGCATTATCGTGAGGAATTTTTTCGTTGATGGACGAAGTTTGATTCTTATTGATTTTTCAAGACGAATGAACACGGGATGTGGAAGTAGAAGCACTTTTGTGATGAAGGAGGAGCCGTTCCGTGTTTGCTCCTCCAATATCTGTTTCAAAAAAGCGGAGTAGGGCGAACTAAAGGGCTTTTTGGACTTTTCCGCTTCGAATGCAACGGGTGCAGACCTGTAACCGCTTTGCTGCTCCGTTGATCAATGCCCTGACTGGCTGCAGATTGGGACGAAATGCCCTTTTGCTGACCCTATGGGAGTGGCTGATCTGGTTTCCCATGACTTTTGTCTTGCCACATACTGCACATTCTTTGGCCACGATTTTACCTTTCTTTAAACGGGATCCATCCACAAAACCCCTTCATTCTAGAGAGAAAAAGAATCGAAATCAAGTGATTTTGGATGAGACTTGGTGTCTCTGATTTCAGACAACCCGATTGAGAGACTCTTGTCCTTGATCAGGAAGATGAATCTTTCTGATCAAGGACAGAATTGGGCCTTTGCGTATGAGACTCTTTTTACGAATATTTATTATTATGGGTGTAAATGTTTTTAACAAAAACGATTTTTCATTGAAATCCTTGATATTTTTTTATGTTGGACTAGAATGATTGTCAAAATTTTTTCATTCTGAACGTAATGTTCCCTTGTGCGCTTCTTGTTCGTGATGGAAATAGTTTCCTGGTGGTGGCTGTTATTTTATGTCGGGTCTTTTTCCTTTAAAATGAAGGAGATTTCTGGAAGTGGGAGATGCTACGAGCAAGAAGCCCTCAGAATTAGCCGCACATACTCTTCGTCAGCTCAGCCGGGACGGACTACCCCCTACTCCCTGGAATTATGCTGAAGTCTATTTTCAGATGGAAGCCTCTCCGGGTAATGAAGCCCTGTCCGATCTGATCGAGGTTTCTTCCCTTTTTGCCCAGATGGAGGAGGATTCCTGGTCGCTGAGGCAACTCGAAGGCTTAAGCCGGTTGATCCCCAAGGTCCATCTATTGTCAGATACGGAGGTTGGTCGGGAGGTTCATTTTATTTTGAAAGATATCCTGACCCGGAACAGAGGTTTTCTGAAAGAGGTCCTGGAGGATAAGAAACAGTTTCAGAAGACCGTAGTGTTTTTGAATCAAATGGTTTCCCAGATTTCCGGTACGCTGGAAAGTGCTTCTTCCAGGCTTGAAAAAAATGTTGAACGCCTCAATCAGTCCAAATCACTGGAGGAGGCGAGAAAGATTTTTGAAAAGATTACTGACGAGTCGAGAGAACTTCTCTCCACAATCAAAAAAATGGGAGCCGATATCGCCACGGCGAACAAGCAGCTGATGGTTTCATCGATTGAAGCCAATCTCGATCCCCTGACAGGTATCTTGAACCGTAGGGGACTCCAGCGAAAACAGGGAAACTTTGTCGGAATGCCAGTGGTTTTTATGGTGTTTGATGCGGATCATTTCAAGGCGCTCAACGATCAGCACGGACATGCGGCCGGGGATCTTTTTCTCAGGCAAGTGGTGCTATTTGTCTCGAGGCAACTCGAAAATATGAATTTCTCTTTTTGTCGTTGGGGTGGGGATGAGTTTCTTGTTGTCTTTGAAGGTGAGTCATTGGAAACGATTCTCGAAAAAGCGGAAAGCATTCAGAAGAATCTTGACCAAGGGGTTCCTTCTCCCACGATTTTTCTTCCTGGAACAAAAAAAAATCGGGTAACCCTCAGTATCGGTCTTTCCGGTGGTGACTACCGGTACCTTTCTGATTTCGATCGATTCTTTTCATTGGCGGACAAAGCTCTCTATCAAGCGAAGCAAGATGGACGGAATCTTGTTCGGGCCATCCATCTTGATGATTATTCCGGATAGTCCAGAGGGAGATTTTCTTTGAGTGCTTGGTGTCCTGCGTTTTTGGCTTACATGATCCCGGCTGACAGGACGTGCTGACCCCTGCCACCTCTATCTCATCCCTTCCTGATGTTGGACCCAGGCGAGGAGAGCGGCTCTCCAAACTTGGCATCCGGACGGTTCTCGATCTTTTGTACACGCTTCCTTTCCGCTATGAAGACAGAAGAGGTGTCCCCTCGATTGAAAACCTGAGGGAAGGGGAACCGCAGGGATTCCTTGCAACGGTCAGCTCCATCCGCAAAAAAGAGATTCGCAAGCTCAGGGTTCCTGTCATAGAGGCAATCCTTTCAGATGGTTCCGGGTCGATCAAGGCAGTGTGGTTTGGTCAGGAGTACATCCTGAAAGCGCTACCGGAATCTGCGCATGCTTTTTTTTTCGGACGAATCGAATATTCGGAGTTCGATCGTTCCATTGTTGTCAAAAGCCCTGTCTTTGAAAAAGTCGATCCGGGACAAAAAGGCCGTAAAAGCTTTCATGTCAACCGGATTGTACCTGTTTACAGAGAGTCTCTTGGTTTGACATCGTCTTTCTTTCGAAAGCTGATGGGGGAAACGCTCCTCTCACTGTGGGGGAGTGATTTCGATCCTCTTCCCGAAAGTATCCGGAAAAAATATGTATTTGATTCCTGGCTCAAAATGATTGTCGGACTTCATTTTCCTGCTGATATTCCTTCGGGTGGTTCTCTTGAATCCTTGCTTGACCCCTCTTATCCTCCCCGAAAGCGTCTGATCTATGAAGAGTTTTTTCTCCTCGAGTTTTTGATGTTTCAGAAAAAAGCCGATATCCGGGCACAGGGAAGATCCAACCAATACCGGATCGCACCGGAGGATTTCACCCATTTTTCCTCATCTCTGCCCTTTTCTTTGACCAACGCGCAAAAGAAGGTGATGGGAGAGATTTCGGCGGATCTTGAAAAGGATTACCCGATGAATCGCCTCCTTTTGGGTGATGTGGGATCCGGAAAAACCGTTATTGCGGCTTGGGCACTTTATCTTGCCATCAAATCCGGATTCCAGTGCGCGTTAATGGCTCCAACCGAAATTTTGGCGAAACAGCATGAAAAAACATTGTCCCACCTCTTTTCACCCCTCGGATTGACTCCATCCCTTTTGACTAATAGTGTCAAGGGATCTGAACGGAAAGCCATTGTTTCAGGGGTTCATTCCGGGCAGATCTCCCTTTTGGTGGGAACACAGGCGTTGATTCAGGAAAGTCTGAACTTTTCTTGCCTGGGACTTGTTGTGATCGATGAGCAACATCGTTTTGGTGTTGATCAGAGACGGACCCTGATGGGGAAGGGATCACAGCCGGATACCCTTCTGATGACCGCGACCCCGATTCCCCGATCTCTGGCACTGTCGTATTATGGTGACATGGATCTTTCCATTCTTGATGAAAAACCACCGGGGAGGCTTCCTGTCCAGACAAGAATTTCCCGGTCGGACAACGATTTTTGGGACAGGATCGTCCGTCCGTTTTTGGAGAGGGGGGAGCAGGTATTTGTTGTTTGCCCCCTGATAGAAGAATCAGATGTGATCGAAGCAAAGGATGCGAGTAGCCACTGGGAGTTTTTGTCGACTTATTTTTCACCTGTTGAAGTGGGACTCCTTACGGGGAGGATGCCTTACGAGAGTCGTGAGGAAATGATGTCCCGCTTTCGGTCGGGGGAGATTTTGATGCTTGTTTCCACAACAGTGATTGAGGTAGGTGTTGACATCCCGAATGCCACAGTCATGGTTGTCGAGAGCGCTGAACGCTTTGGACTTGCTCAGCTTCATCAGCTTCGCGGGAGAGTTGGCCGGGGATCATTGCCCGGTTTTTTCTTTCTTCTTCCGGGTGAGGGGGCCAGTGATGAGGCGATTGCCAGGCTTCATGTCCTGGAAGAGTCGGATGACGGATTTCTTGTGGCGGAGGAGGACCTTCGCTCAAGAGGGCCAGGGGAGTTTCTTGGAACTCGCCAGTCCGGAGCGCCGGCCTTTATCTGTGCAGATCTTTTGAGAGATTTTGATACGCTACAATCTGTCCGTATGGATGTCCGAAACTTCCTCCAGGAAGGTGACAGCCAGAGAGCCGATCATCAAAAATGGGTCTGGGCATGGACAACTGTGACCGACTTTATTCGGTCACGATACACAGGAGTTGAAGAATGGATCAGAGTTCGCTGAAAAAAGGATCCCAGATCTCTTCCATGAAAGAGGATTTTTTGAGGGGACTGGGTTTTTCCAGAAGATGGAGCCAGGTCAGTTTGTTCCAGATCTTCCACTTTCCGGAAATTCTGCGAGCCGGAATAGCCATTCGGCAAAATGAGAAAAAACTTGAGGCGGCAACCCATGAACTTGGTGAATTTGTCTATCAGAGAAAAGCTCAGGAATCTCTAGATGAAGGGGAAGTGATTGAATGGGATCTGCTCCGGGGTAGGGTGCTGCTCTTCATGGAAGAGCGGAACCGCTTGCTTCGGAGAGGGGGAAAGAGCGATTTTCCATTCACCGGCTCCGTCGGGGAGAGTAAGGATTCGAATCTGTCGCAATCATCCGGGGGGGAGAAGGAGTGAGTTTATCGAATCATCGCATATGTCTGGTGGATGTCGGGACCAATTCCGTGAGAATGATGGTTGCGGATGTTTCCAACCAGCGAATCTCCAAGGTGATACTGACGGATGGAAAAATTACCCGTCTGGGGGAGGGGCTCCATGATACAGGGATCGTTGGTGAAGCTGCGCTTTCCCGTACAGTTGAATTGATTGCCCAATTCTTATCGACTGCGGCTCCGTTCAGACCGGATCTTGTCCGTCTGATCGGGACATCAGCGGTTCGTCAGGCAAGCAATCAGGCTGATGTCCTAAAACGGGTGTTTGAAGCAACGGGGGTTCCGCTTGAAGTGATCGGTGGGGAAACTGAGGCAATTTGGACCTACCACGGTGCATTGGGAAATCTTTTTGATCTGACACCTCCGTATCTGGTAATCGATATTGGTGGAGGATCGACAGAACTCATCTATGGAGAGACCCTTACGGAAAGTTTGAGGGCCTATTCTGTCGAAGTGGGTGTGGTCACTCTCACAGAGAGAATGATTCACTCTGATCCTCCCAAAAAGGAGGAATTGGAGAATGCGAGAAGGGAAGTCAAAAGGTCTTTTGAAGGAGTCATTTCAAAGCTGTTGCCATTTCTGACGTCAAGTGTGACTTGTGTCGGAACCGCTGGAACCGTCACAACCCTGATGGCTTTTTCGATGGGGATGAGTTTATATGACCCGAAAAAGATCCATGGCCATGGCCTTCAGAGATCCCGAATCACCGAACTTGTGAGCAGACTCTCATCCCTGACCCTTTCCGAACGACTCAAGCTTCCGGGAATCGAAAAGGGGCGGGAAGATCTGATCCTTTCCGGAGGGATTATCCTCGATGTCCTGATGGAGCAGCTCAATCTTGCAGGTTTGATTGTTTCTGATTCAGGATTGCGAGAAGGGGCCCTTTTGAAGACAGCGAGTCTGTTAAAATGAACGTGTGTGTCATATCCTCAGCGGGATAGAGCTTTTTCTTCGAGCAGTCGCTGATAGTCGGGAAAGAGGGCAATATTTTCCTGTGATCGCTGCATACCTTCCTGCAAGCACTCAATGGCTTTTTGCCAGTCATTTTGTCCAAGGTGAAACTCGGTCATGACTCTGAAAAATCCCGCTTTTGGTCCATGGTGGGAGATGAACTTTTCTCTTAGAGCATGAATTTCTTCAACAGATGTCCCTTTTTTCAGATAAAGCCTCCCCAAGGTATAGAAAAGGGTCACTGGCTCTCTGGAGTTCTGGTAAACTTTTGTGGCCGCGTCAATCGCCTTTGGAATGTTCCCTGTCATTTCATAACACAGTGAAATCATCCAGAAAAGAACTTCACTCAGGGGATCAATTGTGACCACTTTTTCAAGCATGGGAATGGCATCGTTTGTTTTTCCCCGGAAGTAGGTCGCAATGGCTTTAATGGCGATCGTTTCTGTATCTTCTTTTAAAGGTTTTATTCTTTTGAGGAATGTGTCAAGGAATGATGCTGTTCGGTATCGGGAGGGAATCCTCTTGGGGAAGAAAAGGTCCATCCAGGCCATAACTTCCATGAAGACGAAAGGTTCCCCGCCTTTTTTTTCAATGAGCCGGAGTATTTCCTCTCCCGTTTCGGGAGTCGGGTGAATCTCGAACCCTCGGAGGTAGGCTTCAGTCGCCTGTCCCCATTTCTTTTTTTGCACATAAAGATCACCGAGATTTCGAAAAGATGGGGCATGCTGATGTTGGTGAATGATGGTGCTTGCCCGGTCAAGATCTCCCATATCCAAAACGATTTGTCCCATGAGCAGGCTATGCTCGGGATTGTCGGGCTCAAGTTCGATGGCTCTTCCGATGGATTCGAGTGCTGCCAGTGGTTTTCCGTTCAGTTTATGTGCCATGGCCATTGTGTGACGAAGGGAGGGGGAGTCGCCCTCAAGATCAAGCACTCGTCGAAAGGAATCGATTGCCTGGGCATATTCATTGTTGTTCATGAGGACTCGACCCATTTCTCTGAGAAGAACAGGAGATTTGGTAAAGATTTTTTCGAGTCCCTTGATTTCCTTTAGGGCTTTTCTTTTTTGATCGGCAATTTCCAATGCGTGGACATACAGAATTCGGCTGTCAATGTCAGAAGGGTTCCGATCGGCAATTGTCCGATATCGGGTGACAAGCTCTGGGTAATCCTCGACAAGAGCAAGTCTTGTAATGAGTGCTCCCCATGCCATGATCGCCTCTACTGGAGGTGTTTTTGTCCGGACCAGGGCATTCAGACGGTCGAGAGCCAGCCACCATTTTCCTAAAAGTGCAGAAACAATGCCTGCTTCGAGAAGGATGAATTGGTTTTCGGGAAATCGTTCTAGCCCTTTTTCAAGTAACCAAAGGGCCTTTTGCAGATCTCCCGCATTCATTTTGAGGGAGGCAAGATAGAGAAAGGACTCTGGACAATTGGAGTTTGCCGGTTCAAAGGAACTCCAATAAAGATCTTCAGCCTCCCGGGTTCGGCCGGAGAGTTCGAGTATCTTTCCTTTTTCGGCCTTGATTCTGGATGATTCCGGATTTTTTTGAAGAGCTTCGTCGATCAGGAGGAGCGCTCCCTCAAGATCTCCCCTGTTGACCATTTCTCCGACATGATGAATGAGCAGGATGGTTTGTCTGGGTTCTTCCTGGGCTTTTTCAGATATTTCCGGAATCATGCGCTTGCCTCTCTCCTCGTTTAAGCTCCTGACGAAGGCTCCTTTTGGAGATTTTACAGTGTGTTCGGGAATTCTATCAAATCTGTCCGGATTGCTCCATCTGTTTTGATCACTCCCTGTTTTTAGGACAACTCATTTAGCTTTTTGAATAACGTTTGTCCTGTCGGGAAAAGGTTGCTATTTTTAGGGTCCCATGGTGGATTCCGCCGATTGCCTTGGTCGATGGAACATTGTCCAGCTTTTGCTTGTACAGTTTTTCTAAAGGAGAAACGCTTGCATCAACGCGAGGAACGGGGAGGGGAATTTATGGTGTCCAATCTTCTCGGTGTTTCCCGACTGATCTTCAAGTGGATTCCCCCCCCTCCAGATGGAAAAGCTTTTCTGGTAGGGGGCCTTGTTCGGGATTTTTTACTTTCCGGGTATGGTCCTCCTGATCTCCGGGATGTGGATATCTGTCTTTCGGGAGATGTCTTGAAATGGAGTGAACGAATTTCTAAAAACCTCTCCTGCGAGGTCATTTTTGAGCCAAGGTTCAATACGGCAAGGTTCTGGGTAAAACACGGAAGAGATATTCATGTCGATATTGCGATGGCAAGAACGGAAGTTTATGAAAGCCCTGGAGCTCTTCCCATTGTGACTCCAGCAACCCTCCTCGAAGATTTGGGGCGAAGGGATTTTTCCATTAATGCGATGGCATGGCCACTCGAAGAGGTTGGAGATTGCCAGGATCGGCTGATAGACCCGTTTGGTGGCCGAGAAGATATTCATTCTGGAGTATTGAGAGTTTTACACAGAAACTCTTTCCGGGATGATCCTACCCGAATGTTTCGGGGTTTCCGTCTGCTTTCCCGTTTTTCCTTTAAGTGGGAAGAAGGGACTCAATCGCTGCTCTCTGAAGGTGTTTCCCAAAAGAGCGTCCTCACGATTTCAGGAACACGTATCCGAAAAGAGTTTGTCAGAATTTTTCTTGAAAAAGAACCTGTTGATGTCTTGAAGCGGATTTATCTATCGGGATTGATGTGGTCCCTTTTTCCAAAAGCCATTTGGAGCCAAACTCTGGAGGGTTCTCTTCTGGAGGTTGTTTGGCTTGTTAAAATGATCTTTGGGGGGAGCGTGTCTTCTCTTCTTCCCTTGAAGTGGTCCTTGCTCAGGGAGTGGTGTCATGGAGAAACCTTTTTTTATCTGCCCATTCTGAAGGAGCTTCCTTCGGAGGATCTGGAGTCTGGAATCCGGTTTTTCGGTTTGGAGGGAAAGGTAGGGAGCATCCTGAAGGATGTCATATCGGAGCCTTCCGTGTCTTCCGGAAAAGAGATGAACCCGGGCAAGTTTTTGAGGGTCATTTCCCAACATGTTGTTGAAACGGGCTCCCGGTACGGGTGGCTCATGCCCCAATCTCGAATGGACGATCGGAAGAATCTTTTGTCAAGGTTAAGTTCTTTTTCAGAAAACATTCTCAAGAGTTCGTTTATTTCCGGAGAGGATTTACTGCGGATGGGGATCCCTGGCGGGAAGCGGGTCGGTGAAATGCTCAAATCTGTTGATGAACGCGTGAGGGAAGGGAAAATTACCTCCCGGGAAGAAGCGCTCCAATGGGTCCGGAGTGAAATGCTCCGGACCTGAGCCTTGGGGGTGCTAGCGGATAGTGTGCTGAATGATTTTATTCAGGGATCCGTAACTTGCATCACCGGGAATAACCTTTGCGATTACACCTTTTTGATTGATGATTGCAACCCATGGTTCTCCATGAACGCGCCAGTCGTGGACAGTCTGCTGTTCCGAATCCTCATAGTCATCGATATGGATAAAAGCCATCCGGCTTCTGTAGAGATCCATCAATCCACCAATTAGTCGGGCTTCATGGACGCATGGCGTGCAATGGACCGGGGCTCCAAAAAAAATCAGGAACGGACGATGGTGGAACAGAGCATGGCTGACGCTTTCCCGGTGAAGATGGTCCGGCACATTCATCGTGCAGAGATCCGTGTAGCGTTCACCGATCCTGAGCACGGGATTGTGGCTGATGGGGGCCATTGTTCCTTCCTTCGGGAAGGAAAGAAACCAGTTGCACCCTCCGATCAAGAGGAAGCAGACAAACAGGAAACCCATTTTTTTCATCAGGATTCATCCTTTTTCACTGTAACGTCAGGTCACCCGATCCGGTGGAAAGACAGCCGGGAATGGAACCCTTTTCCGGAAAATCAAATCTTTCTGATCTCCCCCTTCTCTGCTATAGTAGGCCACCAGAACAGTCAGATCAAATTCTCCCAAGATTGGGGAAGGTGAACTTGCTTGCCTTCTCAGGAAGTGTTTATGGGAACAGGGACTCTCCATGAGCCGTCTGAAGAGTCTAAAGACAACCATGATTTTGATCATTCCTTTCGTGTTTCCCAATCTCGGGATTGGTCGTGAATCCGAAACGGTATCCGGGGGCCAATGTTTCTTTCAACATTCGCAATCAAAAGACCAGTTACAACCCTGATTATCTTTATTGCGCTGATCTCATCGGGCCTATACTCCTATTTTTCCCTTGGGCGAAATCTTTTTCCCAGGGTGTCTTTCCCAATCCTTTCCGTGACATATCTTCTGCCTGGTGTTTCTTCAAAGGTCCTTGAAAAGACAGTGGTTCCTCCGGTTGAAGAAGCCCTTTCAAGTCTTCCGGGTCTCAAGCATCTCCATGTGGTCAGCCTTTCCGGGGTGGTTTCCCTGACTGCAATTTTTTCGGAACATTCCGATCCCCGTCTGATTTACCCAAGACTTCAGGAAAAGGTTGAAAGTGTTTCACCAAGCCTCCCTTCTGGAACGGCTCCACCAATCATATCGGTCGTCAATCCGACCTCCTTGCCACTTTTATGGGTGATCCTCCCGATTCCGGACTCAATGGATTCTCGTGTCATAACGGATTGGGCGATGATGAATCTGGTCACCCCCATCAGAAAGCTTTCGGGGGTTGCAGATGTGAAGCCGATCTTTCCTGCAAGGGAGGTCCTTCATATCAGTTTGCACAGGAAGGAGCTCACAAAGTATCTGGTTCCGGTGACATCGGTCCTTGAATCCCTGAAAAAGGTCGGACTGTCCATTCCGGCAGGAACAATGACTTCCGGCAAGGAAGAAATAATGGTTGAAACACTCGATTCCGAGTCGACTGTGGCATCTCTTTCTTCCCTTCCTGTTCCGGATGGGAAAGGCAGGACGATTCCACTCTCAAGGATTGCGACCATTTCCATCGGTCCGGTCAGGGAAACCGAAATTTTCAGGATCGATGGAACGCGAGCCATCGGGTTGAGGATATTCAAGAAAAAGGGTGCTGATGGATTGTCCCTTTCCGGCAAGATCCGAAAGATCATACTGGAGAGGAAAGCCGTTGCTGCCGTTTCTGGTGTAAATGGACAATC
The DNA here is from genome assembly GCF_000284315.1 of Leptospirillum ferrooxidans C2-3. Lineage (NCBI taxonomy): Bacteria > Pseudomonadati > Nitrospirota > Nitrospiria > Nitrospirales > Nitrospiraceae > Leptospirillum > Leptospirillum ferrooxidans. The sequence goes on along the minus strand of NC_017094.1, from coordinate 1,557,830 downwards.
GATCGTTCTTGATCCCGTTATTCGCATGGACCGCTCGGAGATGATTCGGAAAAACAATCGGGAGCTTCTTGAGACGCTTCTCTTCGGTGGTGCTTTAACCGTATTGGTAATTTGGATCTTTTTAGGGAGCTTCAAGACAACAATGATTGCCTCCATTTCGATCCCATCATCGGTGATTGCGACATTTCTGATGATGAAAATGGCTCACTTCTCTCTTAATAATATGACAATGCTGGGACTCTCCCTGGTTGTCGGAATCCTGGTGGATGATGCGATTGTTGTCCTTGAGAATATTCACCGCCATGGGCAGATGGGGAAACCCTTTGATCAGGCTGTTTCAGATGGTGTCGGGGAAATCGGGATGGCGGTCATGGCGACCACTTTTTCCATCATTTCTGTCTTTGCCCCTGTTGCCTTCATGCATGGCATTATCGGAAAGTTCTTTTTCGAGTTTGGTCTGACCGTTTCCTTTGCGGTGCTTGTTTCCATGCTGGTTTCTTTAACCTTGATTCCTGTGATGATGAATTTTTCTTCCGGATCAGGGATGAAATCTGTTTCATCAAGAGTCCTTGATGGGAAAATGGATGCACTGATTTCAAAATATCGCGCCCTTTTGATAAAAGCTCTTGATCATCCCGGTTCTGTTGCCGGGGTGGGTTTCTTGTCGATTGCGCTTGCTGCGGGGATTCTCTATTTGTTGGGCGCTGATCTTGTCCCACGGACAGATGATGGAGCTTTTGTCGTGAGGATGACGGCGGGAGAGGCTTCTTCGATCGACTTTTCCAAAACAATTTTTAAGGATGTTGCTTCAAAAATCCGACAACAAAAAGGGATCGACTCTGTTTTTTACCAGATTGGAAATTCTTACGGTGGTTCGTCCAACAGAGGATATTTCTATGTATTGATGAAGCCATTGTCCATGAGGAAAACTTCGGAAGAAGACGCTATCGTTCATTTGAGGAAGCTTCTTCTGACCTACCCGGCCATTGATTTTTCGATAGATCATCTTTCACCTCTTGGTGGTAATGGAACGGATGTCCCAATTCAGATCATTCTTCAGGGACCGGACAGAAAGAGGCTGGCATCATTGGTTGAGAGCCTCCGTATGGACCTTGAAAAAACAAAGGGGTTTGTCGATATCACGACGCGGGAAGGTGAGCGACAGAAGCTTTTGGCTGTTGTCCCCAAGAAAAATCTTCCAGCCGGGAGTAGTGCAAGTGAATTGGGCGGAACTCTTCATCTTTATTTGGCAGGCATGGATACCGGATGGGCCAGAGTCGATGGCCGGACCATTCCCGTCCATCTATCCATGATTTCCAAGGATCTGAGTTCTCCTTCGGATCTGGAGTCCTTGCCGATGATGACCTCCACCGGAAAAGTCATCCTTTTGGGGGATATGGCAAGGGTGGAATCAGCTGTTCAGTTTAAAAGACGAGTTCGTGATGACCGGATGCCATCGGTGACCCTTGAATCCAATCTTTCGGGAAACATCCCTCTCAAGACGGCATTGGATGACATCACCCAATGGAAAAAAGATCATCTCCCCGGAAATTACCGTCTTCGTTTCGGGGGATCGGGAGATGTCATGAACAATGCGATCGGCTCTTTCATGATGGCTATTGGATTGGCCATTATCGCTGTCTTTATGGTGCTTGCCTCCCAGTTTGAAAGTTTTGTCCAGCCATTCATTATTACACTCTCGATTCCTGTCTCCTTGTCCGGAGCAGCGTTGGCTCTTTATCTGACAGGCAATTCCCTCAACATCATGAGTGCGATGGGGCTGATCATCCTCTTTGGACTTGTGGCAAAAAATGCAATACTGATGGTGGACTATACAAATACTTTGAGAAAAAGAGGCTATTCGCGAAGGGATGCGCTTTTGGCAGCCTGTCCTGTAAGGTTAAGGCCTATATTGATGACGACTGTTGCCATGGTCGCTGGGATGTCTCCAATGGCACTTGGTATCGGTTCCGGTGGTCCGTTGCGTGCTCCAATGGCACTGGTTGTTATGGGTGGATTGATCTCTTCCATGTTGCTGACATTGTTTATCGTTCCTGTTGCTTATGACTTTTTTGCCCGTTGGAATGTTTTTTCTCAAAAAAATGAAGTGAAGGACTAAACAGATTATTGATTGCCTTGGTGGAGGGTGTTTGAATGCGATTTCGTCCGGGAAGTGTGAAATGGAGTTTTTTTTCTGTTGCTTTTTTTGCCGGGATACTCTTCCTGTCCGGATGTCAGACGGTGAAAAAAACGACAACCCTGTCCTCTCTTGGTTTAACTCCGGACGCAGCACCAAACGGTGTTATCGTCAGGGTTATCAATCGGTTTTTCAATCCTAAAGTGATTCCCTACGAATTTCCTTACACGATTGCACTCGATCCATCCCATCCTTTTGTTGTCCACTGTGAGCATAATCGCGTTGTCAAGGTTCCGGATCAGTACAAGTCTGTCGTGATCCGTTTTATTGGCAGAAGCAATGGATATATTCAGGCTGTTGAGTTCAAGTGGACGGACTGGGAGGGGCATGTGACCCGGAGGTATTTTTTTCATCAGGATATTGACAAGTTTCTGCATGTTCTGTCACCTGTTCCGGTTAATTCGGCAAAAGGTTTTGGAATGGGGAACTATTTGAACGGGTGTACGGATCCCCTTTTGATCGTGACAGTCGATACCTATCCAGGGGTTGTCAACGAGTTCAATTTTCTTGGTGACTTTATCGAGAAAGTCCTGTACCCGCAGAATCCGCTGAAAGCGTTTTCTTTTGTCAGATTGTCAAAATAGGTTCAACTTTTTGAGAAGGGGCTTTTATGGGGGTTGATGGAAGGGAAAAGCGTTTTTCATATGAGGATATGACAGCATTGCTGGCAGAAAAAGGTTGCCGTCTGACAGAGCAGCGAGATATTATTTTGAAAGCAATCCTCTCTTTTCCTCTTACCTTTTCGCCCATGGATCTTGAAAAGCTTTTGATGGTCTCTGATCCGGCATTGGGACGTGCGACGATCTTTCGTGCCATTGACCTTTTTTTAGAGATGGGGATCCTTGAAAAAATCCACAGGGAATCGGGAGATGATGTCTATCTTGTGGGATCTGTTGGCCACCATCATCATTTGATATGTCGTGTTTGTGGTGAGATTCGTGACATTGACTCTTGCCCCTTTGAAGAGGGAATTCACGAAATTATGCGGCAGGCAGGTTACTCGGAAGGGTATCACCGGATTGAAATAGAGGGAATCTGTGGGGTTTGTAAAAAGGTTTCTGAAGAAAATCCGGAAGAACATTCTGGCCGATCAAGGGCCCATGGCGGTAAAGTGAGGCAATTCCATTGAGCCCAGATATAGTCCAAAAATCAGGAGTATGACAAGGCCAATAATCATGAGCGCACTATTTTTAAGAGGTTTTCTAGGGGTCGACATGATCAGGATTCTATGGGGTTTTGGTATGGGAGTCAAGCGAAAAAAACTGTTAGGATTTCGAGCTGTTTCCCTATCTGGTGTTTTGTCCATGCTGATTTTTTTTTCCGTTCTGGGATGTTCAACGGAAAGCACAGCTCCCATTAAGGTTTCAAAGATTACTCCCACCATCCTTCGCTTTGACGGAGATCCCGTTCCGACACTGATTCCTACGACCAATCTTTATATCTTTTTAAATTCTGACCGCCCCCTGTATTTTTCTGATGGGCAATATTTTCAATCATTCAAGGGACACTGGTTTTCTTCAAATGGGTTGGAAGGTCCATGGATGACTTGTGAGGAGATGGATCTTCCGGATCTCTTAAGAAGCGTTCCTCCTGAATATTACTATGACAACTTTCCCTCTCAGTTAAAAAAGGACCGATAATCCTGTCGAAAGAAAAAATCCCCTCCCATGGAGGTGGTATGGATATTGATTGCATTTCTTTTTCTTACCGGATCTTCTTTTTGATGTTATCCGGTAGAGTGTCGGATTCCCTTTGTTGTCTCATAGGGAAAACGTTTCCTTTTGTTATCGCACTTCTTTTGTTTTCATCCTGTACAACCCCATCGGCGGCTTCCCATCACACCGAAATGCGCTCCCTGCTCTTCCATAAAAAGTATTCAGCCCTGTTTTTATTATCCAGAAAAAATGCACTGAACGGGGACCCTGAGTCCGAGTTTATTCAGGGATACCTCAGGGAGTACGGGCTGGGAACATCTGTCAATCAGAAGAAGGCTGTCTTCTGGTATGAAAAAGCGGCATCTCACGGAAACAGGGAAGCGATGAACAACCTTGGTGTTTTATACAGCCATGGGTTGGGAGTCCGAAAAAGCAATCGTCAGGCCATTGAATGGTTTTCTCGTTCTGCCCGGTTAAAAAATCCCGCAGCCTATAATAATCTGGCTCTCCTCCTTGAAGAAAAAGGGGGGAGTCATGATAAACGGGAAGCCGCCCGCTATTTTCTTCTGTCGGCAAAAGGAGGAGATGCTGACGCGATGAATAATTTGGGCCTTGTTTATATGAGAGGGGATGGTGTCCCTGTCGACCGGGAAAAAGCTCGTTTCTGGTTTCAAAAGGCAGCGGATCATGGTCTTTTGGAAGCAAAAAAGAATATTGACTTCTTGAGGCCCCGCAGATCTCCTCCCTATGATCCAAAGCCGTCGATCGTGACTCCCGATGGCATCAATAGGACCCCAATAGAGTCCTGGATACAGAATCTTGATCCAGCGCAACAGGTCAAGGCTCACAAGAGCTGGGTCGCTGTCATTATTGGTGTTGACCACTATCTTCTCAAGGGCGTTCCTTCCGCAGAGTTTGCGGATAACGATGCGCGATCTATGGCCGCTTTCCTAAAAAAGATGGGTTGGTCGACGATTTTGCTTGAAAACGGGGATGCAAGCTATTTTGCAGTCAAAAACAGGATTCTGGTCTGGAAAGGATATCCTCTCCATCGTTTCCTGGTCTATTTTTCCGGACATGGCACACTATCTTCTTCGGGGAGTCCTGGTTTGGCCCCTTCCGATATCCTTCCGACAGGGGAAGGGGCCATTCCATTAAAAACATTGAAAAACTGGATCAGCCAGTCTGCTGCACAAAAGAAGTATCTGATGGTTGATGCCTGCTTTTCCGGAGGAAAAAGATTCTTCTTTCCCAAAGGAACCAGACCGTTGATATCGGTTCGTCGCCAGTCCTCTGACCCGATTGATCTTCTGGAGTTTGATGCATCGCAAAGAAACCAGGAAAGCCATGTTGACCCTGTCGCGCACCATGGATTGTTTACGGAGATCTTTCTTGAAGCGGTCAGAAGGTATCTGCCTGATCCGAAGTGGAGCGATGTTTCCCGGGAGTTGCTCTCCCGATTGCCTTTTGAGGCCAGATCAAATGGATTTGATCAAACTCCCTCCATCCGGCCGTCTAACTCTCCGCTCCTTCCGGGATATATCGGCGCTCCGTAGAGGGGTTTCTCCGGTTCTTCGCAAGATCTGTCCTGATCAGATCGGTTCGGTAATCTTGAGTCGCCCCAAATGGTTTTCTTTTTTATTCCCATTTGGGTGGAATGGAAAGAGGCAAGACGGAGTCCGCGATTCTACCTCCCCCCATCTGATGAAAAGTCACAGGTTCCCGTTGGAATGGAATCTATGACTTTTCATGGGTTATTTTAAAAAAGTAACGGATCCAATAGAGTTTCCTCCAGCGTCTTCCCCTCCGACAAGCATGATCCTTCCATCAGGCAGAAGCGCTGCACCGAGCTCTTTCCTTTTTGTGATGTCAGGATGAACATTGCTGTTCCACTGATTTGTCATCGGATCGTAGATGTCGAGCTTGTCGAGAACGCCATTTCTGTTGAATCCGTCGGCCATGAGAACTTTCCCGTCCGGAAGGAGCAATGATGTTGCGTAGAGTCTGGGGGTTGGTGAAGGTCGAATGGATTTTCCCCACACTCGAGTCTTGGGATTGTAAAGATTTCCTGTTCCTGAGATTCCGTTTTCTCCTTCAAATCCTCCCATAAAAAGAACCAACCCGTTGTTCAGAAGAACTCCTGTGCCTCCCATTCTGCTTGTGGGTGCGGATGGAAGGGTTTTCCATTTTCCTGATCGGATGGAGTATTCCTCTGCCAATGAGAGGAATCCGGATTCAGACTGGCCACCAACCACGAGAACATTTCCATTGGGCAATGAAATGGCAACAGCCCCCATTCTCGAGACAGGATCCGGTAAGATTTTGTTCCATGTTCCTGTTTTTGGTGTGTAGATAAAGGCTTCCCTGAGAATGCCCGTACTGTTGAACCCGCCGGAGACAAAAATCCTGTTCCCAGGCATGGATGCCGCGGCTGTATAGGAAACAGACAACGGATAGTCCGGAATGGTTTTTTCCCATTTGTTTTTTAAGGGGCTAAAGACTTCGACTGTCGGGACGATTCCAGCAGCGGCCTCTCCTCCGATGGAGACAACTCGACCATCCGAAAGCGTTACGAGGGCGCCGGAGTCTCTTGGAACCATAAGCGGAGGACCAGAGATTCTTTGTGTCCCAAGGGGAGGGGCATAACGGGCAAAGTCCATGATGATTTTTTTTGCCATCATTCGAGATCTCTTTTGATCGGGCGCGTCTGTTGCCTTGAGCAATCCACGGGAAAGATAGGAGGTCGCAAGGATAGCCGGAGACCATTGTCTGCATAGGGGGATCTTTTTGCCCCACTTCAAGCCATCGGCTTCCCCATCAGAGAGGTCTTCGACAATTGCCCAGGCAAGCAGGCTTGATGGTGTTTCAGCGATGGAGATCTTTGATATGGCAAGGTCAATCAGAGACTCCGCCTTATTCTGTTTCTGCAGGGTTTTGAGGGTGATCAGAAGACCTGAGTGCTGTTCTTGTTCATGGAGATCCTTGAGCGTTGAAAGAACTCCGATTTGTCTTTTTTCTCCTGGTTTCTCGATCATTGCAGAAAGAAACGGCTGATGGTGTTTTGGTCGTTGAGAGCAGTCGGAAGGGACTCTTAATGGAAGAATGACCCTGGCAGGAAAAATGGACCGGGGGAGCTGTATTGAGAATTGTCCTTTCCCATCCAGTTTTCCCCGGATTTCTTCTGAGGCGATTTTTTTGTTTTTTGAGTTGGTTATGGGGCGAATAATCACTGGGCCGGATTGTTCAAGGAGCGTGCTTCCCAGAAGTGTGACCGTTTCTTCCGGAGTGGCAGTCTGATGCATGAGAATAATGGAGATTGGGATAAAAAAGAGAAATGGAATGCGAAAAAAACGGGTCATAGATGGCTCCGGCTCAGTCTGTTTATCCATGGAAAAAATTGGGACACAGTTTGGAACATCTTTATTGTTAGGGTGTTTTTGATCTGATTGAGAGTGATTATTGAATTCGATTCTATCTTTTGGTGCTGAATTTTGTCAAATAAGTGCCACTGATGAAAGAGTGGTTACAAGCTTTTGTATTCGCCCCCTTCCAGAAGGATCCTGATCCTATCTCCTTTTTGGAGGTTCCAGAGTTTTTGGGCGGAGCCCTCCCGTTGAAAGATTTCAAGCCAGCCTGAGCTATTGATAAGAATCCCCAAATTACCAACCGGTACATCCTGGTAAAAACGGACATATGGAATAATCATCGGAGCATCAGGTAGGAGAATCCTTTCGGGTGGGGAACTGACATGGCATCCGAGAAGAATGTTTCCGAAGTGGTCCACGTTCCAGATCCGGCACATTCCGCTTGGAGTTGGATCAAATGATCTTGTTAACGCATCAGGATATAAAGGTGTTCCGAGATGGGTCCCTTTTTTGGCTTTTGCCTGCTGGATCAGTGCCCGGGCAAAAAGATCCCTTCCCTGAAAGGTTGGAGATCTTTCTTTTTCAGGTTGTCCCTCCAGATAAGGGATCCTTCTAAACGAGAGATTGGGGAACCATTCATTCATCAATGCCGGTAGCCCATTGTCGGGCAGGAAAATCCAGCCGAAGGGGGAGTGTATCTGAAGGGGAATCCTGTCTGATCCAACTCCGGGATCCACAATAACCAGATGAAAACTATCCTCAGGAAACCAGGTAATGGTGTCTTTTAAAAAAGGGAGGGCATTACATGGTTTGAAAACATCGAGCTCATGAGTCAGGTCAATTATGGAGGCATCCGGGATGGCTGAGAGGAGAACTCCTTTTATGGCTCCTACATAGGGATCCTTTGTTCCAAAATCCGTCGACAATGTAATGATCGGCTTCAATGGTTCCTCACTGATAATCGCCTCTTGAAAAGAAAGTACATAAAAGTTGTCAGTATGATACCGGAGGCAAACCCTTCCCAGAAAGCCTGGGTGTTTCCTTTCAGGATGAATCCGGAGAATCCTCCAAGAAAGGAGATGTTGAGAAATTCGGAGCGGATTCCTGATGATAGGTTTGCTCCCTCATTTTCGTCAAAGGGATGCAGAAATGTCCTTAAAGGATGGCTGTTGGGAATGAACCCGGGAACGTTTTTTCGGTATTTCTCGAACTCCGGGAAGTGTTTCAGGAGAAATTGGTCCTCATGGTTCGCCAGAAAAAAGATAAAAGGAATGGCAAAAAAAAGGATGATCCCGGCAGAAACGGGAGAGTTCATCGGGGCCAGTGAAAGCAGTATGAGCATTGAGCCCAGATGAATGGGGTGTCTGATCGATCCATATATTCCCCTTGTTTCGAGTGCGCGGGCTCTGGGCATTCCCCCCCAGACGGTCTCAGATCCCAGAATGGAGGATCCGGAGATCCTAAGCCAGAGTCCTGCTATATAAAAGCCCATCAACAAGGTATACGAAAGCCGGATGGCAGATGTGGAGGCGAGTCCCAGCTTGTTGAGAAGGAGGAAGATCACTGGATAGGGGTGCAACATGTTGATTTTCCATAGTCCGGCAAAAACAAGAATCAGGATTGGCACTCTCGCCCGGTAAAGGGTTTGGGATATCATTGTTTTCCCTGATATTTTTTTCTGTTCTTTGATCTTTTCATCAGTATTTCGCGCAGGATACCCTCTCCGGGATAGTCGTTTCATCAGGAGACGGGAGGAATGCGCTTCTCCTTCATCATCTGTTAGGAATTGAGACAGGAAACAATGTTTCCTGTGATGGGTCTATGAAAAAAATATTGAAGGCCAAACTGACCCCGACCAAAGAACAGGCCAAGTCTCTTCTGGAGACGATCGAGACCTTCAAGGAGGCCTGCAACTGGATTTCCAGAAAGTCCTTCGAGGCCGGAACACCTTACCAGATGAAACTCCACCATCTGGTCTATTTTGAAGCGAAGGAGATGTTTCCCGCCCTCACCTCCCAGATGATCGTCCGGGCCATTGCCAAGGTCTCCGGCAGCTACAGGACGGAGAAGAAAACGCTCCATTCTTTCAAAAAGCATTCGGCCATGGAATACGACAAGCGTCTTCTGTCTTTCAAGTCCCTCTCCCACGCTTCCATGGCCACGGTCCACGGACGGATCACCGTTCCGCTGATCTTCGGCCATTACGCTCCGCTCGACCGGAACAAGATGCTCGGACAGGCGGATCTCACCACCTCCGGCGGGAAATTCTTCCTGAATCTCGTGATCGATGTTCCGGACGGAACACCCTATGATCCCGAAGAGTGTCTCGGAATCGATATGGGCATTGTGAATCTCTCCACCGACTCCGATGGAGAATCGTTCTCCGGAGAAAGGGTGGATCAGGTTCGGGAAAAGATCCACACCCTGAAAAAAGTGTCTGGCAAAGAAGCGCGATTGAAAAAAGACACGAATCACTGTCTTTCCAAACGAATCGTTTCCAAGGCAAAAGGCGCCGGACGTGGTATCGCCCTTGAGGATCTCAAGGGATTCAACGGCCGGACAATGGTTGGAAAGAGCCAAAAGGAACGATTCGGAAAATGGACTTGACCAGTTGAGACGCTTTATCGCCTACAAGGCTGTTCTGGAAGGCGTTTCCGTGGTTTTGGTCGATCCACGGAATACCTCCCGCATATGCTCTGTCTGTGGACATTGCGAACAAAACAACCGAAAGTCTCAAGACCAATTCTCCTGTTTGACCTGTAACCACACCGAACATGCGGACATCAATGCCGCACGGAACACTCGCTTCAAGGCCGCAATCAATCGGTCTATCGCAGTCTGAATCGAACGCTTGAAATTTAAATCTCCCACTACAGCCTCGGCTGAGTGGCGGGTAAGTTGATGAATGGATCGAGAACTTCCAGAACCGCTTTTTCTAAAAGTCTCTGGTATTCCTCGACATCAATCGTGGGAACCTCATGGCTGCCATCGGCAACCACATGGTCCCCCATGTATCCCGAATGACGGCCGGCTAGCCAGTATTGGATCCTTGTACCAGCAGTATCATCCGATCCTTTTTTTTGAGCAGCCCTGACAAAATCCGTCATTTTTTTATAGTCGGATAGGTTTTTGGATAAACGAATATTGATAAGAAGATCTTTTAACGGGACGAGCCTGTCATTCAGATCCGACTTCTTTTCCAATGATTGGGCCAAAAGGGATGGAATCGCTTCAATGATTTCTGATGTGGAGTGATAGTGTCCCATTTTTTCCAGAATTTCTTCCTGAACGTCCCTGATGAACCCAGGCGTTGAAGATTGTCTGGACATTATTCCCCTGCATTTGATCCTTCCGTCTGAAAACTTTCCAAAGTACTTTGTCGAGCTTGCTCTTTCCGGATCGGCTGATCCCCGTGGAAAGGCAATCCAGTCATAAATGCCTTCCATAAGGATTGCCACTCCCGTTTTGCTTTCGATTGCTGCGAAAAGGTGATCGAGCTGTGTTTTATGGTCAGGTGCAACAGGGCCAAACCATAATGCATCAACGATGCCATGAATAACTTTATATCCGGAGTCTTCGACAAGATCTCTGGCAACAAGCAGCGTTTCTCTTCCCCATGCGGTTACACACTCATGTGCTTCGACGCTTCCAAATCGAGCATTGTGATAACCAAGATATCCAAAACAGACAACAAGAATCCACTTGAGAGCTTTTTGGCGTGAGTCTAGGTTCTCCCGATCTTGCTGATCAAGCGTTTGTATCTTAAGGTTTTTAAGATACAGGCGTTTTTTAAGGATGGGGAGAAGGACCTCAGGTATGAATCCTTTCCGGCAGCAGCATATCCGGTGGGGGCTGTTGGGTACTGGAGTGCCGGTGCAACAGGTTGTATTGATTGTTTCAGGGGAAATATTTTTTTCGACCATCAGTGATGGATACATGGAGGAAAAATCGATTTCAGCAACCTGATTGTGGACTCCGCTTCTAGGAATCAGCACCATTCCTCCCCGATCTTTTTTCAGCAAATCCGATGCGCGGGAGAAGTGTTCGACGGATTGTCTTTTCCAGGGAATTAAAATCTTTCTTTGAAATGCATGTGCCAGTTGTGCGGACGAGATGGCTTTCCCTGGGGTTGAGCGAGCAAGACCCTGAAGGTCTGTCTGTGCAAAGCGACTGACTTCCAACAGGCCGGGAAGTCCTGATTCTTTTAAGAAAAAAGATGTTTTCGTATCGAGATGCCATCGCCCCCGGAGATGAGGTTTGTTTTCTGCAGAAAGACCTTTTTTGATCGGTGAAGTGGTTTTTCTATGAGGTGGCTGCATTCCGATTCTTTTAAACAGCGGAAACAAAGCATTATCTCCCCCGATTGTCATCAGGATGTCGGGGTTGTGAGTTTTGAAAATGTGTTCCAGATAACTCTTGAGTGCGCTTCCTCTTTCTTCAAGAATGCGTTCTTCATGTTCATCGCAGAGAATAAGTGTATCGGAAGAGATTTTCATTGAAAGGATATTGAGTGCAGAGAGATCTTCAAGGGGCGATTGTTGAGAATCTTCCCGATGGATCAAGTAGCCCTGTTCAGATGTTTTTTTATGGATCTGGATAGGGCAAAGCGGATAGAGGTTTTTTGTGTAAAAATAACGCTGAAGAATGTCTATATCGATGTTGTAGAGAGAGATGGGGCTATTTCGATATTGCTCTGCTGATCTTTGAAACCGACGGAAAGAGTGCAGATGGAGAAATATGATCTCCATGCATGAAACATCTTTTCCTGTTTCAAGATCGTGCCATACGGAGTTTTTGATTTCTATGGATGAAGCGATGGGATCGAGTGTTTTCAAAAATTCCTGACATTGTTTCGACGACCCTCTGGCGATGATGGAAGGTTTGAAGCTGTCATCAGGGAGATAGAGAATCTCTTTTTTGCCAGAAGGGAGAATCCATACCCCGATCGTTTCCAGTTCTTCTGTTACATCGAAAAGATAGGCTGTATCATTCGGAATATCGTGGATCATCGTTCCTCTGGAAAGATTTTTCCTGAGTGTTCTTCCTCAAGCTTTTCAATTCGGGATTCCATTTCCATGAATATGTTCATGATCATGAGCATCAAAGGGTCTTTTTTTCCAGCCATTTCTCCTGCTGCAGGGGAAAGAAAGAGAGCTTTGTTGAACAGCCGTTCAAATCGTTTTTTTTCTTCTCGCGACAATGAATGTGTGTAGTTGTTCCATAATTGTTTTTCGAGTTGGACGAGTTCTCTGAATGTTGGGGTCGATTTTCCCATGATGTTTTGTTCTCCAGATAAGATTTCCCTTGATGGGTTTTGATAAGCGTTTATGAATGATAAAAATGCCTCAATGTTTTGAGGGGATGAGAGACTATTGATGCTGTCCGGTCCGAGAATGAAGCTGATAATGCTCGGTTTTCCACGCTGTTTTACGATCAGCTCCATTTGAGAAACGAGCATATTTTTCAATCGCCTCTTATGAGAGGTGTTATTGTCTTGGGGGAATCCGGAGAAAAGACATATGGAAAGGGATTTTTCTGAAGCGAGCCTGTTTGATAAACGGGAGAGGATGGATTGAGTCTGCTGGACGTTGAATCCTCGGCAAATGAAAATGTTGTGCATAATGCTCTCCCATTCATTTCGGGAGAGTCCATTGCTGGAGATCAGATCGAGCGGATTGGCTATGGAATCCGTTTCTGCGACGACCCAGAAAACGACTCCACCGATGGAGACGGTTTTTCTGATCATATCCCTGAGTTCACTAAGCGTTATGGTCATTATGCTTTCCACAGAATCCATCCATTGTGAGTGTGATGAGTGCGTTCCCATCACCTAAAAGTGAGCCACCCCGTTATTCCTGAATCTCTATACGCATCGATTGGAATCGGACTGTATTTTTTTAATGTACGGAATCTCCCCCAGAAAGAATCCAGAATCAAAATTATTATAGTACATATTTTTTACCCACAATTATTTATCTAGTCAATGGCTGCTTTCTGACCATAGGTTTCCATTCGCGTAGCGCTCTGTCTCGCCAATCTTTGGAGGGGTGCGTTAATGATTTGATATACAAAGATATTTTCTTACTGATGGATATCTTTTGAGTCTTTGGGGACTTCTCTTCGGAAGGGCTTTATTTTCACATCTTTTTGAGATATGATTAAAAGATTCCAAGCCGTAGAATGCGGCGAGCAGGGGGGTTCATTTCGAATGTCAAAAGAGCAGAATTTAGTTCAGGATCATCAAGTCAATGTTGAGGAGTCAGAGTTTACTCCAGAGATGATGGAAAGTCTTTATGCAGAGACTCTCCGAAATCTCGAGGAAGGGTCTGTTGTTGAGGGCCGAGTAATTGATATCTACCCGAATGAAGTCGTGGTTGATATCGGATACAAGTCTGAAGGACACATCGCAAAGTCAGAATTTTCCGACGAGGAGATTCAGGGACTTAAGGTGGACGATATTATCCATGTCTATCTTGAGGAACGGGAAGATCTTCACGGGAATCTTGTCCTGTCCAAGGAAAAAGCGGATCGGATGAAGGTCTGGGATGCGATTGAGGAAAGCTTCAATCGTGGCGATGTTATGGAAGGTAAGGTTGTTGCCCGTATCAAGGGTGGCATGACCGTCGACGTCGGTCTCAAGGCATTCCTTCCTGGTTCCCAGATCGATCTGCGTCCTGTGAGGGATATGGATCGCTTGATCGGGCAGACGATTCAGGTTCGCATTATAAAGATGAACAAAAAGCGTGGAAACATCATTGTTTCCCGTAGAGTTCTTCTTGAAGAGTGGCGTGATCGTCGGAAGAAGGTCACGATGGATGCCCTTAAGGAAGGCGAGGTTCTTGAAGGAATTGTCAAGAATATCACCGATTATGGTGCCTTCATCGATCTCGGTGGCATTGATGGTCTTCTGCATATTACCGATATGTCGTGGGGGCGCGTTAGCAATCCTCAGGATCTGATGAATGTCGGCGATAAGCTTAATGTTGTTGTCCTGAAGCATGATCGTGATACCGGAAGGGTTTCCCTGGGCCTGAAACAATTGAGTGCAGATCCCTGGACTCTTGTGGCCACCCGTTATCCCGAATTTTCCAAGGTTGCAGCCAAGGTCGTTTCCATTACGGATTACGGCGCTTTCCTTGAAATCGAGCCAGGTGTTGAGGGCTTGATGCATGTGACGGAAATGAGCTGGAATCATGAAGTCAAGCACCCCAGCAAGATTATGAATGTCGGGGATGTTGTTGAGGCCCGCGTCCTGAAGATTGACGAGAAGAATCGCAAGATTTCTCTTGGATTGAAGCAGCTTGGACCTAACCCTTGGGATAGTGTTGAAGAGCGTTATCCGATCGGGACCGTTGTGTCCGGGAAGGTCAAGAGCTTGACCGACTTTGGTGCATTTGTTGGTCTTGATGAGGGAATTGACGGCTTGATTCATATTTCGGATATGTCCTGGACAAAGCACGTTCGTCATCCTTCTGAACTCTTTAAGAAAGGCCAGAAGGTTGAGGTTGCTGTCCTTAAGATTGAGAAAGAGCGTCAGCGGTTGTCACTGGGCTTCAAGCAACTCTCCCAGGATCCATGGGACTCTGAAATTCCGGAGCGTTTTGCCGTTGGCGTATCCGTTGATGGAGTTATTACCAAAGTAATGGATTTCGGCTTCTTTGTTGAGTTGGCTGAGGGAGTCGAAGGACTCGTTCATGTCAGCGAGGTCGATATTGAGTCTGGCCAGCGATTGGATCAGTCCTATCAGGTAGGCTCAACCATTTCTGTTCGTGTGATCAAGCTTGATCCAGCTGAAAGGAAAATCGGTCTTTCCGTAAAGCCGATGCCTGAAGGCGGATATCAGGCAGAACCTGCAGTTACACCCGTGGCAGCGGCTCCATCTCCTTCAGTGAGTGCGATGGAAGATGCCATGAAATCGGCTCGCAAAAAAGGCCGAAAAGGGCAAGACTCAGATTCAGAGGAATAAATCACGACAAAAAAGATCTTGTTCGTGGCTAGCTTAGGCTGGCCACGAATTTTTTTGTCTTGGGATGTATATTCTTGCCTCTTGGTTCGCTATGATAAATACTCGCCTTCTTGGAATCATGTTTTCACTCATCGGACTGTCAGCAACTTTTTAGAAAGGCTTGCCTTTGAGCGGGATCCCTTCCGTTCGGGATAAAATATGATGATGAGACTCGGTAAGTTCTTCAAATACATCTTTGTGTTGATCATTGTGACTGCCTCGGTATATCTTTTGGCTCAGATGGCATCTTATATGGGAAAGAGTATCCCTCTGATTGGGGGAGCGCGGATTGGAGTTGTCAGAATTTCAGGGGTTATTGTATCATCCGCTGAAACGATCCGTCAGTTAAGAGCTCTCGATGGGGATCCATCCATCAAGGCCATCATTCTGAGAATAAATAGTCCCGGTGGTGCGGTTGTTCCGTCCCAGGATATTTATGAAGAAGTTGGAAAGATTCGGGCAAAAGGAAAGCCTGTTATTTCATCTATCGGAACACTTGGAGCATCAGGTGCTTACTATATCGCCTCAGGTACGGACTATATCATGGCGAGCCCTGGTTCCCTGACTGGGTCGATTGGTGTCATCATGGAGCTTGCAGAATTTAAGGATCTTTTGGACAAGATTGGCATCAAGAGCGAAGTGCTGAAGGCTGGAGCAATGAAGGATGCCGGATCTCCATTTCGCCCGATGACTCCTGCTGAACAGGAATACATGCAAACTCTTTTGGCAAATATTCATGCCCAGTTTATACATGATGTTTCAAAGGGCAGAAAAATACCGGTTGAAACACTGAAACCCTTGGCAGATGGACGGGTTTTTACTGGGAAAATGGCGTTGGGTCTTCATCTCGTTGATGGTTTGGGTGATTATAGGGATGCCGTTTCGAAAGCCCAGCAGATGGCTCATCTTTCTGGAACACCTGAGTTGAAGGAGTTTCCAAAAAAGACTTTTTTGGATTCGCTTTTTTCCTCGAAGATGTCCTCTTATTTGACAGGCGTAACCGGTGGTTCCGGTGGTTTTTGGGCGATCATGCCCGGCCGAGGTTTTTGAAATTCCTCATTCGTGATTTTTCTTACTGATTAGGAGGATCCATGACGAGAGACGATTTAATTCGAAGAATCGCAGAAGAGATGCCTGGTATTTCAATCCCTGAAGCAAGGAGGTTGATCCTGCTTTTTGTTGAAGGAATGAAGAAAGGCCTTAATGAAGCTGAAAATCTGGAGTTTCGGCGATTTGGCGTTTTTGAGGTTCATCACAGGAAAGCCAGAATAGCGAGGAACCCAAGAACAGGGGCTTCTGTCCAGGTCGGTTCTCGTCGTAGTCTTGTTTTCCGTCAAGGAAAAGTTTTGAAGGCCAGAATGAAAAATCTTACAAAAAGAACAATCTGATGTTTGAAGGATTGTCGCAGCGTTTTGATCAAATTCTGAGAAAAATCACCGGAAAAGGTCTTCTGACTGAATCTCAGGTTGCGGAAACACTTCAGGAGATCCGGATAGCTCTTCTCGAAGCCGATGTGACACTTGACGTTGTCACAAAGCTTGTCGATGCATTGCGCCAGAAGTTAGTCGGCGCAGAGATTGCAAAAGCAATGACTCCTGTCGAGACGGTTTTGAAGGAGCTCTACCTTGAGATTGTCCGGATTCTTGGAGAGAATAAGTCAAATATACAGCTCTCCTCAAAGCCCCCCACAATTATCTTCCTGATGGGACTGCAAGGTTCCGGTAAAACCACAACCGTTGCGAAGCTTGCATATCATTTCCGACAATCGGGAAAACGTGTCCTGATGGTGGCATCGGATCTCCAACGTCTCGCAGCTGTCGAACAGCTGAAGGTGTTGGGCGAGCAGGTTGGTGTTCCTGTTGTTTTGCCAAAGGAGAATGTCACAAGGCCAAAGGATATGTATCCGGATGTCCGGCGCCGGTGGATTGAAGGTATGCACGAGGTTGTCATCATCGATACTGCAGGGCGGCTTTCGATCGATGAAGATCTTATGCAAGAGCTTAAAGAACTGAAGGCTCTTTACAACCCAAAAGAGTCCCTCCTTGTTCTTGACGCAATGACCGGTCAGGAATCTGTTCGAGTTGCACAGGCATTTGACCAGAAGATTGGCCTTGATGGATTGATCTTCACCAAACTTGATGGTGACGCAAGAGCTGGTGCAATCTTGTCAATTCGAAGCGTCCTTGGAAAGCCAATCAAGTTCATTGGTACGGGAGAAAAGACGGATAGACTGGAACCATTCTATCCGGACAGGGTCGCTTCCAGAATTATCGGAATGGGAGATATCCAGACCCTTATTGAAAAGGCTCAGCATGCAGTTACCAAAGAAGATGCTGAGAAAATGGTCAATCGGGTTACGAAAAACCAGATCACGTTTGATGATTTTCTGGATCAGATCCGCACGATGCGAAAAATGGGATCTGTTAATGATATATTATCGATGATTCCTGGTGCATCAAGTGTCAAGGATAAGCTGGACATGGGTGTGGTTGAGAAAGAGATGAAGAGGACCGAAGCCGTTATCTTGTCCATGACCAAGAAAGAAAGGAATTCTCCCGAGATTATTGATGGGAGCCGAAGAAGAAGAATTGCTTCCGGTTCGGGCACAACTGTGCAAGTGGTCAATCAGGTATTGCGTCAGTTCGAACAAGTGAGAAAAATGATGCGCACAGCCCTTAAGCCAAATGGTAAAAGAGCCTTGCGTTCGATGCTTCCCTTTTAGTCATAAGGAGAGGCTTTTGGATATTCAATTTAAGCTAAGGAGATTATTTTGTCAGTAAGAATTCGTCTTTCCCGACTTGGAAGAAAAAAGAGCCCTGTCTATCGCATTGTTGTTGCTGATTCCCGGTGCCCCAGAGATGGTCGCTTTCTGGATATTGTCGGAGCTTACTCTCCAAGAGACAATGATCAGGTGACTTTTAAAACCGAGAAGCTTGAGTCATGGCTCCAAAAGGGAGCAATGCCAACAGATACAGTGGCTCGTCTTATCCGTAAGGCAAAACCATAATAGGTTTTGCCTGATCTTTTCGGGAGGTGATTCTTGGACAACAAGGTTGAATCTCTGGATACTACGCTTGTTGTTGCGAAGGTCGGTCGATCTTGGGGGCTGAAAGGTTTTTTTTTGCACATTTATTAAGTGATAATCCAAATCGCTTTTTAAAAGATCTCGGCGCCACGTTCGTTCTTAAGTCGCCGCTTGGAGCGATTGAGCCGCGCAAGCTTCTTGAATGCAAAAAGACGGAAGGGAAGGACTCGCTTCTTCTCAGTCTGGAAGGGATTGATTCCCCAGAGTCAGCCAAGGAACGTTCAGGTTGGGCTATTTGTTTGGGCAACGCGCTTCCTTGGGTTCCTACGGATGAAAATGTTTACCTGATTTCCGATCTGGAAGGAATGTCTGTTATCGACATTGATTCCGGACAGTCTGTTGGGGTTGTCTCGGGGTTTTATGAGCGTCCTGGTCAGGATATCCTGTCGGTGGATTCAAATGGAGTAGAAGTGTTGGTTCCATTTGTTGAACCGCTGGTCCCGCTTGTTGACCGAAACGCCCGGGAGGTTCATGTTCGATGGAAAGTCCTAGATCCTTCGGCCTGATTACCCTTTTCCCCGATGCTCTGGCTGGAATGCTTGATTTCAGTATTTTGAAAAGGGCCAGGGAAAAAAATCTTGCTGAGTACCGGATGTGGAACTTGCGGGATTTTGGTACTGGACGTTATCGCTCAACCGATGACTACCCCTATGGCGGTGGTTCTGGAATGATTCTTCGTCCGGATCCCATTTTTCGGGCGATAAGAGCGGCCTCTTCGGCTCTAACGGGTTTTGACCCATCTCCGCCAGGAAGTGTGAGACTTGTATATCCGTCCCCTCAGGGACAGATCTTTAATCAATCTGTTGCATGGAGTTGGGCAGAGGATCCTCGTCCGGTTCTTTTTTTGTGCGGCCACTATGAAGGAATTGACGAACGGGTATTGTTGGCACACCCGTTTGAAGAGTGGACCATCGGAGATTATGTTTTAACCGGAGGAGAAATTCCGGCACTTGCCATGATTGACGCTGTGGTAAGATTGATTCCGGGTGTTCTCTCTGACCATCAATCTGTGATGACAGAAACATTTTCTGCTTCTGAAGATTTTGATTTTCCACAGTATACGCGCCCCCCGGATTATGAGGGGTTGGCTGTTCCCGAAGTCCTTCTTTCAGGGCATCATCTTCGGATCCAGCAGTATCGCTCTGAAAAAGCACGTGAAAAGAGAGATCGGGTTCGCCCGGATCTCCGGGCCATTTCCAGAAAAAAATCAGAAATGGCTGTTGCCCCTCAAGAACAACAAGAAAGGATTGAACGTAATGAATGTCATTGATCAAGTTGAGCAGCTCTATATGAAAGAAAATCCACCGGAAGCAAGAATCGGGGAGACCGTCAGGGTTCATTTGAAAATTGTGGAAGGTGAAAAAGAGCGTATTCAGGTTTTTGAGGGCGTTGTCATCGCATTAAGGGGGGGAGGCACCCGCTCGATGATGACTGTCAGAAAGATTTCTTTCGGTGTCGGCGTTGAACGTATTTTCCCTCTTCACTCTCCCCAGATCATTAAAATCGAGCGGATCAGGGTTGGTAAGGTAAGACGGGCAAAGTTGTACTTCTTGAGAACGAAGAAAGGGAAGGCTGCCAGGCTGAAAGAAGTCGAGACCCGAAGAGAGCCCAAAGGATAGTTTTTTGCCACATAAGCGACCCGATGGCTCACTTGAACAATCTCTTTTAGCTCAAGGCTGTTTCAGAATAGCAGCAGTTGATGAGGTTGGTCGGGGGGCTATCGCTGGTCCAGTTGTCGTCTCGTGTGTGGTCTTGACCCCTTCCGTACAGGATTTTTTAGGCCTTGGTATTACTGATTCAAAAGTCTTGACACCGTCGGCTCGGGAGCGCATTTTCAAGTATCTTGATCGTTGGGCTCCCAGTTGTACTTTTGGTGAAGCTTCGGTTGCAGAAATTGACTCGATGAATATCAGAGAAGGAACATTCCTGGCCATGAAGAGGGCGATCCTTTCCTTAAAAGAGGCCCCTGACATTCTTCTTGTCGATGGAAATGAATCTATCCCCTCCCGCTATTTTTCAGGTACTCCTTATGAAAATATGAAGCAGAAGTCCATTGTTGGCGGAGATCGACTGGTGCTGTCGATTGCCGCAGCTTCCATAATGGCAAAGGTCACCCGCGACCAATTGATGAATGAAATGGACTCTTTATTTCCTGGTTACGGCTTTTCAAAAAATAAAGGTTACGGCACTGCCGAGCACAGGGATCAAATGAAGAAGAATGGGCTCACTCGCTTGCATCGTAAAACATTTTCCAAAACGTTTCTGACTCCCAAATGAAGATCCTTGCGTCTTTCTTGTGCGTATCCCGCATTCCTTGAGAGGGAATTTCCGTTTGAAGATCCTTTCCGATGACAGCCGTCCTCATATTATAACCCCTTTAATCTTATCAAATGGAGATTTAGGGGGATGATCCGTTCTTATTCTTTTTTCAGACAATTTGTTTCAATTACCTTTTTTTCATTGCTCTTTTGCGTTTTCTTATGGATGATTTCTTCTTTTCTGATGGTCGAACAAATCAGGACATCTTCTCTTGAGAATACTCATATGGTTGTTGTTCTAGATCAGAAGATCTCGAATTCGGACTATCAAAAGATTTTTGGTCAGCTATCTTTTATCACGACCAATATCAAACCCCTTTCTCTGGATGAAGTGAATCAGTTCGCACAGCCTTCAATAAGTGATCCGATCTCTGGAACAACTAAAAAGATGATCCTTCTGACTCTTTCAATGGGAAAAAACAATAGGGGAGAGAGGGTGACACTGGCTGATCAAGCCCTTTCCATTCACAAAATTCTTTCTGGAAATAGACATGTGCTTCTTGTTGAAGACAATTTGCCTTGGGCGGAAAAACTTGACTCATTAGACCTTTTAATGATTCATCTTAAACGCTCTGGACTCATGCTATTAGGACTTGTGGTCTTGATGCTGATCCTTTTTTGGAGTTTTTTGGGGGGTGTTACCGAGAAGGATGCCGGTGCAGTGGATCCTTCTGGAAATTCTTTTTGGAAACAATCGGATCCTTCTTCTTTCTCGTTTAACCGAGAAGGTTTTCGTTTGGGTTTTTTTGCTGCCTTGGGAGCATGTATTCTTCTTTTTCTGGCTCACCCGGCTCTTTATAGTCCCTCTCTGGATCCATTCCTTGCATCCTCTCAGCTTGGAATCCATTCTAAGTGGGTTTATTTTTTCTTTTCTTTTCCGGTCATTGGCGGGGGGCTCGGGTGGTTGTCTTTTCAGCTGGGAAAATTTTGGCGCAGGGTATTGCTCTCACACTAATTTCTTTTTTTGTTTTTCCTTGTGTTCAGCCATCCCTGGCATCGGAGTCTCATCATTCCATTAAAAAACTGCAGGAAGAGTTGCATCAACATCGCAGTGAATACAATCGATTAAGAAAGGAGTGGATTCGTAATCACAGAAAGGAGATCCGATTCCGTTCCAAAGGCCAGGATTTGAAGTATCGGATATTGGAGTTGAAAATGGATAAGGAGAACTTGCATGTCAAAATTGAAAATGCAAGGATCGATCTTATCCGAATGAATAGAAAGCTGGACTTTTTCAACAACAAGATCAGTTCCGAAAAACTCTTACTGGAGTCTGATCGGAATCAACTGGAAAAGACCAGGTTTGCCTACCTCTCTGATGCGCTCAAGGGGTATTTGATCGAGCTTGACCAAGCACCTTCCCCTCTCTTTTACAAGATTGCCCTTCTTTCTCTCTCTTCCCGTCAGAATACACTCTCCAAAAGGATTGCTATCGAGAAGAGCAATGAGATTCGCTCTATTAATGAGCTTTCTTCGTGGAGGATGAAAAAAAAACGTCTCTTGGCCGATAGACAGAAGACGATCAAAAAAGAGGCAAGAGAAAGATCCAAAATGAATTCGATGAGAAATGAGCTTAAGCATCTTCTTGTAATGGAAAAGAGATTGAAGAAAGATGATACCCGGATCGAGCGCAAGAAACGGCATTTACTTCACCTGATTCAGCATCTTGAAGCAATCTCATCCCACTATCGAACCCATTTTCATGCTATTAAACGACTTCATCTTCTGCCGGGAAGCCTCAAATGGCCAGTTAGAGGAGAGATCGTTGAAGGCTTTGGACATTTTCATGATGGTGTGGATATTCGTGTCCACCCAGGAGAGGTCATTCACTCCTCTGGTGACGGACAGGTTATTTTTGCCCGTCACTATACCGGATATGGACAAATGGTGATTCTTGATCATGGAAATCATATCTATTCTCTTTACGGACATTTAGGCCGAATCGCTGTGAAGAAAGGAGAGAACATTTCAAAAGGGGCTGTCATTGGATATGCGGGAGGTGGCGGGTCACATGGGAAAGATACATTATTTTTTGGACTGACACATGGTGGTAACCCTGTTAATCCAGTTCCTTATCTCTCAAGATAACACTCTTTTCTTAAATCCCTTGCCGATTGGAGAATAGGGTGATACTCTGAAAAGAGTCAGTTTTTGGAGTACGGAAATGGACTTTCCTCTTTTTCTTCTGTGATGTCCTTATTATATCAGGACTTCATTGTCACCTATCATTGGATCCTTGGTCATAGTGAATTTGTTTAGGTCAATATGGGATTACCTCAGGTGAGTCATTTGGAGGTGCAGCAAGAAATGGGGAAAACCATGAAACCCTGTAAAAGAAGGATCGTGATAGAAAATGTGGAAGATGGTCATGAAAACCAGTAGGGTTTTTCTTGTGTTGGCAATTGGCATCCTTGTTGGTGGGGTCGGTCACGCTGTTTTTGCCGATGGAGGGACGGATAAATCATTAAAAGTCTTATCAATGGTTTATTCCTTGATTCAAAAGGATTATGTTGACCCTCTTTCAGGCAAGCCTGTCCTGACATCAGCGATAAAGGGTATGGTCGCTTCGCTGGATCCTCATTCCGAATACATGACTCCCCAGGAATATCACGAGTTGGAAATTGATACGAAGGGACAGTTTGGGGGAGTTGGGATCAAGATCACCACAAGAGGGAAAAAGATCATTGTTCAGTCACCTATCCCCAATGCTCCGGCGGAGAGAGCCGGAATCAAGGCTGGTGATCAAATTGTCAAAGTCAACGGATTGTCAACCGAAAAGCTGGGATTGGCTCAATCTGTTCACTTGATGAGAGGCCGTGTCGGTACTGCGGTGACTTTGACCATTCGCCGAAAAGGTGTTTTTGAAGCCAAGGATTTCAACGTTGTCAGGGAAGTGATTCAAATTCATACAGTCAAGGCAAAAATGATCTCTCCGACAATCGGTTATATCCTCGACAGGGAGTTTTCCGAAAACAATGCGCGCGATATGGGAAAGGCCATTGTTGAATTGAGGAGCCAGGGAATGAAGGCCCTGATTATCGATCTCCGCAATAATCCTGGAGGATTGTTGAATGATGCTGTGGATTCGGCCTCTCTTTTCCTTCCGGAACACAAGGTTGTTGTTTCGATGAAAGGACGTCGCCAGTTTCACGCATTCCATGCGAGAAATGAAAAACCTTTTGAGCATTTCCCCATTGTTGTCCTTGTAAATACGGAGTCTGCCTCTGCAGCGGAGATTCTTTCCGGAGCACTTCAGGACTATCATCGGGCAACAATCCTAGGAACCCAAAGTTTCGGGAAAGGATCCGTACAGACTATTTTGCCATTGTTTGACGGATCTGCATTGCGTCTCACGACAGCTCGTTATTTTACGCCTTCCGGACGTTCCATCCAGGATTATGGAATCACCCCGGATGTGATCGTGAAAGAGGTTATCCCAAAAGGAATGAAGTCGATCAAGGTGCCTAGAGAAGTGGATCTGAAGCATCACTTTCTGAATCCGGATGGAGCAGAAGCAACAATCCATATTCCCAAGTCAAATGTCCAGTATCATCTTCCTATGGGGAGAATTCCAATGAAAGATGATACCCAAGTTCAGGCGGCTATACGTATTCTGGATAAGGATCTGGTGGCTTCGCGCTAGTCATGTGGAGTGTTTTTTTGAGGGGGAAGGGGATAGATATCTCCTTCCCCCTTTTTGATTTCAAGGCCATTTTATCGCCTGAATGTATGGCACACTGGATTTCCCCTTGCAAAGGAATTGGACCTCTGGTATTCTATTATCACTCATGAGGGGTGAGTGCTAATCACCACAAGAGAAGCGTTATTCATCTTAAAGGAGGAGGATCGATGAAGTTTAAACCGTTGAAGGATCGTGTTTTTGTAAGTTATTCCGAGGAGGCCGAAAAAACTCAGGGTGGCCTTTATATACCTGATGCGGCTAAGGAAAAGCCCCAGAAGGGGAAAGTCGAAGGAATCGGCGATGAAGTGAAGTCGCTTAAGGTTGGGGAGATTGTCCTTTTCGATAAATATTCCGGTTCAAAAATCACGATGGAAGGCACTGAATATCTGATCCTGAAGGAAGAAGATATTCTCGGAGTCTTGACCGCCTGATCCATCTTCAAATGATGGGTTGAGTCTCTTTGGATTTTTCTCATTATTTTTGGAGCTAAATGATCTCAAACTTTTCAGGGAGGTTTTCTTAAATGGCAAAACAAATGAGCTACAGTGAAAGCGCTCGTTCCTCGATTCTTCGTGGTGTGACCGCTCTAGCCGATGCAGTTAAGGTAACACTGGGTCCAAAGGGCAGAAATGCTGTGATTGAAAAGAAATTTGGAGCCCCTACCATTACAAAGGACGGCGTGACCGTAGCCAAGGAGATTGAGCTCAAAGATCCTTTTGAGAACATGGGTGCCCAGCTTGTTAAAGAAGTTGCTTCCAAAACAAGTGACATTGCTGGCGATGGTACCACCACAGCCACCGTTTTGGCCCATGCGATCTACCGGGAAGGTGTGAAGAACGTGACTGCCGGTGCCAATTCCATGGATCTGAAGAGAGGAATTGATCTTGCTGTCCAGGCTGTCATTGCTGAGCTGAAGAAAATGTCCAAGCCTTGCCAGGATAAAAAAGAAATTGCTCAAATCGCGACAATTTCTGCAAATAATGATCCTGAAATTGGTCGTTTGATTGCAGATGCAATGGACAAGGTTGGCAAAGACGGTGTTATCACTGTTGAAGAAGCAAAAAGCATGACAACCTCTCTTGATGTTGTGGAAGGTATGCAGTTCGACAGAGGTTATACCTCGCCATATTTCATTACCGACCAGGATCGCATGGAAGTCAGCCTTGAAAATCCATATATCCTGATCCATGAAAAGAAAATCAGCAGCATGAAGGATCTTCTGCCGATTCTTGAGCAGACTGCCAAAATGGGCAAACCAATCATGATCATCGCAGAAGAAGTTGAAGGTGAAGCTCTTGCAACGCTTGTTGTGAACAAGCTTCGTGGAACACTTCAGGTTGCTGCAGTCAAAGCTCCTGGTTTTGGTGATCGCAGAAAAGCCATGCTTGAGGACATCGCCACATTGACTGGCGGTACCATGATTGCCGAGGATCTCGGAATCAAGCTCGAAAGCATCAAGCTTACAGATCTCGGACGTGCCAAGAGAGTGACCATCGACAAGGATAATACCACTATCGTCGAGGGAGCTGGTGAGCATGCCAAGATTCAGGCTCGTGTCAAGCAGATCAAAAATCAGATAGAAGAGTCCACCTCTGATTATGATCGCGAAAAGCTCCAGGAGCGTCTTGCCAAGATCGTTGGTGGAGTTGCCGTCATCAATGTTGGTGCTGCAACAGAAACCGAAATGAAAGAAAAGAAAGCTCGTGTTGAAGATGCCCTTCATGCAACCAAGGCAGCTGTGGAAGAGGGTATCGTTCCAGGTGGCGGTGTTGCACTTCTTCGCTCTATCGATGCACTGAACTCCGTTCAGGCCACAGGAGATCAGAAGATCGGTGTCAACATTATTCGCCGAGCACTTGAAGAGCCCCTTCGTCAGATCTCACAGAATGCCGGACTTGAAGGTTCCGTTGTGGTCCAGAGAGTTCGCTCTGAAAAAGGTACGATGGGATTTGATGCGGCTTCAGAAACTTATGTTGACATGATTCAGGCTGGAATCATTGACCCGACAAAGGTCACCCGCTCAGCGCTTCAAAATGCGGCGTCTGTTTCAAGCCTGATGCTGACAACTGAAGTCATGATTGCTGATATTCCGGAAAAAGAGCCCAAGGCCCCAGCAATGCCAGGTGGCGGTATGGGTGACATGTATTAAATCCGAATGCGTAAGCGTTTGGATCTTGTTTTCAGGAAAGAGGAAGGCAGAAATGCCTTCCTCTTTTTTTTACTGGATAGATTCTGTTTATCTGTTTTTTTAAGGATTTTTGTTTGACAGTCCCGGGATTCGCCTCATACAATAGCGGGATAGGAGATTAATCTGTCTTTTGTGATTTCCCTTGAACGTTATTGATCAAGCTTCTAGCTCTTCGGGAACTTTTGGGAAATCTTTCCCGTGATGGGTTGGGGTATGGTTTTTTCATTTAAAGCAGTGAAGGAGGGTTCATGGCAGGGTCAGTAAAGGAAGTTGGCAGTCAGGAGTGGGAAAAGGACGTCCTTGGATCAAAGGGACTGATGATGGTCGATTTTTGGGCTCCATGGTGTGGTCCTTGTCGCTCAGTTGCTCCTATTGTAGAAGAGCTTTCCGTCGAATATGCCGGAAAGGTCCAGTTTGTAAAGCTCAACACTGATGATAATCAGGATATTGCTGTACGATATCAGGTAATGGGTATTCCAACACTCATGTTCTTCAAGGACGGACAGATTGTTGATAAGGTTGTCGGTGCACAGAGCAAGAAAAACTTCAAAGATAAAATCGATACTCTTCTTGCTTCATAATCGTTGTTGATGCCTCAAATGATCGGGTGCCAGAGTTTTTTTGGCACCCGTTCATTTTCCTTCCGTATTTCCAGGGATATTCTTGATGCTTGAGTTTCTCAATATTCGTTCGATTGCCACGATTGATCAGAACATGATTTCTTTTGGACCGGCTCTGACAGTGGTGACTGGCGAAACAGGTGCGGGAAAATCATTGTTTGTTGATGCAATCGATTTTATTTCCGGAGGGAAACCCAAAGGTTTGAGCATAAGGCCAGGGCATAATGAAGGGGTTGTTGAGGCGGGATTTTCTCCTCTTGGGATCATACCGGAATTTATGAAAGACATTGTGTCTGAAAATGAGGATATCGTCATTCGGCGTGTCCTTCTTGAAAATGGGAGAACGCGCCAGACAGTTAATGGGCACTCTGTATCTGCTGGACAGTTGCTGGAGGTTGGGCGGCTTTTACTCGATATTGTAGGTCAGGGAGAAAGTTTCCGGCTTCTTGATGCTCGCCTGAATCGAAAAATTCTGGATGTTTTTTCGGAAGCAGAGTCTTTGGTCGAAGATTATGAGGTTCTCCGGTCAAAAAGGAAATTGCTTCTTGCCGAGCTTGATCGCCTCTCGGAGATTGAGGGAAGGCTCCTAGCAGAAAAAGATTCCATGATGGAGAAATTTGACGACAGGACTCTTCTTTCCCCCGTGGAGGGAGAGTGGGCAGCTCTTTCTGATCTTCTTTCGGCACATCAACATGCAAAGGAGCTGGAAACCTGTGTCGGGAACATTATCGATACTGTTTATGATGGAGATGTTTCCGTTCTGGGGCAGCTGAGGCATCTGGAGGCGGAGCTCAATCGCTTGACCGAATATGATAGCCGATTGATTGGAATCCATAAGTTGCTTGCAGAGTCCATGACCATTCTTCGGGAACTTTCGGGAGATGCCAGAAGTTATCTTGAAAATCTTGAATTTGATCCCCAAGAGGCGTTGAGAGTTGAGACTCGGTTTGATCTTTACCAGAGGTTATCAAGAAAATATCGGGTAGATCCTCAACAATTATGGAGTTTTTTTTCGGATATCACTCTTCCCCCCTCGGATGAGATTGAGGCACAATTGGCTACAACGCGTTCCGAGATTGGGACTGTTGAGGATGAGCTTTTTGTGCTTTCAGGATTGATCCGGGAGAAGAGAATTGAAGGGGCAAGGAAGCTTGAGCCCATGATGAAAGATCGCCTCACGAAGCTTAAGCTTGAAAATGCCGTTTTTATCGTTGACAGGATGGATCTTCCCCAAGGAGATTTTCCTCCGGGAGGGGCGGATTCTGTCCGATTCCTTTTTTCAGCCAACCCAGGCATTCCTCCCAAGCCCCTTGATGAAGTTGCTTCGGGTGGAGAGGTTTCGAGACTTCTTTTGGTATTGAAATGGATTCTTTCAGACAGGGATGCAGGATCAACCCTTATTTTTGATGAGGTCGATTCCGGAATCGGCGGAGAGGTTGGAGAGGTATTGGGAGACCTTTTGTCAGAAATTGCCCAACACCGTCAAGTGGTGACGATCACTCACCTGCATCAAGTTGCCAGAAAAGGGAATGCCCATTTGCTTGTTCAGAAAAACCTGGTCGGGGATATCGTTCAGTCGAGTGTTCGTGAGATTGAAGGAGAGGTCAGGGTGGGAGAGATTGCCAGAATGTTGGGAGGGGATGCAATGTCTCCTTCGACAAGACTTCTTGCCCGAGAACTTTTACAAGACCGTTTGGGGTAATCCGCACGAAAGAATCCTTTCTGACTCTTCTCTCTCCCATCTTGTTTTCTAGGGGTGTTTTCTAATGGTATTCAGGATTTTTTTCATATCAGCTCCCAGTCTCTGAAGATCTCCATTTCTAAGGGCCCCGTCAGCATCTTTTTCTAGGGCATGGAGTTCTACCCATCCATCTTCTTCCCCAATCCTGGATCGGACTTCATGTTTTTGTGGTGGATTGGCTTCATTCCCGGAAGCGTTGTTAAAAAGGGCGTCGATCGCTTCAGAAAGCGTTTTTCTCATCACGACACGATCACCCATCGAGACAATAACCCTCCTGAGCTCCGGAAGTGCTCCCTGACTGGTGGCCTCAAGATACAGTGGTTCTACATAAAGGAGTGTGCCCGCAACAGGAATGATGAGAAGTGTTCCCCTGACAACATGTGATCCTTGCTGATTCCATAAGGTGAGCTGTTTTGAAATGGGCCCCCTCTGGTCTATGCGGGCTTCGATCTGATCAGGTCCGTAAATGAGTCTTTCCTTGGGAAAGGTAAAGACCTTCATTCCGCCAAGGTGTTTTCCATCAGACCGCCCGACGAGCCATGCGGAAAGATTCTGGCGTTGTGATGGGGTGTAGGGAAGCATCAGGACGTATTCTTCCTTGCTGGAGCCAGGGAGTCTCATGACGGTGTAGTAAGGGCTCATCGACTGCTCATTTCGTGTGGGCAGGTCCCAGAGATCTTCCCTATTAAAAAAAGTATGCGGATCTGTCATGTGATAAGACTCATAGACTTTGGCAAGAATCGAGAAAATACCCGGGGGAAAGCGAAGATGGCTTTCAAGGTCCGTTCCCATCATTTCCATCGGTTTGTAGAGATCCGGGAAAATTGCCCTGTAGGTGGCAATCATGGGGTCACTGGGGTCTGTTACATAAAAGGTTGGTATTCCTGACTGGGGATCGACTATGACTCGGACCGGATTATGGATCATGTTGATTTCCCGGTGCCAGCTTCCCAACGCAGACAGATGTCCACCCGCGAAATGAGACCTCGGGTTGATCATGGCCAATGGACCCGGAACTTCCTTTGAATATGGGACATGAGAAGATGTTGTGTATGCATCAATCATCCAGAGTAATCGGCCGTGAGCGGTGACAATCGGGACGGGATCAGGGTCCAGTGTAAGGTAGGGCGCTAGGTTATGGACGATTGTAAAAATGTTGCGATGGAAAAGAATCCGACTTTCAGGGGTAATGGCATCGGAGAGAAAGATTTTGGGTGTTCCGAAATGATAACTGAACAAGATCTTCCTCATGGTTGAGGATAATCTGATTCCACCCTTGCCGTTATAGTGGCTGTAGACATTTTTATTTCCGCTGGGATAATCAAATTCACCGACTTGTGTATTGACAATCGCATAGGGCAAGTTCCGGTCCGCAAAATAGATCCTTGAATGTTTGAGTGGAAGGGATGCGGGTGTCTCCGGTGGGATATTTCTGATCCAGAAGATAGGGAGTCCCTCGTCTGTTACCCTGTTGACCGGAGCCATGATCAATCCATGTCCATGTGTATAGGCCAGATGAAGATTAATCCAGTTAGGCGAAGGCAGGTTGCTGTAAGACAGCTCCCGTGGTGCCAGAAGAACCTGCCTGAGTTGCCCATTGACCGTGTAACGGTCGGGTGCCAGCAAGGGGAATTGATAGTAAGTCCGTATTTGTTGCAATTGTCTGACTGTCGTCAAAAGGGGACGATGATCCCAGAGCCGGATATTATTGATGGTGGGTGCATTTTTTTCAAAATCCTGTTGGCTGGGTGTCTTGAGTTCCGAAATATGTTCCACTTTTACCCGGTCGAGCCCATAAGCCATTCTCGTCCACTGGATATTTTTTTCGATATAAGGCTTTTCCCGATGGAACTGGTCAGGCAGAACGACAAATCGCTCAAGCATATCAGGATAAATGACTGCTCCGATAAAGTATGCTGCCGCCGCAGTGGTTCCAAGTCCGAGTGGAAGGAGACTCTTTGACTCTGAAAATGCTGCAAGAAGACAGGCAGCCGTTGTCAGAAATGCCATGATCGATGCGAATAGGAGTGCAGGTATTGTTGAGTGAGTCTCTGTATAGCCTGGTCCAGTGATCATTTCATGTGTTTTTGTCAAAAGATCATACCGTTCAAGGAAAACCGATAATCCGAGAGATCCGACTGCTACGGCCAGAAGAAAGAAAAAACGCTTTCTATAAATGGGTTCAAAATGAAAACCTGTCTGAGAGGCCCTCAGAAATCCGGTTAGTTTTCCCAAAATGAGTGAGACAATGACGGATATGATCAGGACTGCAGTCGTGAAGTTAACGAGAGGTTCCCAAAAAGGCAGGTCAAACAAGTAAAAAGAGAGCGGGTGATGAAAGACCGGGTCAGATGGGCCGCCATTGGCTGCCTTGATAACAGATAGGAACGACAGCGCCGAGTTGGGGTCAGAGAACCCTTCTCCCACAAAAAGAGAGAGCAGGAAGATGGCAATGGTGAGGGTCTTTCTGATCCCGGCAACAGGAATTTCCTGCAGCCTTGGACCTACCCGGATGGTGATGGGAGGTATCTTCCCCGGAATGGTTCTGAGTGCGGAGAAAAGAGTGATGAAGAAAAGGCTTCCGAAGATGATACCGGAAAGGAGCCGAGCCCAGAAGTATGTCCAGAAGATTGACAGGGCGTTCAGGGATGAGAACCACAGATAGTCCACGGATTCGTCCATGAGTGTTTCTATGGCCCACCCTGAACCAATGAGAAGGATGAGCAAGAGCCATGGACCATTTCTGACAAGACGATTCATCGGGACCTCTGGAGAGTAAGGGAAGAATCAGACGATATTGATCAATCTGTTGTCTGAGTCAAGACCATCAAGTGTGGCCCCTGTTTCACGCATGAGGATCAGGTGGTCGAGTACTGTTTGTGTTATTTCTTCTCCCGGAATCAGAAGGGGGATTCCCGGAGGATATACGGTCACAATGTCTGCAGCGGTTTTTCCAAGGGCCTCTTCAAGAGGAACGGATTGATGGGAGGAAAAAAAGGCTTCCCTGGGATTCATCCGTGAAGAGGCAATGGCATAAGGTGGCTTGACATTGATTGGAATGATCGATTTTAACGTCATGGCTTGGTGTGAGATGGCCTCCATCGCTCGAACCAGCCGGTCAAGATCTTCCCTGTGATCTCCGATACTGACAATGACCAAAACATGGTGGAGATCGGCCATTTCAACC
This sequence comes from Leptospirillum ferrooxidans C2-3, assembly GCF_000284315.1. Lineage (NCBI taxonomy): Bacteria > Pseudomonadati > Nitrospirota > Nitrospiria > Nitrospirales > Nitrospiraceae > Leptospirillum > Leptospirillum ferrooxidans. The sequence continues at coordinate 1,525,787 of NC_017094.1, read as the reverse complement.
TGAATGCCAAATTCGTGGTTCAGTTTTTGTGAGACCTGATAGCCGGTCAGTCCGATTCCTTTCACCCCAATCGCAAGCTTGGTCTCGTCAAGGTCGTTATCCCCTCCGGAGGCTGCTTTCACTTCATCTCGGTCAATACAGGTCAGTCCGGGGATCTTCCGAATCCGCTCCCTGGCTTTTCTGGCAAGGTCGATTGCCTTGCTCAGGAGTTTTTTTCCTTCCGTGGCCATTTGCATGCGAGCCAGATCAAGGGATGCCATCAATATGTAGGAAGGACTTGTTGTTTGAAGGTATCGGAGGACGCTGGTCAATCGTTCGATGTCAATATTCGCTTTTTTTGCATGCAGAATGGACGCTTGAGTCATTCCGCCGATGATTTTATGGGTGGACTGAACGCAAAGATCGGCGTTTGAAGCCATAGCACTGGGCGGCAGGTCATCATGAAAGTGGAGATGGGGGCCATGTGCCTCATCCACAAGAACGGTTACTCCGCGGCTATGCGCCTCTTGAATGATGGTGGGGAGATCCAGTGTGACGCCATAATAGTTTGGGGAAGTTAAAAAAAGCTTTTTGGCTTCAGGATGACGGTTCATTGCCTGAATAATGGTGTCTGTCCTGTCATTCAGCAGCAAGTCGCAGTCCGGAGTGGATTGAAGCGGAATGAAGATGGGTTTGCAATCGGTCATGATCAAGCCGGAGACCACTGACTTGTGGAGGATGCGAGTGAGCAGAATAGGCTCCCCCGGTTTCATCACGGAGAGAATCATGGCCTGATTCCCCCCGGATGTTCCGTTGACGAGGAAAAAAGATTGGTCCGCTCCATAGATGTCCGCGGCCAGTTCCTGTGCTTCCCTGATTACTCCGCGAGGTTTTTGGAGGGAGTCAACCTCATCGAGGCAGGTCAGATCTATGGAAAAGACCTTCGGTCCGACAAATTTCCGAAAACGGGTCGAGATTCCCTTTCCACTTTTATGGCCTGGTGTATGGAAAGAGACCTTTCGACTCTCGGCAAGCGCCACCATCGCGTCAAATAGAGGTGTCCGATTATGATCGTATGGAGTCATGTCAGCCGATTAATTAATGGTAAGAGAAAATTGGACGGTTATCCTCAATTACAACATTCGTGGAAGAGAGTTCTTTCCGAATATGTTTGGGGAGGCTGAAGAGACCCTGGTGACAAATCCCGTCATAAAAATCATTGGTTCCCTGCATTCTTTCAAGGATCATCGAGTCAACGCTGTTGGAGTCAAATTTGCGTGGATCCCTGTCTTTGCTGGCAACAATAAATCCCCATGGAAGGCCAAAAGAGGGGATGAATGCCTGATAGGGGGCCACCACCGGAAAGACGGAGGAAAGAGTCTGGAAGACAGCTCCGAAGTTAAAAAGATACGGAATGGCAGCTGTCCCGGCCTGGAGGGATAGTGTTCCCGATGGGCTCAGATGGGAGACAGCAATCTGGTAAAATTCTTTTGTATACAAGAGATAGGCAGGGCCTTCCTCGACCGGTTCCGATAGGTCCGTGATGATAACGTCGAAGGTATCCTTGGATTCCTCAAGATATTTCCTGGCGTCTGTGGCGATAACGACAGACCTTTGATCATCAAAGGACCCCTTGTGCCATTCCGGAAGATGTCTGCGGCTCAGTTCGATGACCTGATCGTCTATGTCGACCATAACCGCCTGTCTCACAGTCTTGTGGCGAAGGACCTCACGCAGTGTCGCTCCTTCGCCGCCTCCTATGATGAGAACTTTTTCCGGCCTGGGATGGGCAAGCATCGCAGGGTGGACCAATGCTTCGTGATAGATGAATTCATCGACCGAAGTGGACTGCATCTTGTCATCAAGAATCAGACATGTGCCGAATGCTCCGGACCTTAGGATATCCATCTTCTGGAAGTTTGTCCTGAGAGATACAACGAGCTCCGATAGCCCATGCATGTGCCCCAGGTAGGGTGAGGAGTACTCAATATACCACTTCGAAGTCCGAGGCTCGCTCATGATCAACCGTTTCCTCTCCTGGCAGTGTGTCTTTTGTCGTTGGTGCCTTTCCGGCGTCTTCAGATTTATGGGGGCGATGGATATTGTCTATCCCGATGATTCCCCTCTTGACTTCATGAATACTTGGGTTTCTGGAAGCAAATGCTTTTGCTAGCGCAATGGCTGCCACTTCCGGCTGGAGTGTGTCACCACAGGTAAAGACATCAACTGCGGCGTATTTATACTCAGGCCAAGTGTGGATCGCAAGGTGGGATTCGGCAATAACGACCACCCCACTAATGCCAAAAGGGCTGAATTCATGAAACTTGAAATCCACAATTGTAGCTTGAGCGTCGCGGGCAGCAGAAAGCATGGCTTCCTGTACAAACTGAATGTCGTTTAATCCGTCATTCTGGCAATCCTTGAGGTCAACGAGAAGGTGTGTGCCGAGAGCGTGCAATTCTTTCCTCCAATCTTTGGGCTAGGTCAGCCCAAATCCCTTGGGCCAGACAAAATGGAGACCCCACCCTCTAAAAGAAAAGGTGAAAAGTGGTCCCAGTTTATCCTTTAAGGGAATTAAAAATAATCTTTCCTGCCACATCCAATCGAACCTTCCGGCCGACATTTTGTGAACTCCTGTGTTTTTCCGGTCGTCAAATGAGATGCGGAGTGCCCGAAAGGAATTGACCGGATCTGTCTCTCGGCTCCCACTGTGAATTCTCGGGGCTTTTGTCCCTCATGTCAAACAGCGGCAATATCATACTCTTTTATTGAGCTATTTCAATACATGCTGCAAGCTGAGTTCGTTTTGAGGCTAAGTGTTTTTGATGATTGGATTTTATTCATGAGGTGAAGGGTTTTATGATCCGTTAAGCCATCAAAAGTCTCAAACGGGTCACAAAACCCCAAGGTCAAAGGAATAAATGGGTTATTTGACAGCCCATGAAATCACCGGTTCCGTATTAATCCTGTTGGCGAAATCCTGAAGAAATGTTGCAAAGGGAACCAGTGCAATTTGCTTGCTGTGACGAATGCGCACTTTTACATAGAGTGATTTGTCTCCCTGGACAAATGTTCCGACATCCTGGAGTTCAACCCATTTTCCATGAAATAGGTCTTTGATCATCATGGAAACAAAGACTCCCCTGTCAAAAACTCCATGATGGATAAGGTGTCCGTTTTTATCGTAGGATTTGACGACAATTCCATCCAGAAGTCTTGGTTCATGCCTGGGGTGCCAGAATCGGAAGGTGACCTCATTGGCGTTTTTGAAAATTGCATTGCGGGGGATGGCAACGATCCTGCCATTGGGATCCCTGTATGGTTTTGTCTTGGTGATATCAATGAAAAGATTTTGATAGTTGATGATGTGTTTCGGGGAGAAGCTTGTTTTTCCATCAAACGCTGAGATGTGTTTGTTTGAAACCATCAGCACTCCGGTCGTCTCCTTTGCTGAAGAGAGAGATGGCACAAGGAGAGTGGTGGAAAACAAGAGAGTTGCCATTGAGAAAATTCCTCGGAACCACGAGAGACCCTTTTTTGATGTTTCTCTGGAAAATGTCATGAAATCTCCTTTTTTATTACAAAAGGTTTTTGATGGATGTTTTTTTGGGCAGTTCACCGAAGTTCAGTCTATCATGAATTTTTGGCCAGTTTGCAATGCTGAAACAATATGAAACATGACTGATCTTCCCCTCGGGGCATGGAAGAGAATGCTTTTGGGGGGCAGCTTTTTAATCTCCCAGCCTCTTTAAAACATCCTTAATCTTTTTGCTGAAACCATCCTTGCCACAGCAAATAACTTCTGTCAAACTTGACTGTGGAACTTTGTATTCCCTGTGTTTTTGCGAGATACACTCAATCCATCCGTTCACGGCCACTTCTGACGAGGGAGAATTTTGTGCGTTTGTTTGCTCTTTCCAGAATTTTCAAGGGAACACTTTCTTTGGGGCTTTTATTTGTTGCCGCGGGTTGCTCTTCAGGGGGGCCTTCCTATTTATTGATCGAGTCGACAGGAGATGATGCGGCAGGCCCCAGTATCCATTGCGCGATTGACCATGTCTGTGCCATTGAACTCAAGTCGGGGCAAAGAATTCGGGATATGCAGGTTGGTTCCTCCAGTGGATGGACGATTACTCGATCGACCTCCGGGGAAAATGATACATCACGTTCTGTTCTGATGATTGAAGCAACAGACAAGGCAAGGAAAAGCAATATCCTGATCACGACAAATGAGGGCACCCTGAATTTCCAGCTGATCCCTTTGAAAAAGTAGTTCTACTAACCTTTCAGAAGCATGCGCTTCTGAACCCCCTTGAAAGAGCAAACAATGTCCAATGCGGCTTTTATTCCCTTTCCGTCACGTGAGATACCTTATGTCAGAATCAATGGAGTCCTGGTCGATCCACAGCTTTGGATGACTGTTTATGACTGTAATGTGACAACTCAAAACTGTCATTCTATGTGCTGTTATCGATCCAATATTTTGGCCCCAGGGGAGGCGGACCGGATTTTCCCCCATATGGAAGGGATTCTGCCCTATATGACCCCCCAAAAACAAAAGATCTTTGAAAAGAGGGGGACATTCGTCGCAGACTGTCGAACCCAGTGCCCTGATGGATGTGAGCTTGACGGAGATGAAGTCCTTGCGATGGCCAGGGCGATCGATCTTGAGTCGGACTACCGCTGTAACGAGATTGTGCGGCAGGGAGGGGAAGGCGGTGAAGAAATGGACTCCTGTATTTTTTTGACAAAAAATGACCGGATGGAAAATGTTTGCTCGATTCATGCCTATGCCATCGATCAGGGAATGAACTGGATGGCGCTCAAACCACTTGATTGTGTCCAGTATCCTCTGGGTGTCTATAACAAGGATGGGGAAACGATCCTCCGATCCCAGTCAACTCCCTACCTCTCCCACCTTCCTTGTCACGATAGCGGAATCGGTCCGCTTATGTACCGCTCGATGGAAGGCACTATCCGATTTTTGATGGGGGATGATTTTTTCGTGGCTCTGGACCATCATGTCCGAAGTCTTGGTTTGTAAGATCCGGAAAGGAATGCTGTTTATCAGGCTGGCCGAATGAAATGGGTCTATACCGTCTTCGGCCTTGGCTATTTCCCTTATGGTCCAGGAACCATAACCAGTCTGGCAACAGTTGTCGTTTGGGCACTCTTTCCAAGTCCGGCGTTCACAACCAAGATCCTTTTGATCCTTGTCATTGTTCTCCTTGGTCTTTTTGCAAGCCATAAGGCTGTTGCCGAGCTTTCTGATCCGGACCCTTCCTGTGTCGTCATCGATGAAGTTGCGGGCCAACTTGTCGCACTTTCAATCTTACCCCACACTCCTTCAGGAATGATGCTGGCATTTTTTCTATTTCGTGTTTTTGATATCAAAAAACCCTGGATCATCGCTGATCTGGAGCGATTGCCAGGAGGGTTGGGCATTATGGCGGACGATGTTCTTGCAGGTTTGGTCGCAGGTCTTCTTGGACAGCTTATTTTTATCGGTCTCAATGCCGGAGCCTCCTTTCAGCCCCATTTTTAGTGGAAAAGAGTTTTTCTATTTCAACATGGGGGGGCTTTTGGTGTAAAATGGAGAACCGTCTGGATTGAATGAATTTTTGTGGGTGGAATTATAGTCTGTTTTGAATGTGGCATTCTGCCACGCGATATCGTACTGATGATTGCGAAATACCTGCTGGTATTTCGGAAGGGGGAATGTTGGCCGAAGAAAAAGAAGTAAATCGTCAAAGATCATTGGAACTTGCCTTGTCCCAGATTGAAAAGCAATTTGGTAAAGGTTCGATCATGCGGCTGGGAAAAGATCAGCCTGTTGTGGTTGTTCCGGCGATTCCGACAGGATCGCTTTCGCTTGATCTGGCACTGGGTATTGGCGGATATCCTCGGGGAAGGGTTGTCGAGATCTTTGGCCCGGAGTCATCCGGAAAGACGACATTGACCCTCCAGGCAATCGCGGAAGTTCATAAACGGGGTGGGATAGCAGCCTTCATTGATGCTGAGCATGCTCTTGACATCAGTTATGCGAGAAAGCTTGGGGTCAAGACGGAAGATCTGCTGATTTCCCAGCCGGATACAGGGGAACAGGCTCTTGAAATTGCAGAGACACTCGTTCGTTCCGGATCCATTGATCTTGTTGTGGTTGATTCGGTAGCTGCACTTGTTCCAAAGGCAGAACTTGAAGGAGAAATGGGGGATTCCCACATGGGGCTTCAGGCGAGACTTATGAGCCAGGCCCTTCGAAAGCTGACCTCCTCGATTTCAAAATCGAATACGACCGTTATTTTCATCAATCAGATCCGGATGAAAATCGGTGTGATGTTCGGCAATCCCGAAACAACCACTGGTGGAAATGCTCTGAAGTTCTACGCTTCCGTTCGTTTGGACATACGGAGAATCGAAGCGATCAAGGATGGGGATCAGGTCCTTGGAAACAGGGTAAGGGTTAAGGTTGTCAAAAATAAGATGGCTCCTCCCTTCAGACAGGCGGAGTTTGACATCAGCTTCAATGAGGGGATTTCCCGAATTGGCGAACTCATCGACCTTGGTGTTGAGAATGGGGTCCTTGAAAAAGCAGGCTCATGGTATTCTCTCGGAACGGAAAAAATAGGCCAGGGTAAAGAGGCTGTCAAAAGTTATTTCAAATCACATCCTGATGTAGCGCTCAAGGTTGAGGTGGCTTTGCGGGAAAAACTGTCAATGCCTTCTTTGCCATTCGATCAGACTGGTGCACCTCCGGCCAATCCGTCGACAGGTGCGAGAAAGGGGCGTGAGTAAAACCCATGACATCCTGGGAAATCAGGCAGAAGTATCTGCATTTTTTTGAATCACGGGGCCATGCTGTCACACCTTCATCCTCACTGATTCCAGCGGGGGATCCGACCCTGTTGTTTACGAACGCCGGGATGGTTCCTTTCAAGGATATCTTTTTGGGACTTGAATCGCCCAGGACTTCCCGTGCTGTTTCTATCCAGAAATGCATTCGGGCCGGCGGAAAGCACAATGACCTGGACAGGGTTGGTTTTACCAGGAGACATCATACCTTTTTCGAGATGATGGGAAATTTTTCTTTTGGAGACTACTTCAAATCAGAGGCCATTGCCTATGCCTGGGAATTTCTGACACAAGAGCTTGCCATCCATCCGGATCGACTTTGGATAACGATCTTTCGGGATGATGATGAAGCCATGGCCTTATGGTCGGCCCTTCCGGGAGTCGATCCCTCCCGGATTGTTCGTCTGGGGGAAAAGGACAACTTCTGGCAAATGGGGGACACGGGTCCTTGCGGCCCATGCTCAGAGATTCTGGTGGATCAGGGGCCAGCGTTTTCCTGTGGATCTCCTGACTGTATGGTTGGGTGTGACTGTGACCGGTATCTGGAAATCTGGAACCTTGTTTTTATGCAGTTCAATCGCTCAAAAGATGGAGTCCTGACGCCACTTCCCAGACCATCGATTGACACAGGAATGGGACTTGAGCGAATTTCCGCAATTATGGCGGGAGCAACAAGTAATTACGAGACAGATCTTTTTCTGCCGCTGATCAACTCCATTTCCGAGAAAGCCAAGGTTCCCTATGAAAATGGAAATGGCCCATTGGACTATGCGTTTCGGGTGATCGCCGACCATCTTCGTTCCGGCGTTTTCCTTCTTCATGAAGGAGTCATTCCATCGAATGAAGGACGGGGTTATGTCCTCAGAAGGATCCTGCGCAGGGCCATCCAGTTCTCCCTGGAACTGGAATTGCCTTCTCCTGTTCTATCGAACCTTGCAAGACAGACAGTGATTATGATGCATCAACCCTATCCTGAGCTAGAGCAATCCCTATCGAGGATAGAGGCGGTTCTTTCCCACGAAGAAGACCGTTTTACAAGGACCCTCTCCGAAGGACTTCCTGTACTCCGCGGATTTATTGACGAAGTGATTTCCCGAAATGAAAAGGTTCTTCCCGGGGAGATGCTATTCAAGCTCCATGACACGCATGGTTTTCCCATCGACGTCTGTGAGGATGTCGCAAGACATCAGGGGATTCATCTTGACTTCAAGGGCTTTGAAGAAAAGATGGAAGAACAGCGGGAAAGGGGGCGTCAGTCCTGGGTTGGGAAAAAAGAGGACTTTCCTGTTCCGTCGTCTCGCATTGCGACTCCTGTTTCCTTCTTGGGGTATGAACGGGATCAGGTAATGGGGGAGGTGTTGCTCCTCGTAAGGGATGGAAAAGAGGTCCCTGAGGTTCATGAGGAGGAGGATGTTTCGATCGTTCTCACTCCAACGGTTTTCTACGGAGAAGGAGGAGGACAGGTTGGGGACCGTGGCCTTTTGCGGGGTCCTTTTGGTCAAATTACCGTTTCAGGTACGAAAAAACCTTGGCCAGGATGGATCCTCCTTGTGGGCAAAGTGTCAAGTGGAACCATTCGGAAAGGGGAACTCGTTGACCAGCAGGTGGATCTCATTGCCCGACGGCAAACAGAAATCCATCATACGGCAACCCACCTTCTTCATGCCGCTTTAAGGCAGGTTCTTGGTGAGCATGTTCGTCAGGCTGGTTCTTTGGTGACACCTGATCGACTGAGGTTTGATTTTTCGTCACCCCATCCGGTTTCAAAAGATGATCTTCTGGAGATAGGGACTCTTGTCAATGAATGGGTCCGACTCGACCGGCCTGTTAATGCATTGGAAATGGAGAAGGCGAAGGCGCAGGAAGTTGGGGCACTGGCTTTTTTTGATGAAAAATATGGGGATATTGTCCGTGTCGTTTCTGTGGAAGGAACTTCGACCGAGTTTTGCGGAGGGACCCATGCCAAGCGCACCGGTCAGATTGGAACCTTTCTGATTCTTCAGGAAAGCGGTGTTGCTGCCGGGATCAGAAGAGTGGAAGCTGTTTGTGGATCTGCAGCCTATGACCGTATTCTTTCCTGGAAATCTTCCCTTGAATCTTTCGAGCAGGAGATGGGCGGTGTAAAATCCGATGAGGCTTTGTCTCGTCTTCTTGCCTTGAAGTCTGAGAGAGACAAGCTTTCGAGAGAAGTGGCCGCTCTCAAGACAAAACTTTTTGTTTCGGAAGATCGTCAGAGAGAGAAGGATTGGATCAAGCTGGATGGCCGATCATTCCTCTTTACAGATGTGGAGATCGATGAAGCCAAGGATTTGAGACTTCGTATTGATGCATTGAAGTCGAACGTCACCTCCGGTGCCGTTCTTCTCCTGGGTATTTTGCCGGACAGGGTGGTCCTTTTGGGTTGGGCTTCAGAGGATGTTGCAAAAAAATTCCCTATTTCCGATCTCGTAAAAAACTTTTCGATTCGCTTGGGTGGAAGAGGTGGTGGAAAACCAATCTGGGCGGAGGGTGGTGGCCCATTGCCGGACAATATGACGGCCCTCTTGTCTGAGATGCGCGAAGCAGCCATCCTGGCGTTTGAAGGCGCTTTTAAGGTCTCATAACCCTTTCGAGCCGACGGGAATGAACGGAGATTGTTTGAATGGTTCCTGATCCGATGACTCAATGGGAATTTCCCGCCGGTCAGGATTCTTTGCAGGGTGTTTCATTATCCGTTGGGGAAGGGGTTCTTCTGGGAGTCGATTGGGGTGATCGAAGGGTCGGATTTGCCCTTTCCGATCGCTCGCGGCGTTTTGCCTGGCCAATCGATCCTTTTATACGGAAAGTGCCGGGAAAGTTTTCCCATGTGAAGGATCTCTCTCTTGTGGAGTCTATTCGTAAACTGATTGCTGAGGAAGAAATCGTGGGCATGGTCTTTGGTGTTCCATACTACCATCTGTCCGGGGACAGTAACCCTAAGGCGCAGGATTTTCTTGAGTCGGGCCGAAAACTGTCCTCGGCGATTTCTCTACCGATCCTCTTTTGGGATGAGGGTCTATCTTCCGATACTGTCAGATCCAACCCCTTTACCCATCAGGGAAAGAAAAAGGGCCGATCTTTTTCTAAAGATCCATGGATTGACTCCCGAAGCGCTTCTCTGGTTCTTGAAAGCTTTCTGACATCGTGTGCACTCTGGTCAAAAAACAGAATGAACCAAGTCTTTTCCAACAAGTTCGGGGTTGACCCCGAATGAGCCCTGAACGGGAGGAAGGGGAGAGTGTGAACAACCACCCCTCTGAATCACTTCATCGTATTTTGGGAAAAAACCCCGTCCGATCCGTTTCCTGGATCTTTTTGATTGTGTTCGCCCTTTTCTCCGCATGGAATATCAACGCGCTCTTTTATGAAGGAAATACCCGCTCGCGCTCTATTCTCCTTGATGTGCTCCCCGGGGATTCCTTTCGGAAGGTCATCACCAAAATGTATGAGGAGGGAATCACCCATTATCCGGAAACGCTTGTTTTCTGGGGTGAGATCCTGGGAATTGATACCAATATCCGTTCGGGAGAATATGGGATTTCTGGAGATATGTCCCCGATTCGGGTGCTGATGGATTTGCATGAGGGACAGAAATACTTTTATAAGGTTACGATTCCGGAAGGCTTTACCCTGAATCAGGTGGCCAAGCGTCTTTCCTCGATCGGAATGGGGTCCCGCGCGGCCATTTTGAAAATCGCACAGGATCCGGCTTTTGTCAAAAGCCTCGGAATTGATTCTACATCCCTTGAAGGATATTTATTTCCCGATACGTATTTTTTCCCAAGAATGGCAACTCCAAGTGATGCATTCCGGATGATGGTTTCACGTTTTTGGCATGACATGAACAAGGATAAAAAACAGAAAATGGAGCGGGAGCACCTTTCAGTGGAAGAGATGGTTACTCTTGCATCCATTGTGCAGGAAGAAACCGGAAACCCCAAGGATATGCCCTATGTCGCGAGTGTTTTTATGAATCGCCTGACAAGGCATATGCGCCTCCAGAGCGACCCAACAGTCATTTATGCTCTTAATGGCAGAAGGCACTTGCACTCAAGAGATCTTCAGGTGGATTCTCCCTATAATACCTATAAATATCCAGGGCTACCTCCGACACCGATCGCAAGTCCCGGAGAGCAGGCCATAGAGGCGGTCCTCTCCCCCAGAGAAACGCCTTTTCTCTATTTTGTTTCGGATGGGCATGGTGGACACCTCTACGCAGAGACACTCAAGGATCAGGATGCCCATATCAGGAAGCTGATCCGGTCCAAAAAGGAGCCATAGACGGGCAGTTCTGGTGCGGTCAGGATACGGAGTGACCGAAAAGGTCGCATGATCGCCCACCGCAGTTCATTTTTTTGATTTTTATTGGAAAGGAATGTTTTTTGTCTACTTCAGAAAATCCACCATTTCAGGAAGATCCGGATTCCAACTCTTTTGGCCGTCTCTCAAGCCGCTATGAACCCGGAACCGTTGAACCACGCCAGCTTGTTGCACTTGAGACGTTCAGCCAGTCTCATCCCGGATCGCCTTCTGCGCCTTCCTTTTCGATGGTTATCCCTCCTCCGAATATTACGGGAAGACTTCATATGGGTCATGCGTTGAATTTGACTCTTCAGGACGTTGTTGCCCGATTCAGAAGAATGGAAGGGGATGATGTCCTCTGGATTCCCGGAACGGATCATGCGGGTATTGCCACCCAGAATGTTGTCGAGCGACAGCTCAGCAAAGAGGGAATTTCTCTCGAGAAAATTGGCAGGGAAGACTTTATCAAAAAAGTCTGGGAGTGGAAGTCCAGCATCCAGGGTGGCATTTTAGACCAGATCAGGAGACTTGGAGCCTCCCTGTCCTGGGATCATGAACGGTTTACGATGGATCCCGGTTTTTCCAAGGCTGTCACAAAGGTTTTTGTCAAGCTTCACGATGAGGGGTTCCTGTACCGTGGGGAACGGATGATCCATTGGTGTCCAAGATGCCTGACCGCCCTTTCCGATGTCGAAGTGACACATGTTGAGCAGACAGGGACCATGTACGAGTTCCGTTATGTGGATTCATCGGACAAAAGCCAGTTTCTGGTGGTGGCAACAACCCGTCCGGAGACCATTCCGGGAGATATGGCGATTGCGGTTTCCCCAGAAGATCCCCGCTATCTCTCCTGGATTGGCCGGACAGTTGTCACTCCTTTTGGTGGAAGAATTATTCCTGTCATTTCAGATCCTTCGGTCGACCGGGACTTTGGAACGGGAGTTCTCAAGATTACCCCCTCCCACGCCATGGTGGACTGGGAGATCGCCCAGCGTCATGGCTTGGGGAACTTCGAGGTCATTGATGCTCATGGTCGCATGAATCCGTCTTCTGGAAAGCTTTCAGGGCTGACCAGGGAAGAGGCCAGGGAGAGGGTTGTGAGCGATCTTGAGGGTCGGGATCTCCTGGTTTCCAAAAACCCATATCCCGGGACAATAGGCGTTTGTTATCGCTGCCAGACCGTTGTCGAGCCCAGGCTGTCGTTGCAATGGTTTGTGAAGATGGATCGTCTGGCGGAAAGTGCGATAGAAGTCGTGAAGGACCGGAAAATCCGTTTTTATCCCGATGGGTGGAAGAATACCTATTTTGACTGGCTTGTGAATATCCGGGACTGGTGTATCTCTAGACAGATTTTTTGGGGACATCCCATTCCGGCATGGCATTGTTCCGCATGCCATCATGTCACGGTCAGGGAAGATGTTCCCTCAAAATGTGAAAAATGCCAAAGTCCGGATATCCTGAAGGATCCGGACGTTCTTGATACCTGGTTTTCCTCTGCCTTGTGGCCGTTTGTGACAATGGGGTGGCCGGAAAAAACGGCCGATCTTGAACGTTTCTATCCCACAAGCCTTCTGGTGACAGGTTTTGACATCCTCTTTTTCTGGGTCGCCAGAATGGTGATGATGGGACTGCACCTTACCGGGAAGATTCCATTTAAGGACGTCTATATCCACGCTCTGGTCCGGGATCAGTTTGGTCAAAAAATGACCAAAAGTCGCGGAAATGTGGTGGATCCTCTTGAGATCATGGAAAAATATGGTACGGACGCTTTCCGGATGACTCTCGTCCAGATGGCTTCTCCGGGAAGGGACATTCGCCTCTCAACGGATCGTGTCGAAGGGTTCAGAAATTTTGTTTCAAAGTTGTGGAATGCGTTCCGATTTGTCGATCGTTCTGCTCAGGGAGAGCTTCTTCCAAAGGAACTTTACCCTGAAGAGGTCTCCGGGATCGCAAACCAGTGGATTCTCATCGAGCTTTCAAGATCTGTCCGGGAGATGCGTGAAGCCATTTCCTCCTACCGTTTTGATGAGGTGGCGAATACGCTTTACCACTTTACCTGGCATCAGTTCTGTGACTGGTATATCGAAGCATCCAAGCCATCACTCGATCTGCCTGACAATGACCCCCTCCGGATCGAAACCCGCAGGACACTTCTTTACACGGCCTCTGTCCTGCTCAAGATGGCTCACCCGATCATGCCGTTTGTCACATCTGAAATCTGGAGCCTCTTCTTTCCGGATGAGCTTCCCATTGGCGCCCAGCGCTTCCCTGAATTCAAGAGTGAGAAATCCCCAGCTGAAACCAATTCAGCCGGATTTTCCAGAGTCATGACTCTGGTGGGTGAAATTCGTCAAATCAGAAGCCATCTCAAGATTTCCCCTGCCCAGGAAATTCCCGGTGTTTTTGTGATCAATGACAAAAACGGGGCAATCCTTGGTGAGAATATGGGACTTGTTTCCCGACTGGCAAAAGTCCGTCCCCTGGTTTCGGTTTCTCCCGAGGATGTTCCTCCAGGAATCAGGGCATCGGTTTCCGAAGGATTTGTTTCCCTTGATATTGCTGGCCTTGTTGATGTGAAAATGGAAGAGGTCCGTCTCAAAAAAGAGGTGGAAAAAGTCCGCCAGAAAAAAACATCGATCGCCCAGAGGCTGGCTAGCCGGGAATATCTCGATAAAGCCCCGCCGGAGGTGATTGAGAAAGACGAGCGGGCGAAGCAGGAGGCTGAGGATGAGGAGCTTGCAATCATCTCGGCCCTCGAGCAGGTCAGGATTCTTGTAACCCGAGATTTGGGAGGATCCGGCAATGGTTGATCTTGCGCCAATGATTTCCTATGACGAACAGCTCAAGCGATTTTTGCTGGAAGATGTTGGCAGCGGAGATGTTACAACACGCTCTGTTTTTTCTGGAGAGAGCCGCCGACGGAAGGTCACTGCAACGATTTTCGCTGAATCCGATGGTGTTTTTTGTGGCGGCCCCTTTGGTGCAAGGATCCTCTCGTTTTCCGATCCGGCAGCAACGTTTGACGCAATCCCCGATGGCCAGTCTTATCGTGCGGGGGAGCGTCTTGTTGTGATGGAGGGGGCTCTCGAGTCGATTCTTCTTTGCGAGCGTGTCATTTTGAACCTCCTGAAACATCTATCAGGGATCAGCTCCCTGACTTTCCTCTTTGTGGAGAAAGCGCGTCTTGGGAGAAACTCTGACCGCCCGCTGAGAATCACCGGAACAAGGAAAACCTTGCCGGGACTTCGGGACTTCCAGCGGTATGCCATACGGGCCGGTGGAGGAGATGATCACCGAATGAGGCTTGATGACGGCATTCTGATCAAGGATAACCACATTGCGGCTTCAGCCAGTCTTCCGGAGCTGATCGCTCGGGTCAGGAGGCAGGCTCCGCATCCATTGAGAATCGAGATGGAAGCCGACACCCCCGAGCAGGCGAGAGAGGCGTGTCGCCTCAAGGTGGATATTCTCCTTCTGGACAATATGTCTCCGGATCTTATGAAACAATTGATTCCGGAGCTTCGTTCCATCCATCCGGGTGTTCTTCTGGAGGTCTCCGGAGGAATTACCCTTGATCACATTCCCGCTCTTTCCACTCTGGATGTGGATATCCTGTCTGTGGGGGCATTGACGCACTCCGCTCCGGATGCATCCATGAGACTTGATCTTTTATCCTGATGCGCCAGTCCCTCCCGGAGGACCTTCTTCGCGAGGATCCGCCGCTTTTCCACTTTTCTGAAGTTCCCTCCACACAAAACTGGCTGAAGGAACGTCTTGAGAGCAATGCTTTTCCCCCCGCAACAGCGGTCGTTGCGGAGAGGCAGACCGCCGGACGAGGGAGACCGGGAAACACTTGGCACCATCTCCCGGGTAATCTGGCGATGTCCTTATGGATCCCTCAGGACAAGACAAGAATGGCACTTCCCTGG
Source organism: Leptospirillum ferrooxidans C2-3 (assembly GCF_000284315.1). Lineage (NCBI taxonomy): Bacteria > Pseudomonadati > Nitrospirota > Nitrospiria > Nitrospirales > Nitrospiraceae > Leptospirillum > Leptospirillum ferrooxidans. The sequence goes on along the minus strand of NC_017094.1, from coordinate 1,510,707 downwards.
ACAATCCTGACGGCACATTCTGTTTTATTGGTCCTGGAAAGGGCAATGGGAAAAGTTTTTGGGATCAAATATCCCAATGACATCATCATTCTGGAGTCCGGATTGAAAGTGGGAGGTATCCTCGTGGAATCCATGGGTGAGAAGGGGGATTTGATCGGAATCGGTCTCAACCGCAATACCCCTCCGATATCCGGTGCTGGCGGAATGGTTGTTTCCGGAAAACCATTGCCACCCGGTCCATTGGAGCTGCCATTTTGGATCCAGAATGTCATTCTTGAGCATTTTGGGGGTGGATTTTCGGCTCAGGATCTCCTGAGTTTTCTCGATGACCGGCTACTGTGGAAGGGGCAATGGATCTCCTTCAGCGAGGGAGGGAGAGGTGCCAGAATCGGAAAGATCCTGGGGTTGGGAGAACGTGGACATCTTCGTGTCCTGGATCCGCAAGGGATAGAGTTTCTCCTTCCTGTCACGGTCCGGGATGTGCGACGGGTTACCCCCTGATGAAATCCTTTCTCCCGGTAACCCTGACCTTTAAGGTAGGGATTTCCCGCTGTGTCGCGGTATTTTGGGAAAATGGAAGGACCATCCACTCCATCCGCACACTCAAAACACCTTCGGACGGCTCTCTTGTTCCGGAGTCCATTCTGGATGGCTATCTGGAAAAAGAACACCCCATCGAAAGGGTTTTCCTGTCATCGGTCAGCTCTTTCTGGAGTGCGTCTTTTTCTGAGTATTTCAGAAAACGTTTAAGCATAGCCCCTGTTCTCTTTTCTCTATCCACCTATCCCTTTCCCATCAACTATGCCCCCCCCGACTCCATGGGGTCAGACCGGTTGTTGTCCGTTTTGGGAGTTGTGGAGCGTTTTCCGCATTTTGTGGAGAAATCCTTTGCTGTCGCCGACTTTGGTAGCCATACGACAATGACGGTTTTCCATAACGGCCAGGTGATTGGTGGTTCGATTGCTTCCGGGATACCCCTCTCTCTCGGTGTGATTGGTGGCGGCCGTGTTGTTCTTGGTGACCCGGGAAGAACTCTTCGCCCTTCAAGAATTTCTTTTCCCGGAGGTTCGACCGAAGAGTCCATACAGGCCGGAACAGTCCTTGGGGCCGTTCGTTCGGTTGAGGGTCTCCTCTTTGATGCGGAGGATTCTCTTGGTTGCTCTCTTGAACTTTTTCTGACAGGTGGTCTTGCACCTATCGTGAAACCAATGTTCCATCGGCCTTGTTTTATGGATCGCCACCTTCTTCACCGGGGAGCCATCCGGCTTCTTCGGGGGGAATCGGAAGGTCAGATGACGCGATCAGATGCTCAGAAAAGCGTTTGACAGCAAATCGTCGATTTTTTTTGTTTTGACCAGATGATGTACAGTGTATGTCAAGATCTTTTTCAATGATACAAAAAGGTCAAGATCCACAGACTTATCCACAGGCCATCCCGGATTCAGCCTTGTTTCACTCAACTCTCCCTGACAGAGAAGATCCGGCCGAGCAGTCCATCTGGAGTCATTCCTCTCCCTTGTTTGTTTTCCGAAAACTCGCCGGGACCCTATGGAGAATCTTTTGGACATCCCTTTTATAATCGAACTTCTTATAGGTCGGGGAGGAAGGGTTGTGGCAAGTGATGCAGGTTTCCTGGCCAGGAGCGGCGACAAGACCTGATTCTTTGGCTTTGTGGGGATCGATCATGGTGCTGTAGCGGGAATAGTCTTCTCCGGGACCATGACAGGATTCGCATTGGACCCCATCGGATTTTCGAAATGAGGAAGTGATTTCCGGAAGACTGGCTTTGGAGGCTGTTGTATGACATGAAAGACAGCGGGAACTCTTTTGAGGATCTCCAATGCCCATCTTTTCTGCGATTGAGTGGGCTTCCGGAGAGGAAAGATCGCTGTAGGCCCGGCTATGGGGAGAGTTCTTCCATTTTTGGAACTGATTTCCGATTCTCTCCGATGAATGGCAAACCTCACAGCTCTCGTCTCCAACATATCGATGGATTTGGGCTGTATCGTTCACTCCTGCGTGAATGACTCCGATGGTCCCAAAAAATACGAGAGAGAAGAGTATGGAGAAATAGGCGATTCGCCCGATCCTCACCCGGTTTTTTTTTCCCGAAATACGATTTTCCATCAGTCTTTCCCCTTGATGTGACAGATTATTTGTTGATCGGCAATAATCCGATCTGCCGTTCTTCCTCGTCCTGGATCATCTTGTAGCGGTATCTGTCCGCGATCAGTTCCTCCTGAGCAGAAAGGTACTGCGCCTGGGACTGGATTCTTGTGACGGAGTCGACCAAACCTTTTTGAAAGCTTTTCTCAACCATATTTCTGTTGATCCTGGCATTTTCACGTTTGGCTTCATCGAGGGCTATCTTTTTTTCCTGAGTCTTCAGATCAAACCAGGCTTTTCGAACATTCCGGATCACCCGGATCCGGGCCAGACGGGTTTTGGCCCGCTCTCCCCGGAGCTTGTCCCGTTCGGACTGTGTTTCATGAAGGATCTTCATTCCTGTAAAGATGGGGACAGACAGGGTGATTCCTGTCTGGTAGGTGGGAAGGAAAAGTCCACTGCCCGGGGGCGCTCCGGATATGCCCGGAGGAACCCCATAGAGAAAAAGCCCGTTGGCAAAAGCGGAAAGGGTTGGAAGATTTTCGTCGTAGGCTCTTTTGATCAGCGCATTTCTCCTGTCGTCGAGACTTTCGAGAGACTTGATCAGCGGTCTGTGATCAAGAGCGTAGGCGATCAGGGTGTTTGGATCTTCCGGAATATTTTCCCGTTCTCCTTTTTCAACGGCATGGAAGGCCGAAAAACGACTTGCCCCCATCGAGTACCCCAAATCCGTCTGAGCTTTTCGAAGTTCGTTTGAAAGCGTCATGACGGCATAACTGGCTGTTTCCCAATAGACTTTGGCCTGGGTGACGTCAGGAAGGATCGCCAGCCCTTTCGAAAGTCGTTTTTCTTCGGAGTCCAAGTGAATCTTGGCGGCTTTTTCATTTTTTTTGGCAGCATTGAGGAGATGTTGGACCATGGCCAAATGGTCAAAGGCGATCTCGGCATTCCACACAACATTCAATCGTGCTTCCTCGAGACTCCATCGGGCCGAACGTTTTGCCAGACGAGCCGCCAGAACGTCATTTTTTCTTTTTCCAAAACCACTGATTTCCTGATTCAGTGTCGGATTGAAAAGAGTCAGGGGAATCCCGGTTTCATTGGGCAATGAAATTCCGACAACCGGAGAGTTCAGAAAGAGTTCATCAAGGTTCATGGCAATCTGGGGATAATAGGTCGCTTTCTTGATCCCGATTTCCTCATTTTTGGAGCTGAATTCACTCGCATAAATAACAATTGACGGGTTATTTTCGAGCGCTTTTTGTGTGATCTCGGCTCTTGTGACCGGCACCTCGGGAGATTCAAGCCCGTCCTGTCCGTTTTCTCCCAGCGCATCATCAAGACAGAGAAAAAATGGGAGGAAAATCAGAAAAAGAATGGAAATGGCCCGTATCGGCATTCGGGACAGCTCCCTCATCGATGATCCTTTCCAGATCGGGATAATGGAGACGTTCTGTCGATCCTGACCTCTGCCGACATCCCGGGCAGGAGAATCCGGTTTTTGAGGGAGTCGAAGACGATCCGGACTGGAACTCTCTGGACGACCTTGACAAACGTTCCTGACGCATTTTGTGTCGGTAACAGGGAAAAGGCCTGGGAAGCAGCCGGGATAAACTCCAGGACATGTCCCGTAAAGGTGTCTTTGGGCCAGCCATCGATATGAATCTGCACTTTTTGTCCAGCCCGGATTTTCCAGACCTGTGTTTCCCGGACAAATGCATCAAGCCATATGTTATTGAGGTCCTTCAGATTGATGATGCTGACAATGGGTTGGTCAGCCTTGACCGACTCTCCGAGATTGACAAGCCGTTGAGCGACTTGTCCTTCAATGGGCGCGTACACAATCCGGTTTCTGGGATGAACCTCTGAAATGTCCAGAGACTGCTGTTCCGCTGAAATCAGTTTTCGGCTCTCGACGATTTCAACATGGGTCTGTTGCCAGTTGGTTTTGAGATCTTCCAGTTTTTGTGGAGACATATATCCTTCGGAAAGAAGTGCTTTTGCTCTTTGATAGTGATCGCGTTCATCTTTTTCTCTTTTTTCGAGGCTCCGGAGCTTTGCCATGTCTCGTTTGATCCTGGTAAAGGCCTGAAGATTTTTAGTCGTGTCTTGGGGTCTCAGGTAGGCGTCCCCGGTCCGGTCGATCGTGGCAAGAATCTCTCCAAACTGGACTGGATCACCCTCGTTGACTGCGAGTCCGATCAGCCGTCCGGGTTGCCTTGAGGAGACGTAAGTGATCTTTCCCTGTACATAGGCGTCATCAGAGGATACGTAGCGGGTCTCTCCGTACCAGTGGCTGATTCCCCACAGAACTGTCAGAAGAAAACCCAAAAGGGGGGTGACCACGGCAAAAGAGAAAAGACTGCTTCGTTTTTCCGGACTGTGATTCTGACTTTCTTCGGCCATTCTGATCTCTCCCTGGTCATGATTCGATTTTAAGTGATTTCTGTTTCTTATCTTTTGCCGTTGGCCGGCAAACCTGCCAGTGTTTCTTTTTCCTTGCGATCGCTTTCTCCCACCCTTTTCTCAGATAGGAAAAAAATGAGGACAAATGCCAGAAAAGCTCCGATAAGGCCAATAATTCCAAGGTCATAAAAGATGATGTTGGATGTATAGGACTGTGCGAGCCTATCCGCAAGAAATATGTCGGAATGGCCCATCCTGTGTGTGGAGAGCTGGGGTAACATCTGTGAAAAGACAGGTTTTACATGGAGGACCAGATGTCTTCCAAGCATTGTCCCCCATGCACCTCCAATGAATTGGGCAAAAAGAAGATAGGTTGTTGCGGCCCGGACCTTGCTTTGAGGAAAGAGCTTTGATGCAAGAGGTGGAAGCGAGATTTGTGTCAATGCCAGCCCCGCTCCAAAGATCAATTGGGATTTGACAATAAAGGAGAGGCTGAATCCTGTTGCCGGAAGAAATAGAAAATCGATATTGGAAATGGAGACGAGAATGCAGCCTGTTGTGAGGAGAATTGCCCACTTGCCCGCTAAAAATCGGGAGAAGAGAAAGGAAAGGGAGAGAAGGATTTCGGTAAGGGCTCCGACAGCCACCAGGGCTCCGGCATCATGAGCCATGAAATGGTAGTTTTTTTCGAGAAACGGTGCCAGAAGATAGAGTCTTCCAAAGCTTTGTGTGGACTGCATGAATACGATCGCAAGAATCCCGATGAATAGAGGTTTTCTCAAAACTTCTGTCGGAAGGATGGGATCTCTTGAGAGCGCGGACCAGATCCAGAAGAGAAAAAACAATAAAAGTCCGGAAAAAAGGAGAAACCCCGTTCCAGAAGAGTGCCATCCGACCCATTCTGCCCGCATGAACCCGGTAAAAAGGCATCCAAGGGATGTTGCCATCAAGACAAATCCTGTCCCGTCAAATCTTCGGGGGTCTTGTCTCGGGTGGTTCGAAAGAAACGCCTGTGCAAAAAATATGGCCAGGAATCCGATGGGGATATTGATTGCGAAGGCCCACTGCCATCCGGGATTGTCGATGATGAATCCCCCGATTGTGGGCCCCAGAGTGACCCATACGGCCCCAAAAAGCGCAAAGTAGGACATGGCAAGGGACCTCAGATTTTCCGGAAAAGATTCCTGAATCAATATGGGTGCAAGAGGAAGGAGTATCCCTGCGGATAGACCCTCAATGCCCCGGCTCAGCATCGCTTCCGTAAAATTGACGGAACCGGCCATGCACAGGGATCCCAACATAAAGGTCAGAATCGCTCCGGAGTAAAGATCCTTTTCTTCAAGAAATCCCCTGAGACGATGAGAGAGCGGAACGCCGACAGCAAGAGCCAGGCTATAGCTTGCAGTGAGCCATCCTGCCTCATAGCTGGTGACACCCAGTGTGCTCACGATGAAGACACGTCCGACATTGGTGATCGTTGTGTCGGCAAGAGGCATTCCCACGCCAAGGATAACTGTGGCCAGGACAAGCCATGGGGAGATTTCCCGACTGGAAAAAAATGGGGAGAGTCTCATCTGGAAACCAATGGATAAGGGAGATTGGTAAAAGAGAACTCTGGCCAGTCAAAGGAGGATTCAAAGGCGAGAAAGACAAGTAAAAAGAATGCGGCCAGACAACGAAGTGGCTGTGTCCTGATGAATGCGAGAAAGGCCATTTTCTGTTTATGGGAAGACTTTTCGGGTGCCCTGATCAATGATTCGAGGAACCAGACCAGAAAGAAGGAAGACAGAAGAAGAATCTTGAAAAAACCATCATCGAATAGCACAGCTCCCCCTACTTTTTTAAAGTAGGGGTCATCATCATCCGGTGTCATATCAAACACCGCTGCCGTTCAGGCGAACCCCATCGCCCATGATTCGGAATGATTCAATCCACCATCCCATGACCGGTTTATTATGGATGAAAAGACGATGGAAAACAAGCATTGTTTTCGGGGTTCCGGGTCCATGTTCAAACAGGTTGCTGAATCTTGTTTCCATTCTCCCATGCGGAGCGGACTGCCATTATGATTCTTGTCATAATGGCAGTCCGGAATGACCGTTTCATCTCCTGTCCATCGCACGATTTTCAGGTCCATGAGCCTCTTTGATCTTTTTCAGGAAAAAACAAGGTCTCACTTGTCTTTTTTCCTATGGTGGGGATGGGGAGATCTGTTTTTGTCCTTGTCTTCTTGGCACTATTCGGCTAGTATTTCTGGAATCAGTGATGCTTTGGCCGGTTTTATGCCGCAGTCAGCCGACCTGTCTGTTTTTTGCACAGGGGCGTGTCGTGTTTTGCTTGGATCAGACCGAATACTTTCATCAGATAATTGAAGGGAGGGGCTTTTGGGCCAGAGGAAAAGAAGGACAGTCTCGATTATCGGGGCTGGAAATGTAGGTGCCACAACAGCCCAGAAGATCGTTGAGAATGGATTGGCTGATGTTGTCATTCTTGACGTCCGGGAAGGTATTGCCCAGGGCAAGGCCCTGGACATGCTCGAGTCCGGGCCATTATTGGGTTTTGATACCCGTGTGACGGGATCCGGTAATTACGCTGATATCGAAGGATCATCGGTCGTAGTTGTCACCGCAGGATTTTCCAGAAAACCCGGAATGACGAGAGATGATCTTCTCCACAAGAACGGGGAGATCATGATCGAGATTTCGGAAAAGATCAAAAAACATGCTCCCGAAGCCATTGTCATCATGGTGACCAATCCCATGGATTTGATGGCTTATACCCTCTGGAAGGTCACTGGCTTCAAGAGGGAACGGGTCATCGGCATGGGTGGGGCTCTTGATTCTTCCCGGTTTGCCTATTTTGTCAGCGAGGTCAGCAAGACATCGGTGTCGAATATCCAGACGCTTGTCATGGGAGGGCATGGTGACCTGATGGTGCCGCTTTTGAACTTTTCGACGATTTCCGGTGTTCCTCTTCCGAAGGTTCTCGACCCCAAGACCTTGGAATCCCTTGTCGCCAGAACCCGGGACGGGGGCGGTGAAATTGTCCGTCTGATGAAGGATTCCTCAGCCTATTTTGCTCCAGCGGCAGCGGTTTACCTGATGATTGAGTCTATCCTTCATGATCGTCACCGGGTTGTTCCCTGTTCGGTCTATCTTGAAGGGGAGTATGGTGTCCAGGGCGCTTTTTCTGGTGTCCCGATCCGTATCGGAAGTGCCGGCCTTGAAGCGGTTGTCGAGCTTCCCCTTTCTTCTTCAGAGAAGTCTGCCTTTGAGGCTTCCGTTAAGGCCATTCGCGAAGGGGTAGCCTCCCTTCATCGGCATTTCCCCGATAAACTTTGATCATTCTTTTTGGGTGCGGTGGTTCCTTGGAATGTTGCTCTCCTGAATCGGTGGGGATGAAGGACCCCTTGGAGAGCTCCTGATGGCAAGAGTTTCCAAATGGCGGACTTTGTTCCAAAACAAACCATTCGTCCTTTTCCTTGCGGCGATACCGATCGTTCTGACCCTTGGGGGGCTTGGATATATCGCCCACCGTCACGTTGTTTCAAGAGGGACGGTCCCGGTTGATACCCATCCGGTTCCTCGGGCACAGGTGGTTATTTCGGGGTTTCTGTACACCCGTTCTGTGGATGGCCAGACAAAGTGGTTCATCAAGGCGATGAAGGCCTCCATCGGAAAAGGGGAGACAACGACCCGTCTCTGGAATCTTTCGGCTCATATTCTTGTTAAGCCGGATCTGGTTCTGGACATATCGGGAGACAAGGGTGTGATCGACCAGATCTCCCATCAGTTTTATGTCAAGGAAAAGCAGGTTCCGGTTGCAGCGCGATTTTCGAATGGTCTGGAGATTGTTTCAAGTCGGCTTGACTATGATGATAAGGCCGATTCTATCCATACGAATGGGCAGGTTTTGATTCTGGGCCGTTCAATGATCATTCACGGCAGGGGGCTTCACTCCACGCCAAAAAAGCAGTTTTTCCAGCTTGATGAAGGAGTACGGGCTGTATTTGCGGGCTGAATTCCAGAGAAGATCCTTGATCACTCGTATTCCAACCTGTTCTTTCGGCCGGTTTTATTCCCGGATATTGTTGGGATTTTTCATTTGGTGTTCGTTTTTTCCCCAAATCAGTAATGCGGCATCGGGTGCTTCTCCGGATACCCATGGGGAAGAACCTCCTGTTGTGACCATCATCAAGTCTGATCACATGCTTGCGGAAAACATTGAAAATAAAATTCATTTTTCAGGTCATGTGCATCTTGTGAAAGGTCATCTGAAACTGACAGCCGATACGCTGGATGTTTTTTTTGTTCCCCCCGGAAAGGGGGGAACCCTGATGGAAAACATGCAGGGAAAATCCGGAACACAAAAGGTTCAGACGATGGTGGCGAGAGGGCATGTTGTGATCCTGAAAGATCTTCGCCAGGCTTTTGCTGGAAAAGCTGTCTATATCGAATCAAGCCACCTGTTCGTCCTGACGGAGTTGCCGGTTGTGATTGAAAATGGTGATAGAATTTCCGGAGAACGGATCACCTTTTTTACCAGAATCAATAAAAGTCTTGTCCAGGGACATGGGCTTATGCTTTTAAATGGAAAGGGAACCAAGAAGAAATCCGATGTTTCCTCTCCCGGGAAGAGGGAGCCTTAATGGCAATCACTGTTTCTGACCTGAAAAAAAATTACCGAAAAAGGTGGGTTGTCGGAGGAGTGAACCTGAATGTTTCCCAGGGAGAGGTTGTCGGTCTTCTGGGGCCAAATGGAGCCGGCAAAACGACAACTTTTTACATGATTGTCGGTCTGGTCAGACCTGATGGGGGTAAAATCCTGATGGACGATGACGAGATTTCCCATCTGCCGGTCCATATGAGAGCCAGAAAGGGGATCAGTTATCTCCCTCAGGAAAGTTCCATCTTCCGAAAGCTGACGGTTTCTGAAAATATCATGGCTGTCCTTGAGTATATGGACCTTTCACGATCTGAGAGGCAAAGCCGGCTGGAAACCCTTCTTGGAGAGCTGAACATCTCCCACCTGACAAAGAACAAGGCTTACACCCTGTCCGGGGGGGAGCGAAGACGTGTTGAGGTGGCCAGGGCTCTTGCGACAAAGCCGAGATATATCCTTCTTGATGAGCCTTTTGCAGGTGTGGATCCCATTGCAGTGATCGATATCCAGAAAATCATTGCCGATCTCAAAAGGCGTGATATCGGAGTGCTGATCACCGACCATAACGTCCGGGAAACACTTGAGATCACCGATCGGGCTTATGTCATCAACCAGGGAATGATTCTTGAGGAAGGTACACCGTTTGAAGTTGCCAACAGTCCCAAGGCCAAGGCGTTTTATCTGGGAGAGAAATTCACATTGAACACGCCTGCGGGGGACCATTCATGATTCGGCAGTCGCTGGAAATCAAGCTGGGTCAAAAGATGGTTTTGACACCCCAGCTCCAGCAGTCGATTCATCTTTTGATGCTTTCCCGACTCGACCTTGTCGATGAAATGATCGAAGAGGTTCAGGTCAACCCTCTTCTTGAAATGCTGGAACCCGGGGAAACGGCGACTCCTGACGGAGAAGAGTTTTCAAGTGATCCGGGCTCTGACAGTGAATCGTTTGCTCAGGAAGAGATGGATTCATGGGATGTGGATGCCGCATCCACGCGAGGAGATCCGGAGGATCAGCCATCGGATCCTCTCTCAACATGGGAGCATCCCATGCTTGAGGGGCTTGATGCGGCGGACAGCTTTCGCGATGAACAGCTGAACCGGGAAGAGCCATCTTCCGATTATTCCTACGAGAAATTTCTGGCGGGGGGGACCTCCCTTGAAGAGCATGTCAACTGGCAGCTTTCTTTTTCGGACCTGAATCCCAGGGAGAGGGATCTTGCCTGCTTTCTTTCAGGAAATCTGAATGAAGACGGCTACCTGCAGATCTCCAAAGAGGAAATTCCCGCGGAGTTGCTGGAGGGGGTTTCCTTCGAGCATGTTTTGGGAGTCCTTCAGGAGTGTGACCCGCCCGGTGTCGGGGCCAGAAATCTTCGAGAGTGCCTATTGATCCAGGCGAGACAGCTTGATCTTGTCGATTCCCTGGTTTGGCGCATCCTGTCCGATTGCATGGACGAGTTCCTGGCTTCCCAATTCAAGTCGATCATGAAAACGCTTCATGCGACAGAGTCCGAACTGGAATCGGCTATGGCCATTATCCGTCGTTTTGAGACCAAGCCGGGCCGACCGTTTGATCAGGATGCGCCGACAGCGATTGCCCCTGATGTTCTCTTTCGCGACGCTGGTGGCGGGGAGATTGAAGTCAGCCTGATTGAGGCAGGGATTCCAAGGGTCAGGATTCACCCGACGTACCGGGATCTTCTCAAAAATATGAGGAAGGACGATGTTTCCCGATCCTATTTTGAGGACAAGCTGAAAAATGCCCAGTGGTTTTTAAAAAGTATCGAGCAACGAAAAAAAACGATCCTCCGTGTCGCAGAGGCAATTTTGCGCTATCAGAGGGATTTTTTCTTTCAGGGTCCATCTGCCCTCAAACCGCTAGTCTTGAAAACGATAGCCCAGGATCTTGGCCTTCACGAGTCGACCATATCCAGGGTGACAAACAAAAAATATGCGGATACCCCATTTGGTCTGACCGAGCTGAAGTTTTTCTTTTCCGGTTCAATTGCATCCTCAAACGGGGACGATCATTCTTCTGTGAGCGTTCGTGAAAAATTGAGGGAGATTGTTCGAAAGGAAAGTCCTGAACATCCTTTTTCTGATCAGGAAATCATGGAACAGCTTTCTAAAGAGGGTATCGTCATTGCCCGAAGAACGGTGGCAAAGTATCGAATGGAGCTTGATATACCTCCAGTGAATAAAAGAAGGAAGGCCACCCATTAGGGGTGGCCCCACCTTCGGGAGAATGTTTGTCCCTTAAGGAAATGTTTCCGTCTTTTCGTTGACATATTCTCTTGCTGGATCTAAGTTATGCTCATCTGTTTTTGGGAGGAATTTTATCGGGGGTTTTCTGGAGATCTCTTGCCCTGTCGGGATATTGTGGCTTTCCCGAAAGAGAGGACCGTATTTCGTGAGGATCTGATGTCCATGCTGTTCCTGACCTGTTCCTGGGGTCGAATGCCAAATGCCAAGATGCTTGGTCGTTGATGGGTAATCCATCAGATTGGTTCTAACAAAAACTGAAAGGAAAAGGGAGAGACCGAATGCAAACACTGATGACTGCACGACACATGGAGCTGACTGAGGGTATCAAGGAAAGAATGAATGAAAAAATGGCTGTCCTTGATCGGGTAGCTCCAGAGAACAGCCATGCGGAAATAGTGATGTCGGTGGAAAAGATCCGTCAAAAAGTGGAAGTGACTCTCCATGCCAATGGCCGCATTATCCATGCCGAGGCTGTTACGAACGACCTGTATGGCTCAATGGATCTTGTGATTGAAAAACTCCAGCGCCAACTGGTCAAATTCAAGGAGCGACTTGGCCACAATCGGACAACAGGTGTGATGCCCGTTCCGACAGAGTCTTCGTCTCCAAAGACTCTTCCTCCACTGGTGAAGAGCAAACGTTTTCCCGTGAAGCCGATGAATCAGGATGATGCGATCTTTCAGATGGAGCTTCTCGACAAGGACTTTTTTCTCTATCTGGATTCTTCCGATCAGGTCATGATGCTTCTCTATCGGCGACGGGACGGTAGTCTCGGTCAGATTCGTCCGGAATACTAGAGGTTTTTGGAGAGGGAGATGGACCGGATGCATTTTTTATTTGTAAGTGGCCTGTCCGGTGCCGGAAAGAGCCATGCGATTCAGGTTCTTGAGGATCTGGGTTACTTTTGTGTCGAAAATCTCCCGTCTCCATTGCTTTCAACTTTTGCCGAGCTTTTGTCCCATAGTGTGCCGGCCATTACGAATGTTGCCATCGGTATCGATATTCGGGAAAGAGGCTTTCTGGATGTTTTTCTCCGCTTTTATGAAGACCTTAAAAGTCAGGGGCGAAACTCTGAAATCCTTTTTCTTGAGGCCGATGATTCGGAATTGATTCGCCGTTTTTCTGAAACAAGGAGACCTCATCCGCTCTCCGGATCCAGCGGGATCTCCCTTGTTGAGGCCATACAGGATGAACGGGAAAAACTGGCATCCCTCAAGTCCAGGGCAGACCGGCTGATCAATACGACAGGGGTCAAAACTTCCGAGCTCAAAACAATCCTGTTCAAACTCTATGGTCATGGACAGGAGCACAAGGGGCTGAAGCTTTTCATCATGTCTTTTGGTTTCAAATACGGGGTTCCCATTGAATGTGACATGGTTCTTGATGTCCGATTTTTGCCAAACCCGTATTATGTTCCTGAACTCAGGGAGAAGACCGGACTTGATGAACCGGTTTGCAAAATGGTTTTTGCGGAAGGTGGAGAGTCCTTTCTCCGGGAACTCCATTCTTTTCTTTCCTATCTGCTTCCCAACTATATTTCGGAAGGACGGTCTGTTTTCACTCTCGGACTGGGATGCACAGGCGGAAAACATCGTTCTGTAGCCTTGGCACAGGCATTGGGTGCCGAGTTGCTGGACAAAGGATATGACATGCGGGTTATTCACCGGGATTTGGGGAAATGATGGACTGTTGCCAAGAAAAGATGAATCAGATGGATTGTGCGGAAAATCCCGGAAAGGGGGGCATGGCGCTTTTATCGAGCCTGTTGGCCTGTTCTCTCCTTTTTTTGTCCGGGTGTTCCTCTGCTCCCCCCAAAAAACAGATCTATTCCTATGAGCTTCCATGGTCCGGAAGTTCCATCCATGTTCAGAGCGTGACACCCACTCCTTCCGGGAAGGTCATGGATGGAAATGCCAGACTATCCGCTTATTTGAAGGATCTTGATGAGAATAAACAGAAGATGATTGAGACGATCAGGACACTGTCCCTCTCAGGCAACCAGACCGTGGGCCAGGCGATGGCTACCCAGCCGGCGCTCCTGAGAAGGATCAACCTGTTTTTAAACCAGGCGAAAGTCACTTCGATCCAGAATGTTCCCGGAAAAGGAATTCTGGTTGCCCAGAGCGTCTATCTTGGAGCGGATTTTCAGTCTCTTCTGGGTGTGACATTACATCTTGTTCCCCATAAGAAGAAAAAGAAGATGGGACCAGACAACACAAAGCCGGGCGGTGGGGCCGGTGGTGGAGGCGGTATGCCAATGATGCCGATGATGCCTTGATTCGCTTTCTCACGGCAGGAGAATCTCACGGTCCGGCTCTGGTCGGGATGATCGAGGGAATCCCCTCGGGAATGCCGCTGGATTCGGATATGCTTCGGGAAGATCTTTCAAGGCGAAAAATGGGGTACGGCCGGGGTGGCCGAATGCGGATAGAAACTGATGAGGTTCGTTTCTTGACCGGCGTCCGCCGGGGGGTGACCATCGGAAGCCCCATCACGGTCATCCTTGAGAACAAAGACTTTTCCCATTGGGAAGAGGATATGGCCGTCGGTCCCAGAAGTGGGGAGCCGGAGCGCCAGGTTTTGATTCCCCGTCCAGGACATGCGGATTATGCGGGGGGCATCAAGTACGGCATGCGTGACCTGCGGAATATTCTTGAGAGGGCCAGCGCCAGGGAAACGGCGATGCGTGTGGCACTCGGCGGCGTTGCCCGTCAATATCTTCGCCAGCTCGATATCGATGTGACCTCCTTTGTCCTTGAGATTGGATCTGTTTCCATGAAATCTCCACACATGGAGGTGAAGGATTTTTCGGAGCTCAGATCGCTTGTCATGGCATCAGAGGTGTTTTGTCCTGAGGTGGAGGCATCTCTGGCCATGATTGAGGCGATCCGGACCGCCAAGAGAGAAGGGGATACTCTTGGTGGTGTTTTTGAGGTCAGGACAACACCTCTTCCTGTCGGTCTCGGAACGTATACCCAATGGGACCGTCGTCTTGACGGGCTCCTTGCCCAGGCGATGATGAGCATTCAGGCCATCAAGGCCGTTGAGATCGGGTTGGGTATGGAAGGGGCCCGAAAGCATGGATCAAAGGTTCATGACGCTTTTCTTCCAGCTGGACCAGGCCAGCCTCCAGTGAGACCCACCAATGGTGCCGGAGGACTTGAGGGAGGGATGACGAACGGCCAGCCACTCTTGATTCGGGCCGGAATGAAACCGATCTCAACCCTTTATAACCCGCTTCCTTCTGTCAACATTCGTACTGGGGAATCCGCTCCGGCAACCATTGAGCGCTCGGATACCTGTGCGGTTCCTGCTGCTTCAGTTGTCGGAGAGGCCATGGTCTGCCTGATTCTGGCCCAGGCAATTTCGGAGAAGTTTTCGGGGGATTCGATCGGAGAGCTTAAAGCTCACATGGAGTCCAGCGAACGTGTCGAACAGATGTATTATCCCGGAAATATTGTTTGATGGACCATGAGATCCATCCTGGCAAATCTTCGGGGCATATCTTGCTCGTTGGGCCGAGAGGGAGCGGAAAGACGACGATTGGCCATTCCTTGGCCCGCGTCCGGGATCTCGCATTTTATGATACGGACAGGATGGTCGAAGAGGTCATTCGTGAACCGATTTCGACTTTTTGGGCTCGGGAAGGGGAACCTTCTTTCCGAAATCTGGAATCGGGCGTTCTTCAAAAGCTTCCGGGGGTGAAAGCGGGGGTGGTTTCAACGGGAGGCGGAATCGTTCTTTCTCCTGCAAACAGGGAGCTGATTTCCAAAATGGGGTTGGTTCTCTATCTTTCCGTCTCGGTGGATGTGCTTGAAGGGCGTCTCTCCCATTGGGGGAACTCCCGTCCACGGCTGAACCCCCAAATCCCTTTGTCCGAAGAGATTGCTTTGACGGTCAGGGAACGCGATCCGCTGTATCGGGAAATCGCCGATTATGTTGTTGAAACCGGCGGAATGAGCGTTCCCCAGGTCGTTTTCCAGATCTCCCGACTTTTGGGGGAGGACTGGGCTTCAAAGGTGGGTGGAGTTTGATCAGACATGATGTCCGCTCCCGTCTGGGGGATTATCCGGTCCTGATCGAATCCGGTCTTTTGAAAGGGCTCCCTTCCCTGTTGTCAGGGATGGGATGGCGTTCGGAAGGCCGGGTTGGACTCATTACCAATCCTGTTGTCTACCCCCTTCATGGAGAGAGAATCGTCAAGAGCCTCCTTTCAGGCGATTTTCGTCCGGAGACAATGCTTCTTCCGGACGGGGAGTCCCACAAGACTCTGGGATCTGTTTCTTCACTTCTGGACCAACTCCTGGCGCTCCGGTGGGAAAGGCGCGAACCTCTTCTGGTTTTGGGCGGTGGCGTAACGGGGGATATGGGAGGATTTGCGGCATCGATCCTTTTGCGTGGAGTTCCGGTTGTCCATATCCCATCGACCGTTGTCGCTCAGGTCGACTCTTCCGTCGGTGGAAAAACAGGTGTGGACCACAGCATGGGCAAAAACCTCATTGGATCTTTTTATCCCCCAAAGGCTGTCTGGATTGATCCTGATCTTTTGTTGACCTTACCATTGAAAGAAAGACGCGCCGGACTTGGAGAGGTCATCAAATATGCGATGATCGGGAATGCCCGGCTTTCCGATCTTCTGGAGAAGAACATCCAAAGACTTGGTGGGGAAAAATTCGAGAGGGATCTCTGGTCTGCTGCCATTTCAGAGTCGGTCTTTGAAAAATCCCGGATTGTATCGGAAGACGAACATGAAGGCGGACTTCGGATGACCCTGAATTTTGGCCATACATTTGGTCATGCTCTGGAAGGGGCACTGGGATTTGGAGGGATGCTGCACGGAGAGGCGGTTGGTCTCGGGATGCTTCTGGCCTCCCGTGTCTCTGAGCGGATGGGATTGTCCCGGGGAATTTCGGAGAGGCTTCTTGCCCTCCTGAAGGGAGCTGGCCTCCCGTATCAATGGCCCAAGGATGTTTCCATCGAAGATCTGAAAAAATTCTGGGGGTCCGACAAGAAAACACAAGGTGGCAGGGCGACAATCATTCTTCCTGTGTCCTGGGGAAAGGTTCTGATGACTCGTGACTATGATCTGGAGACCGTTCGTCAGTCTCTTTCCGATCTCTAACCGGAAGACTTTTTGATAAAGGAAACAAGGTGAAGAAAAGTGGAGCAGACGGTCCAGCTCAGGATGAGGACGGCATCAGCCGTCCGCCGTTGGGACATCTTGAAAGTCTGAGGGATGATCGTAATCAGGAAGAGCTGAAAAAGGAGCTACGCCTTCTGCGGGGTCTCCTGCGGATCACTCACAGCGAGTCTCCCCTGGAGGAGCGCCTGGACCTTGCCATCCGGCTCTCCCGGGAGATCCTCAATTTTGATGTGGCGCTGATTTATCTTCTTGATGAAGAAAAGACCCATCTTGTTCTGAAGGCTTCTTCCCTCACACTTCCGGGCTTTTTAAGCCATTTTTCCCTTCGTCTCGGGGAAGGTCTCACCGGTTGGGTGGCCCGTGAGCGATCTCCGGTGATCATCTCCAAAAAAGCGTGGCTCGATCCCAGGTTCAAAACCTTTCCCTCCCTGAGTGACGAATCTTGTGAAGCCTTTATCTCGATTCCTCTGGTGGCAAAGGATCGTCTCCTTGGGGTCATGAATTTCCAGTTCAGGGATGTGTATGAGCCTTCCGACCGGGAAGTTGAGCTTCTGGTGGTTTTGGCTCTTGAACTTTCCCTTGTGATCGACCATGTTCTCCTGTTTGAAGAAGCCAGGAAAAAGGCTAGACAGATTGAAGCGCTGTCCCAGGTCAGCGAATCGATCACCTCCAGCCGGTATCTTGAGGAAATCCTCCATCTGATCGTGACGGTTACAGCCGAAATGACAAGCTCTACACTCTGCTCTCTCATGATTTACGACCAGGAGGAAGGTCTTGTGATCCGGGCGACCCAGACGCTGTCCCAGGAGTACCGGAACAAACCTCCGATCAAGATCGGTGAAAGCATCTCCGGACTGGTGTTTCGGGATGGGCGTCCGATCTGGGTGGAAAATGTCCAGGCAGATCCCCGCTATTCCTTCAAGGATCTCGCGAAGAAGGAAAATCTGGTTTCTCTCCTTTCTGTTCCCATGATGATCAAGAATCGTCCGATTGGTGTCATCAATGTCTATACCAGCAAGGTTCATCGTTTTTCCGAGGATGAGGTGACCGTCTTGCAGACGGTGGCCAATCAGGCGGCCATCGCCTGGGAAAACACAAGCCTTCTCCAGAAAAACATCGAGATGGAAGAAGCCCTCGAGTCCAGAAAAAAAATTGACAGGGCCAAGAGTATTCTGATGAAGACCAACCATATCACCGAAGATGAAGCCTACAGACTGCTTCAGAAGAAAAGCATGAACATCCGCAAATCCATGAAGGAAATCGCAGAGGCCATCTTGTTGGCGAATGATCTGAAGGAAGGGTAGACCGGCTAGCTGGTCTTTGGGGGAAAACGATGGATCACGGACTTCTTTTGGTTGGAGCCATTTTTTTAACGATCGGCTCTCTTTTTGGTGTTGTCCTCGTCACTGCGGAAGTTATGAAGAAATCGTTTCCGAAGCCTTTGGGTTTTATTCATCCAACGCTTGCGATGATCGGCTTCCTGATGATTGTTGCCCGTCATTTTATTCTTGGTCCCCTTAAGTATATGGATTGGGGAATCCTGAGTCTTGTCGGTTCTGTTTTTTTCGGCCTGGCACTTCTCGTCCGGGGATTTCGTGGTCTGGCAATGCTCCGCCTGTTTACTTTTTGTCACGGAATGCTGGGGCTTCTGGGTCTGGGTCTGGTCCTTTACCAGGTCTCTTTGCGTCCTGGTCCCCTGTTTTCGATCGGATCTTGATGAAAGGGTTTCTGAAAAAACGGTTTTCAAACACTGCTGCAAGAGTTTTTTGGGTTGTCTTCTTCCTCTCTGGATCCTCTCTGGCCAGTGGGTTCCCTGATGGGCTTCCTGATCCGCTCCGGCCACTTCTTCCTCCGGGATCAGTTCTCTCTCCTGGGCCCTGGCGATATGATGAAGCCGCCGGTCGGGCCATCGTCCAAGGCGAACACAAGACTACCCTTTCCCTTACCTCATACCGTTGTCTTGTCCGAACCTTCTATCATGAAGAAAAAGTGGGGAGACGTCTGAAAGCGGACGAAAAAATGATTCTTTCGGTCCGTGCACCAGGTGATATCAGGGTCGACCTGCTTCGTCCGAGAAAGGGTGCCTGGCTGATCTATCGAAAGGATACGAACCAGGTTCGGGTCAAGCCTTTTTCTTTTCTTCCGATGATATTGGCTCTGGATCCGGACTCCTCCCTGATCACATCCCGCTTTGGCCATACGATCAACCATGCGGATTACGAAAGTTTTTACTCCAGGGTGCTGGCTCCAGCCTGTCTTCTGGGTGGCTGTGTCTATCTCGACAGGGGGACTTCCATGGACCATGAAGTTCGCATCATCAACGTGGCCCCGGTTTTTGGCATCGCCCGCCCGATTTTCGGAAGGATGTGGGTCAGTTTCGACAGGAAGACAGGACTTCCTGTTTCCATTTCGACAATGAATTCCCGGGGGAGGTTCATGGAGAGAATCACCTATGCCCACTGTCAGTGGAATCCCTCGTTTTCCAAGAAGTTTTTCAGGGAATAATTCCTAGCAATCGTTCTGTTTCTTTTCTCCCTAACGCTTTTTGGAAGATTTTCCGGTGGCTTTTCGCATCTCGGAGTCGATGCTGATGACGGTCTTCACGTTCCCCCTGACATTGAAGTCTCCCTTGACCTCCAGAAAGCTGGGCTCCAGCAGATTCATTAAATCGCGATAAATCAGGGCTGTTACCGCTTCATGAGAGATGGCCCTGTCCCTGAAGCTGTTCAGATACAGTTTGAGACTTTTGAGTTCGACAATCTTTTGGGCAGGCCGATAGCGGATGAGGATTGTCGCGAAGTCCGGATATCCGGATCTTGGGCACAGGCATGTGAACTCCGGGTAGGAAATGTTCGTTTCGTAGATTTCCTCCGGTGCCGGATTGGGCCAGGGCTCAAGGATCGCTTCCTGAATGGCTTGTGTTCCGTAGGGGGAAGCTGGAATGGGGATATGGGAAGGCACGTGTTTTTTTGACATGTGGTGAAACTCCTGAAATGTGATAGAATGCAGGTATTTGGTGTTTGTTTCCCAATCTCAAGGATAGGGGAAAAATCTGGCGTCTGCAATCCTGGACGGTCAATTTTCATTGGGAATGGTTCTTTTGTCTCTTAAGGAGGGTTTTGATGCTGAATTGCAAAAAAGTGCTGTCATTGGGTGCTTCGTTTCTGAGTGTGGGAACTTTTATTGCCTTGGCGGCTTGCAGTTCTGTACAGCAACCTCCAAATCCGTACGGGATTGAACATGAGGTCGCTCATTCCAAAGGATCCCGTCCTGAGTGGATCGACAACATGAGGGCTTACCAGAAATCCCATCCGGACCGAAAGTACTTTACCGGAGAGGCGGATCACGAGTTTGACATGGAAGGCGGACGGACGGACGCTGTTGCCAATGCCCAGAAAGGAATTGCCACGACCATCAAAAATACGGTCCATAACCTTTATATCAAGGCCCGAACCGTTGATGCGACACAGAGTGCCGGTTCCTACAATGCAGATACCCAACAGGCCATAGAAGACGGCACTCTGCAGGTTGCAACCGGTATCATCACCGGAGCTCAACCAGACCGCTTCTGGTGGAGAAGATACTGGATCCAGACCAGCCCGGGTGCTCCGGTCGAATATTTCAACGATGTCTACGTTCTGGAATCGATGTCGAAGGCGGACTATCAGCAGACCGTCTACCAGACCCTGAACGGTGTCAAAAAAGTGGTACAGGCTCCGAAGGCCCATCGGGTCATCAAGACCATGAAAAATCTCTGGCTCAAGCAGAACGCCGGGTAATCGCTAAAAATATCCGGTCAATAAGGGGCCCCTTTTACAGGGGCCTTTTTTTTTGGAATTTTTTATCCGGATGTTTCAGGTTTGTACAGATTGATTGACCAATCAGTCCGCTCTGTGATCCAATACAAAAAATGTTGATTGATTGATCAATCAATTTTTGGGAACCATTGTGTGATCCACGCCAACCAATAGGTCGACAATATGGAAAAGAATTCTTTTTCTACCGATACAGGCCGATCCCCAAGATGCCGGAATATTCTTCAGTCAGCACTGTCCTGCTTTGCGGAGGAAGGATTCCACCGGACGACAAATAAGAAGATTGCGGCTCGTGCAGGAGTGGCAGAAGGGCTTTTGTATCATTACTTCCCTGATAAGGAAGCTCTTTTGTTTGCCATCATCGAAGAGAAGTTCTCTCAGGAGTCTTCTCCGATCCAGAAGGTCTATGCCGAGTGGGAAGAGAAGCTTCAAAACAATGAGATCTCCGGAAAAGATCTGGAGGTTTTTCTCCAACAGGTGGGGGAGGCGACCATTTCGTCCCTCATCTTGCATCGTGATGTCTTCAGGATCGTTGTCTCGGAATATCGTCTCCTTGAAAAAGATCGTGAGCCCCTGTATCCGAGGATGGTCTATGAGCTCAGTCTGAACCGATTCAACCGGATTGTTTCGGTGCTTGCGGGATGGTCAGAGATCAGGGATGTTGCCCAGTACTTTCTGGGGGCACTCTTTTCCAATTTCTTTTTCCAGGAAATCCTTTCAGGAAAAAAAATCTGGCCAGTGGACGACAAGATTTTTCTCTCAAGATTGATTGATCATTTTATGAAGGGATTGGGACCGATTGCAGGATCCAATCTTTTAGAGGGCCAGAATGGAATGGAATAAAAAGTGGTTCAGGTGGGGATTTTCGTTCCTGATTTTTCTGATTGTCGTTTCCGGCGCTCTTGGTATTATCCATGAAGGCCATGCGGGTGCAACGGAAAGCATGTTCCTGCATCGATATGTCGGAGTCCAGTCCTGTGAGGCCTGCCATTCATCAGGCCTTTTAGGGCGGCAATTCCAGGCTTGGAAATCCAGTCCCCATTCCCGCGCCTTTCTCGATCTTTCCTCAAGGGAGGCACTGGATATAGGAAAGCGTCTCGGTGTTTCAGATCCGAAAACCAGCCAGAGATGTCTGTCCTGCCATGTTACGGCGCCAAACGCTGCCTTGCCGGAAGCGGTTTCGACATTCCGGATGAAGGATGGCGTTCAGTGTGAATCCTGCCATGGTCCGGGGGAAGACTATACCCACTACAGCGTTATGATTGATCCCAAAAAAGCCAGGGAAGCGGGTCTGGTGATCCATCCTGATAAGAAAACCTGCCTGACCTGCCATAATCCTTCATCCCCCACTTACAAGGGATTTGATGAAAAGACGGCCATGAGCCAGATCGCTCATCCTCTCCCGCCGGCCATGAGTGAGAAGTTCGGTTCCTCCTTAACGGGAGGTGCCCCATGAGCGAAGGGAGTGATAAAAGGAGCGATGTGACCCTTTCCCCCATGCGATCGCTTCTGTCACCCAAAAAACTGATCCCCATCCTGGGTATCATTGGGACTCTTGTAGTCGTTTTTCTCTATTCAAGATACCTTGATTACTATGTCACCGCGGAAGATGCCATGGTGGATGGAAACATTATCCTGATTTCGGCAAACACCCAGGGGCGGATCATGTCCTTGCCCTACAATATCGGAGATCCTGTTTCAAAGGGGATGGAGCTTGCGAGAATCGATATCACCGGATTTCATGCCCTTTCGGGGATCAACCGGATGAATGCATCGGATTACCGGAATCTGGAATCGAGCCTCAAGGATGAAGAATCCCTCACCCTTCGGGAGAAGCAGGCAAAAGATGATTATGCCAGGGGTGTGAAGCTCCACAAGAACGGATTCATTACCGCACAGGACCTGGAGGCTCTGAAAACCCGGCTGAAGGATCTTGATGTTCAGCTTTACCGTACGAAAAGACTGGTTATGACCGATCGGATGGCATTGTCTATCTCGGAATCCCACCCGCTGAACTATACGGTTCATTCTCCGATCAACGGGCAAATTGTGGAACGGATCGGACAGATCGGGCAGGTTGTCTCTCCGGGTCAGCCGATCTTATCGGTGTCGGACCCCAATGTTTTCTGGATTCTTGCAAAGGTCAAGGAGACCAGGATGGGACATGTCAGGGTCGGACAACCGGTCGACATCGACATTGATACCTATCCCTCACGTCATTTCCACGGCCATGTGGAGAGGATCCTTCCCACCTCCGCCGCCGCAATCTCCCTGTTGCCCGCGGAAAATGCGTCAGGAACCTTTGTGAAGGTTGTTCAGAGAATTCCTGTCCGCATCCAGGTGGATGATGCGAAATCTTTAAAGCTGTTGCCGGGAATGTCGGCCGAGATCAAGATCCATATCAGGAAGGGAAGCCCTTGGTGAATGTCGCGGAAGGACTGTTTGACGAATCTCCCAATTACCGCTGGTGGGCTCTTGGAGCGGTCATGCTGGGGCTTTTTCTTCCGGTTCTGGATACGACCATTGTCAATGTTGCCCTTCCGAATATGGTGGGAAGTCTTGATACCGATATTGACGAGGTTCGCTGGGTCATTTCGGCCTATGCCATGAGTTTTGCCGTAATCACTCTTGCTTCGGCGTGGGGAAGGTCCCTGGTCGGCGCAAAAAAGCTGTATCTGTTTTCGACCTTTCTTTTTACCCTCTCTTCCTTTTTCTGCGGTCTTTCCCCCAATTTGAACGCGATGATTTTTTTTCGGGTCATTCAGGCGATCGGCGGTGGTCTCATGATGCCCCTTGGATTTACGATCATTACAGAGGCGTTCACCCCGGCGGACAGGTCGAAGGCCTTCGGTTTCTTTGGTATCGTGATCGTTCTGGCACCGACGATCGGCCCCATTCTGGGCGGCTACCTGATCGACAATTTTAATTGGAGAGATATTTTTTTCGTAAATATCCCGGTGGGAATCCTGTCGTTTTTTGTCACCTTTCTGATTCTGAGAAATGATCCTCCCGCCAAGGTCCTTCCTTTTGATTATGCGGGCTTTATCTCTCTTGGAATGACTCTTGCCTTTCTGCAGATGGGGATTACCGAGGGGGAACGGTGGGGGTGGGATTCAAGATTTGTCTACGAATGCTGGACAGTCATGAGCATTTCATTCTGGGTGTATGTTTATACAGCCTTTTCGGTCAAACATCCGATCCTTGACCTGTCGATTTTCAGAAACTGGGACTTTTCTCTGGTGATCCTGCTGTCGCTGACAAGGGCGATCAGTCTTTTTGGGCGGATGTTCCTTCTTCCCCTGTTTGTGCAGAGCTACAATCGCTTCCCGTCGATCGATGCCGGACTGGTCCTGTTGCCGACTTCGTTGATGGCGGGAATCTTTATGCCAATCATGGGTATTCTCTCCTCACGGAGTACCGACAGGGGTAAGCGCATAATTCTTTTTGCAGGATTTGCGCTTTTGGGTCTCTCCCAGATGTTTTTCACGTTTTTAACGAATGTCCCTTCGTTTTATCAGCTGCTGTTTCCACAGCTGCTTTTTGGTCTTTCGATGGGTCTGATCAATGCCTTGCTCTCAAGTCTTCCCCAGAATCTGGTGGAGCCTCGTCATATCGGTCTGGCATCGATGCTTCAAAGCAACACTCTCCAGCTGGGTGGAGCGGTTGGAGTTGCCATATTGGGAAATATTCTTGATCATAGAACAGCTTCTTTTGTGGACCAATATCGTTCCCATGATATCCTGAGCGCTTACCCGATGCAGAAAACGCTCGCCCAGATTCACCTTGAAGCCCATCATGGGCTTTTGATCAATGAGAGCGGATCGGGAGTTGCCAACGGGCTTCTTTCCCAGATGATCCATATGCAGGCCAGTATCTCTGCCTATAACAATACGTTTCTTTACGCCGGTCTGTTTGGTCTTTTGGGGATTCCGATCATTTTTCTGATGAAGAGGTTTACCCACGAGTCACTGGCGGGAAAACCAACAGACAAGTCAACAATGGGGGGTTTTGCTGAATGAGGCCTGTTGTTTCAGTAAAAAGGCAAGTCGATCAACAATCCGGTCTTTTGGGGAAATCAGGGAAAAAGCTTTTTTGGATTTTTGCTTTTTCCATTCTTGTATTTTCTCCGCTGTCAGTGGGAAGAGCCCTGGCGGATTCCGGTAACATGACCTTAAAAGAGGCGCTCGACGAGGCATTCAAGCTCCGACCCAACCTGAAGTCCGAAAAGGATCTCCTCAAGTCCAGAACCTATGATGTCCGCGGTGCGAAATCTTCTTATCTTCCCCAAGTGCAGGCAAGTTACCAGAACAACTACGGAAACAGCTTTCTGGGGTATTTCCTTTTTCCGGGCTACCAGTTTCTGGACTATCAGCTTTTTACCGTTGGGGTCAATCAGCTGATTTATGATTTTGGGCGGACAGGCCATCAAGTCTCCTTTGAGAGACGGGCAAGGGATGAGGAGAAAGAAAAACTTCGCAAGCTGTCTCTGGATTTGATCCATGAAGTGGATATTGCCTACCTGAATGTCCTGGACAAGGAGCAGGGACTCAGGGTTGCGATCGCTGGTGAGGATGATGCCAAAAAACATCTAGAAGAAGCGGAGTCACGACTGTCGGCCGGTGTGGGGCTCAAGATCGATGTGACACAAGCCAGGGTCAACCTTGAAAATGCTATCATGTCGAAAATTCAGGCGGAAGGGGATCGGGATGTCGCGCTCGTGACGCTTCGAAAGGCCATAGGACTTCCAAAAGGAGCCCATATTCAGGTCCAGCCGTATTTTCCCGGTGACAGTAGCTTTGGCCATACAAAAGAGGGTGATCTGGAACTGGCCTACCAAAACCGCCCCGATCTGCTGGCTTCCCATGACGCGGTCCTTTCAAGTCATGAAACCCTTCTTGGAGCGAAAAGCCAGAACTATCCTACGCTGACGGGAAACGGATCCTATTTCCTGGCGCAGATACCGACACAGGCATTGGGGAGTCCCGCTATTCCCAACAACGCATTCTCGAGTTTTTCCATCGGGGGCATGCTCAACATCCCCATCTATCAGGGAGGACTTGTCATGGACCAGGTGCACGGAGCCAGGGCCCGTGAAAGTGCTGCGAAAAACCAGTATGAAGAGACCCGTCAGGAGGTCCGCTCACAGCTTCGTTCTGCGGCTATTCTTCTTCGCGAGGCAAAGTCACGGCTCTCCGAAGCTAAGCTTGCCAAACAGTATGCCGAAGAAAATGATGAGTTGATGGAACGGGCATTCAGGGTCGGCACGGCCAGATCGGTGGATGTTGTGGATGCCGAAACGCAATTGAGAAGGTCTCTTTCCATTTATGTCCAGGCTCATTATGACGTGATCATGCGATGGGTGGACTATAAGTATGCGGAGGGGCTTTTAAGCCCCGACGGACATGAAGCGATTCCTTGACGGATGGATTTCTGAAGAAGACCTTGGATTGATCGGGAGGATTCATTGAACAAGCATTACTTGAAGTTTCTGGCAGGCGGTACTTTCATTTTGGCACTTGTCCTGATGGGACTATGGTGGGTCAGGGACCGTGAACGAAATGTTTCCACGACGGATGCCTTTATGACTGCCCGTCCCCATATGGTGACAACACGTATCCCTGGTGTTGTCACCAAAATCTATGTTCATGACAATCAGATCGTCCATCCGGGAGACCTTCTCCTGGAGCTTGATCCCAAAGATGTTCTTGCCCGCCTTGATGTTGAACGGGCGGACCTTGTTTCTGTGACCAGAAAGATCCCCCTTGATGTCAGCCAGATGCGGATTGCCGAACAGAATCTTTTAAAGGCACAATCGGACAGGGACAGGGGAGTGGTCCTTTCCAGGGGAGGATATGCGACGGAGGAGGATCTGGAGCATCTGGACGTTGCCCTGAGGATTGCCCATCACGAGCTATCAAAGGCCAAAAAACAAATTTCCCTTGACCGGGCGATGGTGAAGAAAATGCAGGCTGCCCTGGCAGCCGACTTGCTGAACAAGCACTATCTCAAGATTGTCTCTGATGTTTCCGGGCGATTCACCAACCGGACGGCAAGTCTTGGTATGTATGTCTCTCCCGGACTGTCCCTTGCAACGATCATTCCGTTTCACACCTGGGTGATTGCGAACATGAAGGAGACCAGAATCACGCACATGAAGGTCGGTGATCCTGTCACGATTCATGTGGATGCCTATCCTGACCGGGTCTTCAAGGGGAAAGTCGAGAGTATCCAGCAGGCGACAGGTGCGATCATGGCCCTTTTGCCCCCCGAAAATGCCACCGGAAACTTTACAAAGGTTGTTCAGAGGGTTCCTGTGCGCATTGCCCTTTTGCCGGACTCGGATCCGGACCACCTTCTCATTCCTGGTCTTTCGGTTGTTCCCACAGTCCATGTTGACCCTTCCTACCATCCGGCTTTTGGCCATTAGGAGATCGGGATGACGGAGACTCCTGTCGCCACGGCTGCCCATGAGGGTGATCTGGGCTATCCGATGCGGGAAAGGATCCTTGTCACTGTCTGTGCCATCGGAGCCACACTGATCGAAACGGTCGACTCGACGGTTGTCAACGTCGGTCTTCCGAAGATGATGGGCGGGCTTGATGCCACTGTCGATGAGGTTGCCTGGATCATTACCGCTTATTCGATCGGCAATATCCTGATGATCCCCATGACCCGTTTTTTTGCCGATAAAATTGGCAGAAAAGTCTATTTTACGGGGTCGGTGTTTTTTTTCACCATTTTTTCCTTTTTCTGCGCACAGTCGACATCCATGCCGGAACTCGTGATCTTCAGGATGTTGCAGGGGGTGAGCGGAGCGGCTTTTTTTGCGACAAGCCAGGCTCTTTTGATTGAAGCGTATCCTTCAAGACTTGTTGGTCTGGCCAATGCGCTTTTTGCGATCGGCATCAGCCTTGGCCCTGCGGTAGGTCCTGTGATCGGCGGATATATCGCCTATCATCTCAGCTGGCCGTGGATGTTTTACATCAATGTGCCGATCGGGATCGTCCTGACCGCATTGTCCTACAAGGTGATCAGGAACTCTCCGTTTACCAATCACGAAGAGACCGCTGATGTCTGGGGGATCCTTCTTCTCGCCCTCGGCATTCCTGCCCTCCAGATCTTTCTGGAAAATGGCCAGGAGTTTGCCTGGTTCGATTCTCCGCTGATACGGGCCAGCTTCTGGATCGCTGTGATCAGTCTCCCGCTTTTTATCGTTCGGCAGTTTATGGCGAAGCATCCCCTCATCGATCTCAGGGTTCTGAAAAACAGATCTCTTGCGGCAGGCTGTTTCGGTCTGTTTTTTCTGGGGATTGTGTATTTCGGAACGCTGTTTACCGTTCCTCTGATGGGACAGATCCTTCTCGGCTGGAACCCCTATAAAATGGGGGTTGTCCTTCTTCCGGGTATCCTTTCCTTTACCTTTACCGCCATGTTTGTCGGTGGAGCGATGGGAAAGGCTCCTCTTTTACCCATCATGTTTGCCGGGATGGGCATTCTTCTTCTTTCCCTTCATGGACTCTCTTCCCTTTCGATCCAGATCGGCCCCGATGCGGTTTTCTGGCCCCTGATCGAAAGAGGGATCGGACTTGCCTGCCTCTTCCCGCCGATCATGACCTTGGCCATGTCGACTCTCTCCAGGGAGAAGGTCTCTTCAGGTGCAGCGTTGGTCAGTATGATGGGCCAGATCGGGGGAACGGTCGGCATTGCCTTCATGACGACGATGCTTGAGCGGTTCGAACAGCAACATCGGAGTGACCTTTCGGCACACCTCTCGAATTCCGCTCCCTTTTTTGAGCAACACTCCCAGATGCTGAACTCACTCTTTATCGCCCATGGTGTCTCGCCCCAGGCGGCGGGTCCATTGTCCTTTGCCCTTATGAACCAGACTCTTGATGCCCAGGCGATGATGCTCTCTTTTGGGAATCTCTACCTTTTGACCTCCATCTCCTGTCTGCTGCTTCTGTTCGCAATCTTCGGCTTTGAGCGCTCCGCGATTTCCCATCCGCAAAAAGCGACGGTGGCCGATTAGGTTTTTCTGGTTTGTCTGTCCTTTACCTTGTGCTCCCTGATGCAGAATGGAGCCCTGTTTGCTTGACATCGGGATATGTGCCCTGATATCGTTTTAGCACTCACTTGATGCGAGTGCTAATTTTTGATGGGCACCTGTGCAGATGCAGTAGAGGTGGCAGACATGGATGAAAGAAGTTGGGAAGTTTTAAATGCGACGGTGGTGGGGTATATTAGGAATGCCAGTCCGATTGGTTCCCGGGCGGTCAACCGGCAGTTCGGGCTGAACTATTCCCCGGCCACGATCAGAAATGTCATGGCGGATCTTGAGGAAACGGGTTATCTGATGCACCCGCATACCTCTGCAGGAAGGGTTCCGACCCCAAAGGGTTTTCGGTATTTTGTGGACAACACCCGATTCCCGGGGCTCGAGTCCGAGTCGGTGGATCAACTGGCGCATCTTCTTGATGCGGTTCTTGCGGATACGGCATCGCCGGATTTGCTCTCCGTCCTGTCAACAGTCATCAATCTGGTCAGTAGGATGACTCGATCCACGGGGATTCTCCTGGGAACCGGGACAAATCTTGAGGAGTGCCTTCTCTCTCTCGATCTTGTCCAGATTTCTCCACGGCATGTCCTGATGGTTGTGATAACCGAATCAGGTTCGTTGTTGAAAAAGACGCTTTTGATCCCGGAAAATGTGGATATCCAGGAAGTCATCTCCATGGGGCAGGAGCTCAGCCGGAGAGCCCGTCACAAGACGCTGCTTCAGGTTCGGAGCGAGATCGTGTCGGAGCTTGAGGCGCTGGGAAGGTCGTTGCTGGATGTTTTTACCCAGTTGACATCGCTTTCCCCCGAGCCCGATGTCAGGGTGTTTTGCACCTCTTATTTTGCAGAAGTTCCCGAGTTCAAGAATGCAAATACCTTACGGGAGATCATGGAGGTCTTCGAGGAACAGTCCGCTCTCTACAGGATTTTTGAAGAGCTGCTCACGGAAGACCAGATGGCTCTGAGGATTGGAAACGAAATACCGGTGAGGGCTCTGGAGCCGTGTACCCTGATCTCCATTCCTCTTCGTAACGGGAATGTCTGGCTTGGCTCGATCGGCCTGGTCGGGCCAATCCGGATGCAGTATGACCAGGTTATTCCCATCATGATGTATTTGTCCGATCGTCTGAACTTATGGATTGAAGAGGTGATGCCTCCGACTTCGCACATCAATTCGTAGCGAAGCTCCGGTTATGGATTCGGGGTGTTGATCGTCTTTCCGATTGGTTGTTTGTGTGTTGCGTATCGGTGTGTCAGTCAGGAAAAGAGAACGGGGACTCAAAAAAGACATAAAGAAGAAAAGAGGAACGATGGAAGAGGAATTTCGTGAGGAGAAACCATCCGGAGCAGCGTCTCCGGAAGGGGAAGAGCAATCTGAAAATCCCGTCGGAGGCGAGGATCAGAACGCTCCTTCCGAACAGGAAAACTGGAAAGAGCAGTATATTCGCCTTTTTGCCGACTTTGACAATTACCGAAAAAGGGTCGGAAGGGATACGGAAGAGTCCAGAAAATTTGCGAATGAATCCCTTTTGTCCGCCTTTCTGCCTGTTCTGGATAACCTTGACCGGGCACTGCACCATTTTGAAAAGCAGCAGTCAAGCGGAGCGGATATCAAGTCCCTGATCGATGGGGTCAGACTGACTCAAAAACAGTTTGAGGAGCTTCTGGAGAAGTACCATGTGACAAAAGTGCCGACCCATGGGGAAGTTTTTGATCCGAATGTCCATGAGGCTATGGGGTATTCGGAGACTTCGTCTGTCCCGGAGGGGACGGTCGTTGATGTTTACCAGCAGGGGTATCGTCTGCACAATCGTTTGTTGAGGCCAAGCCTTGTGACTCTGGCAAGGAAGCCTTAGATTTGCCCGGTCTTTCGATTGTCTCCACAATCAAGGACGGGTTCAGTGAGTGATCAGATCGGATGTGCAGTCGCAGTTCATAACGGATAGTCTAAAAGAAGGGACGGTGTTCAAAATGGCAAAAGTCATCGGAATTGATCTTGGAACGACAAATTCAGTGGTCAGCATCATGGAGGGGGGAGAACCGGTTGTCATTCCCAATCAGGAAGGTTCCCGGATCACTCCATCGGTTGTGGCATTCACCGACAAGGGGGATATTCTCGTCGGTCAGGTCGCAAAGCGCCAGGCGATCACCAACCCGGAAAACACGATTTTTTCGGTAAAAAGACTGATCGGCCGGAAATTCAACTCCGACGAGGTTGCCGATGCCCGTAAAAAGCTTCCCTACAAGATCGTTGCTTCTCCAAATGGTGATGCCCATGTCGAGATTCGGGGAAGGGTTTACAGCCCGGCTGAAATCTCGGCAAAAATCCTTGGAAAGCTCAAGCAGGCGGCTGAGGACTACCTTGGCGAGAAGGTAACGGAAGCTGTGATTACGGTTCCGGCCTATTTTAACGATGCCCAGCGTCAGGATACCAAAAACGCCGGACAGATCGCCGGACTGAACGTTCTCAGGATCATCAATGAACCGACTGCGGCCTCCCTGGCCTATGGTCTCGACAGCAAGAAAGAAGAGAAAATTGCTGTTTATGACCTCGGTGGCGGTACGTTTGATATCTCTGTTCTCGAGATCGGCGATGGAATCTTTGAGGTGAAATCTACCAACGGAAACACCTTTCTTGGTGGTGATGACTTCGATATGAAGATCATCGATTTCCTGATCTCAGAGTTCAAAAAGGAAAACGGAATCGACCTTTCAAAAGACAAGATGGCACTCCAGCGATTGAAGGAATCGGCCGAAAAAGCCAAGATCGAGCTTTCGACCGCGATGGAGACTGAGGTCAATCTTCCTTATATCACCGCAGATCAGACCGGTCCAAAGCATCTGGTCCTGAAAATCTCCCGCTCAAAGCTCGAACAGCTTGTGGACGATCTGGTCACCGGCTCCATTGAACCGGTGAAAAAGGCCATGAGCGATGCTGGCCTGACAACCTCCCAGATTGACGAGGTTGTGTTGGTGGGCGGGCAGACCCGTATGCCCAAAGTTCAGGAGACTGTCAAGAAATTTTTTGGAAAAGAGCCACACAAGGGTGTCAACCCCGATGAGGTCGTGGCCATTGGAGCAGCCATTCAGGGCGCTGTCCTGAAGGGAGAGGTCAAGGATGTTCTTCTTCTTGACGTCAGTCCGCTGTCTCTCGGTCTTGAGACGCTCGGAGGGGTGTTTACAAAGCTCATCGAGCGGAACACGACGATTCCGACAAAGAAAAGTCAGGTTTTCACCACAGCCTCCGACAGCCAGGGATCTGTTTCCATCAAGGTCTATCAGGGCGAGCGGGAGATGGCTGCCGACAACAAGCTGTTGGGAGAGTTCGACCTTGAAGGCATTCCGCCCGCACCCCGCGGAGTTCCCCAGATCGAGGTGACCTTCGACATCGATTCGAACGGAATTGTCCATGTTTCTGCCAGAGACAAGGGAACCGGCAAGGAGCAGTCGATCCGTATCACAGCCCAGGGTGGTCTTTCGAAGGAAGATATCGAGCGTCTGATCAAGGAAGCGGAGATGCATGCCGCCGAAGACAAGGCCAAGAGAGAAGCCATCGAGGCCAAGAACAACCTTGAATCGCTTGTCTATTCAACGGAAAAGTCCCTGAATGAGCTCGGAGACACAATCGGGGATGTCGAGCGCGGAACGTATAGGGAAGCCATCGAGACGGCCAAGAAAGCTCTTGAGTCGAATGATCCGCAGGTTCTGACAGCGGCTCACAAGGAGCTTGAAACACATTCCCACAAGATTGCCGAGATGGTTTACAAAAAGTCCCAGGAGGCAGCGGCACCTCCTTCCGATGGTCAGGCACCTCCTCCTCCAGGCGGACCGGAAGTGGTTGATGCAGAATATGAGGATGTCAAAAAGGACAATCACTGATATGATAAACCCCATCTTTGGTGGGTGGACGGAGGGACGCCAGGGTGGCGTTCCTCCGTCTTTTTGTTTCTCATGACAGGTCAGGGTCATTTTGTCCTGACTCATTGTGGTAATGAATGGCCCCAATGGGCCAGTAGGGGTTCCCGGGCATTCTGTCGTTTTTCCCGGTCATCTGTTTCTGAAAAAGGGAGATTGTAGATCGTGGCATCCAAGGATTATTACAATATATTGGGCGTAAGCCGTTCGGCGAGTCAGGAAGATCTGAAAAAGGCTTACCGGAAGCTTGCGATGCAGTACCATCCGGACCGAAATCCCGGAGACAAGGCCGCAGAAGCCCAGTTCAAATCCATTAACGAAGCCTATGAGATTCTGGGAGACCCCAAGAAAAGGGCCCAATATGATAACGGCGGTTTTTCCGAAGGCTTCGACATGGGAGGTTTTTCCGGAAGGGGAGCCGGCGGTGGACATTTCGGGGATGTTTTTGCGGATGTCTTTTCGGAGTTTTTCGGAACGGCTCAGTCTGGCGGTTCCCAGGCCCAACAGGGAGAGCATATTCTCCGTCAGGTCGAGTTGACCTTTGAG
The DNA here is from genome assembly GCF_000284315.1 of Leptospirillum ferrooxidans C2-3. NCBI lineage: Bacteria > Pseudomonadati > Nitrospirota > Nitrospiria > Nitrospirales > Nitrospiraceae > Leptospirillum > Leptospirillum ferrooxidans. Next base: position 1,477,795 of record NC_017094.1, on the reverse strand, counting down.
GAAGCTGCCCTTGGGCGGGAGATCTCCGTCAAGGTGCCCCGATGGGAGTCTTGCGCTCCCTGTCAGGGAACAGGTGCCAAGGCGGGAAAGGCTGTCAAGGTTTGTTCGACATGCCGGGGCTCCGGTTATGTCCGTATCCAGCAGGGATTTTTTGCCGTACAAAGGGCCTGTACAACCTGTAATGGCGAGGGGAGCCTGATCACGGATCCTTGTCCTGTGTGTTCTGGGCGAGGTCGACAATCGGTTGAGCGGACCATTACCCGTTCGATTCCTCCGGGCGTTCAGACCGGAATGCGGGTCCGTATCGGTGGAGAGGGGCATGCCGGTAGCCATAACGGCCCTCCCGGAGATCTGTTTCTGGACATCATTGTCCGTCCCCACGATATCTTTTCCCGTGAGGGGGATGATCTGGTTGTCGAGAAAAACCTGTCTTTTATCCAGGCAATCTTTGGCGACGAGGTTGAAGTTCCGACCCTTGGAGCCAGTATCAAGCTGAAGGTGGATCCCGGGACCCAGCCCGGAACGCTGAAGCGGTTCCGGGGAAAAGGCCTGGTCAACCCCCAGAACCGCCAGATGGGGGACCTTCTTGTCAGACTGAAGGTGGAGATTCCCACGCAGCTTTCCAAAGAGCAACGTGAGCTTTTGGAAAAATATGCCGAAATATCCGGCAATGTTGTCCATGATTCCGGACATCATGACGGCGGGATTTTCTCCAAGGTCAAATCGATGTTCGAATAGGCCATTTCATGGCCGGTCCCAGAATCTTTTGGATCACTTCCGAAGAGCGGATACTCCCTTCTCTGGAGGAAGGGAGTACACTCATTCCGGGTGAAGAGCTCTCCCTTCATCTGAAGAAAAGTCTTCGTTGCAAGGTGGGGGACTGTTTCTCTTTTTGCCAACCGGAATCCGGTCAGCTTTTTCAGGGGGAGGTCATCCGACTGTCTCCCCTTTCCCTTTCCCTCACCCCGCAGGACTCCCGGAGATCTTATAGGGGACAGCATGGACGTTGCCGATTTTCACTGGCAATTGCTCCGATCAAGGGAGATTTTCTCTCCCAGACTCTTTCTCAGTCGACCATGTGCGGCATCGATCGGCTGATCTGGCTTTCCACCGATCGGGGAGTCGTCAGATGGGATGCAGAAGAGTTTTCCAGAAAAAAAGGGCGGATGGAGGCGATCATCCGGGAAAAAAGCCAACTGTCAGGAAGAACGGACCAGATGAATATGGATGCGCCGATGACTCTGCGGGAGTTGGCGGCTGATCCGGCCGTCTCCTTTCTCTTTTTTGACGAAGCGATTTCCTCCTGGACACCTCAAGCGCCATGGTGGGAGAGAGTGGTTTCCGGACTGGCCGGTATGGAGGGAAATCATGAGCTTGTCGCTCTGGTCGGTCCGGAGGGCGGGTGGTCGGATCGGGAGCGTGGCTTCCTGGAAACTCTGCCAAAAGACCGGTTCTATCCCGAAACGCTCGGTCCGCTAATACTGTCGGCAGAAGCCGCGATTTTGTCGGTGATCTCCCTTTTGGGACTTTCCGGCAGTTATTACAGAAATCATTTTTCTGGCGAAAAGTGATTTTCGTTTTGAAACCGTCTCCGGGAGAATTCAATGGTTCTTGACCGTATCTTGGCATTTGTTCTAGATCTTTCCCTGATCCATTTCCTTTCGACCGGATGGATCACGGTTTTTCGAGAGATTATCCTGAAATCAGTGTCTCCTGAAGAGTTCGACAACCCTTTTCTTTTATGGGCCCAGTCCAATTTTCACCCTGTTTTTTCCATTCTGATCTGGTTTTTGTATTTTTCCGCTTTCCTGACTTTTTTTTCAGAAACCCCGGGGATGTCCATCTTTGATCTGAAGATCCGGAGAATATCGAGATCTTCCGGGGGGATCGGGTGGAGATCGGGGCTTGTCCGTACCTTGGGACTTGTTCTGGAATTTCTGACTCTGGGGTTTGGCCTTCTTCCTGTTTTGTTTTCTTCTTCCGGCCGATCTCTCCATGATTGCCTTTCCGATACGATGGTCGTCAGGGCAAGTGCCCAGGATCTTCCGGTTTTAGATGAGGTCGGACGGATTTGATGGGACTCATTTCGCTTCATTTTAAAGAAAGGATGTTTTGATGCCAGACAAGGATTTCTGGAATTCACGATATGTTGAAAAGAATACGGGATGGGATCTTGGCCTTGTTTCCCCTCCACTTGTGTGGATGGTCGAGGCAGGCTGGCTTCCGCCGGGTTCACGCGTACTGATTCCGGGTGCGGGACGTTGCTATGAGGGAATTTATCTGGCGGGGCTCGGGTACTCTGTGACAGCCGTGGACTTTGCTCCGGAGGCGGCCCGGGAGGCACGGGAAAATGCGGAAAAAAACGGTGTCTCACTCTCTGTCCTTGAACAGGATCTTTTCTTGATGGATCCCAAGGTCACCGGGACCTTTGATATTTTGTTCGAGCAGACCTGTTTTTGCGCGATCGACCCTGAACGAAGGGTTCACTACAAGGAGATGGCGGAAAGAATGATCCGGAAGGGAGGGGAGCTTCTTGGACTTTTCTATGCGCATGGCCGGGAAGGTGGACCTCCATGGACAACGACAGAGGAGGAGGTCCGGGCCCTTTTTGGGGAATCATTCGACTTTTCAGAGTGCGCCATCACCCCCCATTCGGTCGATAGCCGAAAAGGGGAAGAGTTGATGGTGCGGTTGATCAGACGTTAGGCGTTCTATTCTGAAGACGGGAAGAAAGTGATGAAACTTGTGATGGTGACCGGTGGAATCCGTTCCGGAAAAACGGACTATTCAGAGCGATATGTTCTGGAACATGGGGTTTCCCCGTATTTTTACCTTCCGACGGCACTTCCCGGTGATCCTTTGTGGGAAGCCCGCATCTCCCTGCATCAGGAAAAACGTGAGGCCCGTTTTCTGACACTTGAAATAGAGCCTGCCGCACTTCTCAAGAAGGCGGATTCAGGAGAGGTTTTAAAGGAGCATATCCTGCATTCCCTGACCGTTGAGGGGAGTCTTCTCTTGGACAGCCTCGGACTTTTCGTGGCGGCATGTCTTGCTGAAAATGATGCCGTATGGCAGGGGACCGTCAACGGTGTCCTTGATCTTATCAAGCGAAGAACACACCTGACGGTCGTGGTCGCTGAAGAGGTTGGCATGACGCTCGTTCCGGGAACCAGGGAAGGAAGATTGTTCACGGACAGACTTGGAGAATTTCGTCAAATCATCGCCGGATTGTCGGAAGAGGTCATTTTTGTTCTTTCCGGTCTTCCCCTGATGTTAAAAACACGAACCATTCCCGGATGAAAGGGAATGGGTTCAGGATCTTGCCTTAGGCCTATAACGAATTGGGTGAACGCTTAAATGACGATTTTTGAACAGGTGGACCTTTGGGCATCACGCGTACCCATTGATGAAGAAAGAGCACACGAACGGAAAGAGATATCACGCGAGATCCTGTGCCGGTTGAACTCCTTGACGAAACCTCAGGGGTCGCTTGGAAGGCTTGAGGATCTGGTTTTATGGTATGGACTGGCCTGTGGTCAGTCATTGTTCCCGGATCCCGGCGGAGTCGTTTGCGTATTTGCCTCCGACCACGGAATTGCCATGAGCGGTGTTTCAGCCTTTCCTCAGGTTGTAACCGTTGAAATGGTCAAAAACTTTGCAAACGGAGGGGCCGCTGTCAATGTGCTTGCCCGCCAGGCCGGGCTGGAGTTGATGGTTCTCGATATGGGGGTGAATGCCGATCTTTCTTTTCTTCCCTCGGTCGTGAATGCCAAGGTGGCCTACGGGACACAAAATTTTCTGACCCAGAGGGCGATCTCACCATCTGAAATGGTACAGGCGATGAAAACAGGCTTTGACCTTTCTGTAAAACTGAAAGTCCAGGGAAAGGGATTTCTCGTTTTGGGGGAGATGGGAATCGGAAATACCACCTCTGCCTCCGCCCTGATCTCGGCTCTTCTGGAGTTGCCCCCGGTTCTGGTGACAGGGCGTGGAACGGGTCTCGATGACAGGGGTTACCGTAAAAAGCTCGAGGTGATCGAACAGGCTCTGTCCCTGCATGGACCGACCATCAGTTTTCCTCTGGAATGGGGAATGGCTGTCGGTGGTTTTGAAATTGCGGCGATGGCAGGAGCGATTCTCGGGGCGTCGACTGTCGGGTTGCCGGTCATCCTTGATGGGGTGATCACTTCCGCCTCAGCACTTCTGGCCTGGAGGATTTGCCCACGGGTCAAGCATTTTCTTCTGGCGGGACATGTCGGTCACGAAATTGGACATAAGGCCGTTCTGGAGCATATGGGACTGACTCCGGTTCTGGATCTGGATTTGCGTTTGGGGGAGGGCACCGGAGGGGTTCTTGCGTCTCAGCTTCTGAAGTCCGCCATTTGCCTCTTCCATCAGATGGCCACATTTGAAGAGGCCAGCGTGTCCGGAAAAATCTGATGGAATTCTTTGACCGGTTCCGGTCAACGGTTCTGTTTTTAACCCGTATACCGATGGGGACTTCCAGTCTTTCCATCAAGATCTGTCCCGAGCAGTTTCCGATTGTCGGTTTTTTTCTGGGAAGTGCCCTCTGGGGCCTATGGGTTGTAACCTCCTCCTTCCCTTCATTGATCCGGTCGGTTCTCTTGGCCATTCTTTGGGCGATCCTGACCGGAGGGCTTCATTTTGATGGCTGGGCCGATACATGGGAATCCGCCCTGTACTCCGGCACTCTCGAAGACAAGCTCCGGATCCGGAAAGATCCTCATGTTGGTGTGTACGGTGTTCTGGCCCTGGTTTTTCTTCCTGTTTTTAAAATAGCCTGTCTTGATGCACTGAACGATCGTTCTCTCTGGATCATGGCCGTTCCGATTTTTGCAAGGGGCATTCTTCCATTGTCTATGAAGACACTTCGGTTTTTAAATCCCGGAATCCCTGACTCGCCCGGATTGGGAACGATAGCCATGACATCCTTTTCCGGAATATCCTTTTATTCGGGACTAGTGATAACGTTTCTTTCCTGCGGAGTTCTTTTGGGTATCGGGGGGGCTCTTTCTGTAGCAGCAGGATGGGTGGTATGGGTGATGATCGCCCTTTGGGTCCTGAAACGAAGTGATAGCCTTTCGGGAGATTTTATGGGTTGGTCGATTGAGGGTCTTGAGGGCGTTGCCCTTTTTGCGCTGGTGCTTTTTTCGATCAGAGGGTGATGGCTCGACCGTATGGACTTCCCTTAGGGCATGCAAAAAAACGAAAAGAAAAAGAATGCGTTTTGGAAAATACCCGGGAAAATATATGGGCATTGCCGGGTCATCCGGGAAAAGGGCCTTGATTTCCATGCATGATCATTCGAGATTCTGCTCTCAGTCATGATGTTCTATAGGGTGCTGCTGCCCTCTTGAGAAGAGAAGATTTTGAAAATGCCAATCTTCAGGACAGTGGATCTTGAACAGTGGATCTTGAACAGTGGATCTTGAACAGTGGATCTTGAACAGTGGATCTTGAACAGTGGATCTTGAACAGTGGATCTTGAGTGGATTGAAATTAGGAGAAGTCAGGTTGACAGCCTCTTTTTTCCATACAAACGCTGGAAAGCGAAAGCTCTCTTTTCTGTTTTTATTTCTGGGATTTTCCTTTGTTGTTTTTCCCTCTTTCTGTAGGGCCGATTCTTCTCCAATATTGGAGCTGTCCGGTGGAGAAATGATCTTTTCCCAGCAAGCGGCATTCTATGATGCCATGGTCGGGGGACTCTTTCCCCTGGAGGGACTGAAGAGTCTTGCCGATGGACCTGAGCCAGCCTTTCTACATGTATTTGCTGCGGGCAATGTCATCAATTTCAACCAGCCTGCAGTCTCTCCTGAGCAATCGGTGGATGGTTTGACTCGCGAGTCCTATACAGGAGGCGTGGGAGCTGTTGGGCTTCGTATCCCGACCTCTTGGGGGTTCTGGGAGGGGGATATAGGCGGGGCCTATTTTAATGTTGACCAGACATTTTCTCCGGTGAGCACAGTCTCCGGAGTCTATGTCCAGACCGAATTTCTTTTTGATCGGATGGGTCCTGGCGCTCTTGATCTTTTTGGAAGTTATATCGGAAGCATTAACTATTTATTGGGTGAAGGGCGCTACATGATGGATGCCGGAGAGCTTTTTCGCAGGAAGGCGCTTTTCTATGCCGGACCCGAGATCATCGGCCAGGGGAATAGCAGTTACGAAGTTGTGCAGGGAGGAGGAGTCTTCTCAGCAGAATTCCCTTCCCTGCATACTACTTTCTCTCTTGAGGCCGGAGTGCTCAACTCTTCTGTCTGGCCGGGTGTGGGAGGCTACGAGGGGGTATCTTTTTATTATTCCTACTGAGAAGACGATGACCCATTAATGAAGTGGGCACTCATTCCCAAGAGGACAATGGATAGAGTGCCCAGATTATAGACCTTCAAAACTCCCGATCTAGGGAGAGGGAGGAGGAGGCGGTGATCCGCTTGGAGGAGGTGGTGGTGGTGATCCGCCTGGCGGAGGAGGAACAGGTGTCAAACCTGTTGCTACGCCGGAGACAACCTGTCCATGCTGATTGGCGATAGCCGAAAGAGCCTGTCCGGTCATTCCTGACTTGGCATCCTGGGAAATGGTCTGCCCTTGGGAAGAAGCGACTCCTGAGACCGTTTGACCAAAGTTTGCAGGAGTCGGACTCATGTGGGCCATCCCCATGTTGGCCCCACCTGCCGGATGAACATGAATTCCGGGGTGCACCGGAGGATGAACGGGTGGTGTGATTCCGCCCGGATGAGCCATAACGGGGCTCGCAAGAGAAAGAACAAAAAGAAAACCGTTCGCCAGATTGACGGCCGGCCGTATTTTGGGTTGGCAAGTCATGGCTACCTCCTTATATCTGTGGATCTGTTGAACGACTTATGCCAATACCCTCATTTTATTCCTCTTGTTTCAGGCGATTCAAGGTATTCTCCAGTGATATCCATCACGCAATGGTTCAGAAAAATCTCCATAAAGCAAACGGCTGTTCATTTTCTTGGTCAAAGCTCGCTATGGGGAGAGAAGAAAGAACGGAGGTACCGAAGGGAGCTGATTTGAAGATAAAGGTCGAAATGATACCTCCCGCTCCGGCTTCTTGGCGGACTCACCGGTTGGATATCTTGTGATAGGCAGCCTGCCAGAGCAACCTGCTCGCTACCTATCGTTCTGAAGAGTTACCATCGGTTCCGGGAATTTCTTCCTAGTGTGCCGCCCCTGTGGACTTAGGCTCCGGGGCAGGCGGCATGTAGACTCTCTTTAGGGCTTCCTCAGGATATCTGAGCCCCTTGGCGATTCCCAGCGGAAAAAGGTCGGTCAGCCTGACCAGTTCCTGAAAGGGAACGGGAATCGCCAAGCCGTCGACGAACTCATCGATATGGGAAATACGGGAAGACCCCGGAATGGGGACGATATCCGGGCCCTGTGCCAGAATCCATGAAAGAGCCAGCTGGGCGGGCGTCATATGGTTTCTGGTTGCCATTTCCCGGACTTTTTCAGCAAGTTCCTTATTCTTCAGGAGATTTTCTGACTGAAAACGGGGATGGGATTTGCGGACATCTCCGTCCTTGATCTCCGATGCGGAAGCAAAAGATCCGGTGATGAGCCCTCTTCCCAGCGGACTGTAAGCCACCAGTCCGATTCCCAGTTCCCGGCAGGTTCCAAGGACATCGATCTCGATCTCTCTTGTGACAAGGGAGTATTCATTCTGCAAGGCAGCGATCGGCTGGACCTTGTGGGCTTTCCTGATATCCGAAGGATTGGCCTCTGAAAGCCCCACATGCCGGACCATTCCCTTTTGGACCAGTTCCGCCATGGCACCCATGGATTCCGCAATGGGTACCGAAGGGTCGACACGATGAAGATAGTAGAGGTCGATCGTCTGGATGCCTAGCCGGTCCAGACTTTTCTGACAGGCTTCGAGGATATATTCCGGACGTCCATTGACCCCTGTCGGCCGATTGGTCGCCTTGTCCCGGACGATCCCGCATTTGGTCGCAATGGTCAGCCCTTCGCGGCCATGGCTTTTCACAGCCTCTCCCAGAAGTCGCTCATTGTCTCCATCTCCATAGACATCTGCCGTATCCAGAAAAGTGATACCCCTCGAGATGGCATGGAGAAGGCTTTTCATGGCCTCTTCCTTGGAAGGTGGACCATAAAAATCGGATAATCCCATGAGGCCGAAGCCGATGGAAGAAACGCTAACGCCACTGCGACCCAGGTGCCTTTTTTGCATCAGAAGGACTCCTTGTTCAAATTCAAAGGGAAAAATGTTTTTTCATCGGACCATCCTAGCAATTCCTGATTTTGAGGGCAAGCTGCGGGGGAGATGTTCGGGTTCGGGATCGGATGGTGTCAGGAGGAAAAGGATGAATGGGATGTTTGATCCGGATTCGCTTTCAAGGATCCCCCTCTTGGAGATTCGGAGAGAAGCCCTTTCCTACATCAGGGGGCGTCGTTTGGAAACAGGCGGTTTCTGTTATTTCAAATCCATGGGATCAGGGGCGCCTTCTGTTCTGGACACTCATGCTGCCGCTCTTGCCTTTAGACTTCTGGATCCGGGTGGACGGCAAAACCTTCGATCCGATTCCAGGACCCACTCATGGCTCATGGAGAGACTTCTTCTGGAGCTTTCCGGCGAGGATATCACGGGAGTTTGGCATCTGTGCTCGTCTCTTCGACTGATGGGAGATTTTCTTTCGGAGGAGCTGCGACTCCGGGTGATTGCCTTCCTTGAAAAAACGGCAAAACATTTTTTCAGGGAAGGGATTCTCCCGGATGGCCCGCTCGGGAAGACGGGCACTTCCGGATCACAGTCGAGCCTGATCGCATGGAACCGGCTGGCGGATCTTGCCAGATGGAATGGTGATCGTCCTTTTCTGCCAGTCTCAGACGATCCTATCGGGAGCACACTGATCGAAAGATTTTACGAATGGGAGATGGATATTTCAGGATGGTATCCGGGCCGGATCTTCGGATCTTCCGATCTGTCTCCATTTGTCCATGCGGTTTTTGGATACGTCCTGTCGGAGGGATCGACGGCAACGGATATGGCGGTTATTGCAAGCGGGGTCATGAGGGATGTGAAGGAGCGGAAGGGCTGTTCCTTTTCAAAAGAAATTTTGGAGTGGGTAATGGATTCCCGGAGCGTATCCGGAGGATTCGGACGGATTCCGGGAGCCATTCCGGATCTTCTCTCGACCGCCCAGGCAATCTTGATCCTTGAACTTTTGACAGGAGAAGGTTTTTGTTTTGATCAACTGCTTCCCCAAGGTCTTTGGTGGAGCCTTCAGGAAAAATGATTTTGCTGGTTTGTCCGGGAATTTTCCCGGATGGATGTTGTGCTATAATTTTTCCCGAAAATTCCATCGTTTTCCAGATGGACGGAGAGGATCTCCTGTCTGATTTCCCTTATACGCCGGAGTTGTCCATTGACCAAGTCTTCCGACCAGATCCCTGACCGACTGAGAGTTCACCTGTTTCGTCACGGCCATCTTGAAAACTCCGAAAAGAGCCTGATCAATGGCTCGACCGATATTCGCCTTTCGGATAAAGGACGGCGTCAAATGGCTTTTTGGGGAAGCCATCTCCATGGGATGTCTGCAAGTTTTTTTATTTCGAGCACCCTTACCAGAACAAAGGAGAGCCTCTCTCTCGTCCAGTCGGATCGAAAAGGGGAGACTCTGGCTCTCGAATCCCTCAGCGAACGCCGCTTTGGATCATGGGAAGGGTTGACCCGGGAAGAGATTTCTTCACGTGATCCGGAGGGTTACAAACGTTGGCTTGAGGTGGATCCCTCATTCGCGCCTGAAGGTGGTGAGAGCTTGTTCGGATTTTCCAAAAGGGTCCTTTCAGGATGGGATGAAGTTCTTCACAAGTCGGGATTCGGAATAGAAATTGTGATGGTCTGCCATAGCGGTACAAACAGGATACTGATCCTTCATGCCCTTGGCCTTTCCATTCAATCCTATTTCCGGTTTTCGCAGGAACACGCCGCCCACAATATCATCGACTTCTACAGGGACCATCCTCCCTGTCTGATGACGCTCAATCAGACTCCGGAGAGCATTATGGGCAGTGGCAATGTCTGATCGAAGAAATGGACTCGTTGTTGCGGGTCTTTCATCAGGTTCAGGAAAAACGGTTGCCACCATGGCCCTTCTTCGTGGTCTTTCATCCCGGGGATTGGATGTGGCTCCGATGAAGTGCGGACCGGACTTTATCGATCCCCGTTTTCATGAAGCTTGTGTGTCCGGCCCGTCTTTCAATCTGGACAGGTACTTCCTTTCGGAGGAAGGGCTCATAAAACGCTACGAGACTTCGATCTCCGAAAAATCCGGCGGGGTGATCGAAGGCGTGATGGGGATCTTTGACGGAGAGACAAAAGGGACATCGACCGCAGATATTGCTCGGACGCTTGATCTTCCGGTCATTTTGGTGATCAACTCAAAAGGTTTGGCCGAGACGATAAAAGCCTTGGTGAAAGGGGTCATGGTCCATGCTCCCGGGCTTCGGATCCTGGGTGTGATTGCGACCTTTACCGGATCGAAACGGCATGGAGATATCCTGAGGGAGGCTCTTGGGAAAGACGGCTTGCCTCCACTTCTGGGGACGATTGAGCGGAATGTGGCCCTTGAGCTTCCGGAGCGTCATCTGGGGCTGGTTGGTGTGAAAGAGCTTTCGTTGAACGGATTCTTGGAACGTTTTATGGACACGATCGATTCGGAGATTGTTCCTGGATTTTCCTGGGAGCTGATCGAACAACATTTTCAAAAAAGAGATCCCAAACCGGAGATTCCTCAGAATTCGGGCCCCGTCCCTTTTTGGGGGGGGATTCATAGGGGACACAATCTCCAGACGGCAAAGGTGCGTCTTGGAATCGCATGGGATCGTGCCTTTTCTTTTTATTATCCCGAAAACCTTGAAATGCTCTCCGAATTGGGTGTTGACCTGGTCCCTTTTTCTCCGATGGAAGACTCCTCTCTTCCCGAAGATCTTGATGGATTATTGTTTGGCGGGGGGTATCCGGAGCTTTATGCGGAGGAATTGTCAGGAAATCAGGCCATGAAAGAATCGGTCCGTTCCTTTTCAAGGACCGGAGCGCCCATTGTCGGTGAATGTGGAGGCTTCCTGTATCTGACGAGGGGACCCAGAAATCGTCAGGATGGCGAGCTTCTTCATGAATTCACAGGTCTTTTTCCGACCAGTTTTGTGATGGGAGAAAAACTCCGGCGCTTGGGTTATGCAGAGGTGTCCCACCCGGGAAGCGGCCCTTTTGCAATGGCTTCTGGATTTGTCCGCGGCCATATTTTCCACTATAGTTTTCTCCTGAATGATCCATCGGAAGAGGCTTCGACTTCTCCCGCATTTTTGAAAAGCGGGGAAAATGAGGGCATGAAAATGGGCAATGTCATGGGATCCTATCTCCACCTTTATTTCCCATCCAACCCGGAATACGCACGTTCGCTTGTGGCAAGCCTTGCTCGGTCACAAGTGAACAAGGTGAGATTCCTATAATACTAGAGGTTCAGGACGTTCCTGAACGATCAGGAGTGAGGAGAAAACTTGAAGCCAGCCGTTGTGGTCCTGAGCCAAATCAGAAGAAATCATCTCGAAGGAATCCGAAACCAGCTTTCCCGCCATGGGGGCCATCCTGTTTCGGCATCGATCGCGCTTTCGGAAGGTGTCGCCCCGGTCAGGGATTTTCTGGAAACATTATCCCGGTCGGGAGTCCGTCAGCTCGCTGTCTTGACGATGGATGAGGATGCGGTAAAGGCGATCGAGTCATTTGACCGCATGATTGCCGATCTCAAGCCGGAAGGACTTGATATCCGCCACATATTTGGTTTTATCGATACACAGCCGTTCATACGTGCCCTGTCGGAAAAGGTTCGACGGACATTTGCCCCTTCCGAAGAGGATCTTCGTCCGGTCATTCTTCTTCCTGAAAAGATTGAAGAAGAGAGCTTCAGAATTATCGACGAGACGCTTTCAGGGTATGGCCTTGAGAGTCACTGGCATCAGGTGGTCAGAAGGGCCATACACGCCGCTGCCGACTATGAAATGGCCGATATCATGGATGCACATGAAAAAGCCCTCGAGAGTACCGTTTCCGCTCTTTCCGGAGGATGCCGGATCATTGTCGATGTCCAGATGGTGGAGTCAGGACTCTCAAAACCCCATCTTACGGCCAATGGAAACACTGTTTTTTGCCATGTTTCGGATCAGGATGTCAGGGAAGAAGCCATTCGCCTTGGTCTGACCAGATCAACGATGGCCATGAGAAAAGCCAAGAACGCGATGGACGGCTCTGTGATCGTCGTGGGGAATGCACCAACCGCTTTGTTTGAGGTGGTCCGGCTGATCCGGGAAGAGGGTGTCCGTCCCGCAGGAGTTGTGGGCGTCCCTGTGGGATTCGTCGGTGCATCCGAGTCCAAGGAACTGCTCTCGAGGGTCAGGGAGGTTCCATGGATTGTGACGAGGGGACCAAAAGGGGGGTCGACCGTAGCCGTTGCGATCACGAATGCTTTGCTGAGATTGGGTAAGTGAGGAATATTCAAGGGAAAAGTGGATGGTGCCGAGGGGCAGAATCGAACTGCCGACACGAGGCTTTTCAGGCCTCTGCTCTACCGACTGAGCTACCTCGGCACGGGGGGTGACTATAAAGAGATTGATTGATTGTGTCAAGGGGTAAACTATGCTTTGATAGTCTCCCGACCGATTAAAGAACCATTCTCGGGTCTTATTTTGTGATTGTGCATTTTTATTGGACGTTTTCGATGGTTTTTTCTATACTTTATCGGAGAGGTCTCCAAGGACCGTTCCATCTGTTTTTGATTGCATCAGCAAGTCCATTCGATATTAACGATTTCTTGTCAGAGCTGGCATGATTCCATTAATGCAGGGTTTCGTCTTTTTTTGGCAGGCCTCGACTGAAAGGGTCCATTGCGTAATTTTTTCCTGAAACAGAAACAATGGATTGTCCTCGGACTTTTGATGGGTTTTTCTCCTCTTTATCCGCTTTATGCTGCTGATGAGCCGCCAGGTCTCCTGCCGGAGCCCCCTTCACTCTCTCCGACAAAAAGCGCGGCATCGACAGAAAAGCCCATTCTGGTCAGAAAAATCGATTTTTCCGGAAATCACCGCATCGATTTTGAAACCATCCGGAACAAGGTTCACACAAAGGTGGGTGATGTCCTGTCGATCGCATCCCTGGATGCGGATCTCAAGAGTCTTTACGCCACAGGATATTTTGAAAAAGTCGACCTTTATGTCCAGGGCTTTGAAGGTGGCGTCAGGGTCATTTTCAAGCTGAAAGAAGAGCCGACGATAGAAAAGATCGATTTTATCGGAAATAGTGCAAAGAGCTCGTCGGATCTGAGGAAAAAAGTCACGATCCTTCCAGCCTCTTTCTATGATGGCCGCCAGGTTCACGATAACGTCGAGCGGATCAAGGCATCATACCGGTCGGCCGGATATTACAACTCGAAGGTTGTTCCCATTCTCAAACGCATGGGCCGTCACAAGAGAGAGCTTGTTTTCATGATCGACGAGGGCGGTCAGACCAGAATCACGAAAGTGACCTTTTCTGGCAACAAGCACTTTTCTTCTTCCGTTCTGGCAAAACAGGTGAAAACAAAGCCTTATTTTGCACTGACCTCCTGGTGGACCGATGCGGGAATCTACAAAAAATCGGAAACGGACCAGGATGTCCAGCGGCTGAGGAACTTTTATCTGAACAATGGGTATATCAATATCGGAGTGGGACAGCCGAAGGTCGTTTTTACCCACCACCGGAAATCCATGACGATTGTCTTTCCCATTCAGGAGGGTGAGCAGTTCCATTTGGGATCGATCGCCATTTCGGGCAACAAGCTGTTTTCGAACAAACGTCTCCTGAAGGCGGTCAAGCTCAAGCCGCCGATGGTTTTTTCGAGGAAGATGCTTCAAAAGGACATCACCACCCTGACCCGTATGTACGGACACAAGGGGTATGCCTTTGCCATCGTGACGCCACAGATCGTTCCGAACCTTCAGAACAAGACCGTTGACCTGACCTATTCCGTGACGGAGGGGGGGCTCGTCCATATCCGCCGGATCAACATTACCGGAAACGAACTTTCACGGGACAAGGTGATCCGGCGTGTTCTGGGCGTTCAGGAGTCGGATATCATGGACACCCAGGAGCTTCAGAACTCCTACAGGAACCTTCAGAACCTGAACTTCTTCTCGAATGTCCAGATTGTTCCCAAACAGGTCGGGAGCAACCTTGTGGACCTGAATGTATCGGTCAAGGAAAAGCCAACCGGCACCTTCTCGATCGGTGGCGGGTACAGCACACTGTTCGGTGTCATGGGTATGGCGACGATTGCCCAGAACAACATTTTCGGCACGGGAGATTCTGTTTCCCTGTCCGGTGAGCTTGGCGGATTTATCACCATGTACTCTCTTACGATCTCGGATCCCTGGTTCCTCGATACTCCGACGTCGGCGTCTTTGTCGTTGTTTGATACGTTCATGGATTACTTTACTTACTGGAATAGCGCCATCGGAGGATCGCTGACCTTCAGCCGCCGTTTCGGGTATTATTTCTCCACATCGCTTTCCTGGCTTGCGGAATCGGAAAATATTTTCCTTGTCTCTCCGACTCCCCAACAGGCCCTGACCGCCCCGATCCTCGCTCCTTTCCTTGCCCAGCAAGGGTTCTGGACCCAGAGCGGACCATCTGTCGGTGTTTCTTATGATCGTCGGGACAACTATATGAATGCCCATTCCGGATACCATATCTGGGGCAATGTTGGTGTTTACGGCGGTACCTTTGGCGGAGATACAGCCTTCTACTCGACAACCGGTCATATGACGGTCTTTTTGCCGGTGACGGAACATTCAACGCTGTCGTTCCATGTCGGAGGAGGACTTGTGGAGCCGATCGGTCCGGACGGATTCATTCCTGTCTGGGATCGTTTCTATGTCGGCGGTATCTACTCAAACCGGGGATACAACTTCGGTTATGCAGGCCCGATGCCCTATGGCTATCTGGTTGGCGGAAACAAGGAGATTCTCTTCAACTCCGACTATATCTTCCCGATTTTCCCGAAATTCGGGTTCTACGGGGATATCTTCTTTGACGACTCTGGTGAGTTTGTGCCCGGTCAACCGGTCACGCTTGGCGGTATCGACTGGCCTGGTGCCGGTGTCGGAATCATGTGGAATTCACCAATGGGTCCCCTGACTCTTGATCTTGGATGGCCGCTGATCAGCAATGCGCAGATGCAGGCGTTCCCGGGGAACTATCCAGGGCCGGTGGTCAACTTCCAGATGGGATCCCTCTATGGAGGGTAACTGTCCAATCGGGTGCATCTTGCCCAATAATAACAATAAGGAGATTTGACTTATGAAGCTTCAACAAGGATCAAAACTGACAGGGAAGATGACTGTTACGATTGCTGCGGCATTTTCGCTCGCCGGGATTCTTTCGATGGCCACTCCCGCCCAGGCGGCTTCCGATGTCGCGGTTGTGGATGTCATGAAAACCTTCGAGGAAACCGATCTCGGCAAGTCCATCCAGACCCATGTGAAGCGATACTCCCAGTCCAGGGCGAACAAGCTCAAAGGAGAACAGAAAGCCCTTCAGGATGAGAACAATGAGATTCGCCAGCAAAGCGGAGTGATCAGCAAGGATGCACTGAAGGCCAAGGAGATGGAGTTCCAGCAGCATATTGATGCCTATAAGAAGGAAGCCCGAAAGCTCCAGACCGAAATGGCCTCCGAGACAGTGGTGGGACTTCGGAAGTTTATTGATGCCGAAAACGCCGCAGCGAAATCCGTTGCCAAGAAATATGGTTTTTCCATCGTGATAGGGGAACATCCGATCCGTATGCCGATCGGTCCGACACCTCCCATTTTTCGGGGACCCAGATTCTTGTACATCAACAAGAAAAATGACCTGACAGAGTCCGTGATCGCCAAGATCAACAAGGATCACCCTGCCGGCGGCGGAAATTAATGACGCTTTCAGAGATTTGCTCCCTGGTGTCCGGGGAGCTTTTTGCTCCAGTGGGGAGCGAGTCTCAATCCATACGGGGAATACGCTCCATGTCGGAGGCCAGGGAAGGGGATATCACCTTCCTGGCCAACGTCCGCTATCGTCCCGAGCTTAAACGGCTGAAAGCATCGGCTGTCCTCCTTTCACAACACGAGCCGGATGCGACCATTGCCCAGATTGTGGTCCGGGATCCTTATCTTGCCCTCAGCATCCTGATGCAGCATTTTTATCCGATGCCAAAAGGGAGCGGACAAATCTCCCCGATGGCTTTTGTTTCTCCGACAGCCCGCATCGGTTCCGGTGTGGATATCGGCCCCATGTGTGTCGTTTCCGAAGGTGTGACCATCGGTGAGGGCTCTGTCCTGACCTCGGGGATTCATGTCGGCAAGAACACCACCCTCGGAAACGATGTGTATATTCATCCCAATGTGGTCATACGGGAGGATTGCCGCATCGGGAACCGGGTCATCATCCAGCCAGGCGCAGTGATCGGATCCGATGGTTTCGGGTATGCGGTGGATCCTTCCGGGAAAAGGTTCCGCATTCCGCAGGTCGGCATCGTTGTCATCGGAGATGATGTCGAGATTGGCGCAAACTCGACTGTCGACCGGGCAACCTTTGGTGAGACCAATATCGGCAGGGGAACCAAAATGGACAATCTTGTCCAGATTGCTCACAATGTGAAAATCGGTCAGGATTGTGTTCTTGTTGCCCAGTCGGCGGTTGCCGGTTCGGGGCGTCTCGGTGATCGGGTGATTCTCGCCGGCCAGGCGGCGGTTGTCGGTCATATTGAGGTCGGCTCCGATTCTGTCATTGGCGGTCAGAGTGGTGTGGCTTCGAGTCTCTCCGAAGGTTCGAGAGTCTCGGGTTCTCCTGCGATTCCGCACAATATATGGCTCAGGGTGCAGTCCATCGTCAAGGATCTGCCATCGATCCTTGCGCGCATCCGGAAGCTTGAACGCTTGTTCCGAAGTTCGGAAACGGCTGTTTCCGGAAATGAAATCCAAGAAGGAGGAACGGAAAAAAATGGATGAACTGCTTGATGGTCTGGATATTCAGGAGATCATGGAGATCCTTCCTCACCGCTATCCATTTCTTCTTGTGGACAGGGTCCTTTCTGTCGAACCGGGGAAAAAGATTGTGGGTTTGAAAAACGTCACGATCAATGAACCCTATTTTGCCGGCCATTTTCCTGGCCATCCCATCATGCCGGGAGTCTTGCTGATCGAGGCTATGGCCCAGCTCGGGGGGGTTCTCGCGATACTTTCGGGACAGGACAAGACCGAAAAGATCCCCTACTTCATGGGGATTGACGAGGCTCGTTTCCGTCATCCGGTGCGTCCAGGTGACACATTGACCATCACCATGACCAGCAAGGCTGTCAGAGGCTCGACCTGGAAAATGGCCGGTGAGATCCATGTGGGATCAAAGCGTGTATGCGAAGCAGTGATCATGGCCATGATCGCCTCTCCTCCTTCTGCTGGCAAATAGCGGTTGTCCAATCAGGAATCGGCCAGACCGGATAAAAATGCAATGGTCTTATCTCTGGCCAAGACTTTGGGAAGGGCTAACGTTTGAAAAAAGAGCATAAGTCTTCACAGGAACCCGAGGAGTCTTCATTGGACCAGGGTGAAGTGTTTATCCACCCTCTGGCATCTGTCTCCAAGGGAGCGGAACTTGGCCCGGGTGTTTCTGTCGGCCCGTTTTGCACAGTCGGGCCACAGGTGGTCATCGGAGCGGGTACCAGGCTGATTTCTCATGTGGTCCTTGACGGGAAAGTCATCATCGGGCAGGGGAACACCTTCTATCCCTTTTCGTCGGCTGGACTTGTTCCACAGGATCTGAAATACCATGGAGAGCCGAGCTGGGTCGAAATTGGTGATAAAAACACGATTCGCGAATCTGTCACGATTCACAGGGGGACGGAAGGCGGAGGGATGTTGACAAGGCTGGGAGACGGAAATCTTCTCATGGCCTATGTCCATGTTGCTCATGATTGCCGTCTGGGGTCGCGGATCATCATGGCCAATGCGGCCAATCTTGCGGGTCATATCACCATTGAGGATGGAGCCATTATCGGAGGGCTCACCGGAATCCACCAGTTTGTGAAGATCGGAGCCTTGTCGCTTGTTGGCGGCATGAGCGGAATTTCAAAAGACGTCCCTCCTTATGTATGGGCCTCCGGGAACAGGGCGTTCCTTTACGGTCTGAATATGGAAGGTTTGCGCCGGGCCAGAGTCTCTCCGGATTCGATCGCCGCATTGAAGAAGGCCTATGGGATCCTGTTCCGGGGTGGCAAAAACCAGAAGAGTGCCATTGGCGAAGTCAGGGACACTGTGTCTTTGACTCATGAGGTTTCTCATTTACTGAATTTTATCGAACAGTCCGGCAGAGGTGTCCTGACGGCAAGACGCTCCGATGAAAAATCCGCATCAGGTGACCAAACTGCTCAGGAATAGCGGAAGGCTCCTGTCTTCAGATGAGGGAGAGACAATCGGATGACATCCAACGATCGTGTTTCTGGTTCTGTTTCCCCGGCAACCACTCTCCCTGAAAAAATCGGAATGATTGCCGGAAACGGAACCTTTCCACTTCTTTTTCTGGAATCAGCAAGAAAAAAAAAGATTCCGGTGGTTGTTCTGGCCCACAAGGGTGAAACGGATCCCGAGATTGAAACATTCGGTTACCCGGTGACATGGGTAAGGGTCGGACAGGTGTCTCCGATCTTTGATCTTTTTCATAAGGAGTCGGTTGTTCATGCCGCTTTTGTCGGTGGTATCAAAAAACCCAGCCTCTTTGAATTTCGCCCGGACCTGAAAGGTCTTTCCATCCTGGCAAAAGTCGCCATCCATCACGATGACCAGGTCCTTCGGGCTTTGGCGGATGCTTTTTTGAAAGAAGGAATCACTATTGTTCCCTCGACGATTCTCCTTCCCGAGATTGCCGCAGGCGAAGGTGTCCTTGGTGCTTGCCAGCCGACAGATGAAGACATGGTGGACATTCGACTTGCCTTTACCGTCGGAAAGGCTCTGGGGGAGCATGATGTCGGCCAGTGTGTCGTTGTCCGGGAAAAAGTCGTTTTGGCCGTGGAGGCGATCGAGGGAACCGATGAAACGATCCGCCGGGGAGCGCTTTACGGTCCGAAGGGTGTGGTTGTCGCAAAGATGGTGAAGCCCGGCCAGGATCTCCGCTTCGATCTTCCCGCTGTGGGTATGGGAACCCTTGCCGTGATGGAAGAGGTCGGAGCCTCAACCCTTGCGATTGAGGCGGGTAAAACCATCATTCTGGACGGCCATGTTTTCATCTTGAAGGCCAATCAGGCGGGAATTTCGGTTGTGGGGGTGAAATGGGATTGAGATTCGGTGTGATCGGGGTGGGTTATCTTGGCCAGCATCATGCCCGGGTTCTGACGGAAATTCCGGGGGTGACCCTTTCGGGGATCATCGATTCCGATCCCGGGCGCGCCCGGGAAATTGCCGGCCGGCTCATGGTGCCTGTTTTCGACAGTATTGCCGCCATGGCCGCATCGGTTGACGCTGTTTCCATCGTGACTCCGACCACGACCCATTTTGAGATTGTCAAGGAAGTTTTCTCCGGAGGAAAACCGCATATTTTTCTGGAAAAACCCATCGCCGACACTCTGGAAAACGCCCAGAAAATTCTGGATCTGACGGAGCTTCACGGGGTCAAGCTTCAGGTCGGCCATATCGAACGGTTCAATCCGGGGATAGAAGCGATCTTTGAAGCGAATCCCCGACCGGCCTATATTGAGGCGCAAAGACTATCCCCGTTTGGAATCCGGGGGACGGATGTGCCTGTGGTCGTCGACCTGATGATCCATGATATCGATATTATCCTGTCTCTAGTGAGATCGCCTATCGCCGATATCCGGGTGGTGGGAACACCGGTGATTACCGGCCATGTGGATATCGCCAATGCCTGGATCGAGTTTGAAAACGGATGTCTCGCCCAGGTTCTGGGAAGCCGGGTCTCTCTCGACCGACTTCGGAAGTTCCGGATCTTTGATCGTGGAGGACGTTATTTTTCCCTGAACTATGAGACAAGGGAACTCAAAACCGCAAAGGTCGAACTCGAACCCGGAAGTCTTCCGAAGATCAACAGGGACAAGAAAACCTTTGAGCAGGTGGAACCTCTGAAAAAGGAACTCTCAAGCTTTGTCTCTGCCATCAGGGACGATCTTCCGGTGAAGGTCACGGGAGCGGAGGCCCTTTTGGCACTGAAGGTCGCTCTTCAGGTGACAAGACTTGCCAATGAAAGCCTTGCCAGGTTTCATGCGCAAGATGAGCTGAAACTCTCCTGATGGACGGCGATCCTGAAGGAAAAACCAATTCTTCAGGCCAGCCCCATTGAAGATGAAAGTGGAAAACCTGTCCGATGACCCTTTCTTCCAACTCTTCCGCATCTCCCCGTAGTCTTCTGATTGTCACAGGGGAACCATCGGGCGACCAGCATGGAGCGCGTCTCCTCCTTGCCCTTAAAGAGATTGAACCGAATGTTCAGGCCTTTGCCGTTGGAGGAGAAAATCTCCGGAAAGCAGGTGCCGGGATCCTGGTTGATATTGCCGAACTCTCCGTCATGGGGCTTGTTGAAGTTGCCCAAAAAATTCCGGTCCTCCTGAGAGCCAAAAATCGCATTCTGGAAGCGGTTCGCCTTCACCATATCAAGACTGCCGTTCTGATCGACTTTTCAGGGTTTAATCTGAGACTTGCCAAAAGTCTGAAAGCGATGGGTGTCCGTATTTTTTATTACGTCAGCCCACAAGTCTGGGCATCAAGAAAGGGGCGCGTCAAAAAAATCCGGGAGCTTGTCGATCACATGTTTGTGATCTTTCCCTTTGAGCGGGATTTCTACGAAGCGGAAGGGGTTCCGGTGACCTTTGTGGGCCATCCGCTTCTCGATGAGGCCAGACCCCAGGAGGATCCCGAAACCCTCAAAAGACGCTTCTTTCCTGGAATTGCCCCATCGATCACCAAGGACGGGGATCTCCCTTTTCCTAGAGTGATCGGACTTCTCCCGGGGAGCAGGGCGTCAGAGATCCGATACCTTTACCCTCGAATGCTTGCCGCATTCGATCTGTTAAGGACGAAATACCCGGGTCTTCGCGCAGTCGTTCCACAGACGCCCCATTTGAATGACTCCCTTTTCAGTCCGATGGAGTCGATCTATCCCTGGGCTTTGGATCCGGATGTGTTCAGGAGGGTTCCGGGCCGCTTCAGGGAGGTGACAAAGGCCTGCGATCTGGCGATCGTCACAAGTGGAACCGCAACGCTGGAAACCGCTCTTCTTGATGTGCCGATGGTCGTGGTTTATGTGATGAATGCTTTTTCCTACCAGATTGCCCGACGGCTTGTGACGGTGCCGGCAATCGGAATGGTCAACCTGGTTGCAGGTCTGTCTTCTGACGGGAGGACCGCGATGCCAGAACTGATACAGGAGAAGGCTTCTCCTGAGAGGATCTTTTCCGAGGTCTGCCAGATTTTTTCAGATCCCGGAAGGATCAAGCGGATGAAGGAATCTCTTGCCCGGGTTCAGGGCTCTCTTGGGGAACCTGGCGCCTCAGGGAAAGCCGCCGCAGAAATGGCCCGTCTTCTGGGCTGGAAAAAGGAGGACTCTCTCTCATGATGGCGTTCTGGCGGGATCCCGTCTATCTGAAAACCAGAAAGCGTCTCCACCGATGGATTCATCCCTACAGGTTTCTCCTGATAATGGGAATCCTCATGGCCATCATCGGAGCCGGAGTTTCCAGCGGAGTTCCGATTCTCTTGAAAGAGCTGATCGACAAGGTCTTCAGTGAAAAAAATCCGAAACTTCTTTTTATCCTGCCGGCGGCGTTTTTCGTTTTGTATTCTGTCAAGGGGTTGACCGCTTACCTTCAGGCGCTTTATCTCAAAAAAGCGGCCCTTCACATGGTGAGCGATGTCCGAAGGGACCTCTTTGCCCATGTGATCCGTCTTCCCCTGAGCGCTTACGGCTCAGAGGGAACCGGATCGCTCATGAGCCGGGTCACAAACGATACCCAGATCCTTCAGGGAGGAATTGCGGAGATCATCAGGGATCTCATCCGGAACTCCTTTACAGCCATTGGCATGCTGGTGGCGCTTTTCTGGATGAATCCAAAGCTGACTCTCTTCATTCTGCTCTCCGTTCCCTTCACCCTGATACCCATTCGGAAGATCGGCAAGAAGATCCGAGGATCTTCCCGCCATTATCAGGGAAAAATCGGAGACATGAACCAGCATCTTTCAGAGAGCCTGTCATCGGTTCGCCTGATCAAGTCGGTGGGATCGGAAAATATTGAGATCGACAATTTTGAAAAACATTCCGAAGAGTTTACCTCCATACAGTTAAAGCTCGTCAAATATGAAAACATGCTCTCCCCCATCATGGAGTCGATTGGCGCCCTGGGCGCGGGTATTGCCGTCTGGCTTGGGGGATACTCGGTCATTCACGGGACATTGACCCTGGGAACGCTCGTTGGCTTCATCACGGCTGCCCAAATGCTCTACCAGCCGATCAAAGGTCTGGGAAATGCCCAGTCGGGGATCCAGTCCTCCCTTGCGGCGGCGGAGAGGATCAATGAAGTGCTGGACAAGCCTCTTGAGGAGATGAACCTTGCGTCTGGCCTCAAGGTGTCCACACTCGCCACCGGGATTTCCTTTGAACATGTTTCCTTCCGCTACCCGAACAAGGAACAGTCGGCCCTTCTCGATATTTCGATGACGATTCCGGCCGGCCGGTTTGTCGCTGTCGTCGGTCCTTCCGGTTCGGGAAAAAGCACTCTGGTGAATCTTCTTCCAAGATTTTTCCATCCGACATCGGGAAGGATTCTCTGGGATGGCCATGATCTGGAGTCGCTCGATGTCTCATCCCTTCGGGACCGGATCGGTCTTGTGACCCAGGATGTGATTCTCATGAACCAGACGATCCGGGAAAATCTTCTCTATGGCCTTAAGCGGGAGGTTTCCGATGATGAGCTGAATGCGGCGCTATTGTCTGCCAATGCCACCGATTTTATCGATCGGCTGCCTGACAAGGTGGATACCCGTGTTGGAGAACGTGGCGTTTTTCTGTCGGGTGGCGAGCGTCAACGGATCGCCCTTGCCAGGGTTGTATTGCGGGATCCGAGCCTTTTGATCCTTGATGAGGCGACAAGCGCGCTCGACTCTGAATCCGAATTCCTGATCCAGAAAGCCCTTGACCGGATCATGGAGGGTCGAACGACGATTGTGATCGCCCACAGGCTCTCGACGATCAGACATGCCCAGTGGCTCTATGTCGTGGAAGGGGGCCGGATTGTCGAAGAGGGAACGCATGACGAGCTTTTAAAAAACAAGGCCGGCCGATACCTCTCCCTTCTGAAAGCTTCTCTACGCGGAAGCGAGGGATCGGACGGATCCCTGGGAGATCAGGCTGCCCAGGTTCCTGCAGACAGGACCCTGTGAGTCCCGCTGTTCTCCTGAAGGTCGGGAAACTCCTGAATCTTCTCCTGTGGCCTTTTCTCCTGTTGCTATTGCCGCTGGTTCTTCTTTTTTTTCCAAGAGCCAGACCGCATCTCCGGGAACGTTTTGGTCTCGGGGCTGCAAAAGCTTCAAAAAATGCCAGATCCATTCTGTTTCACCTGGCAAGCCTTGGTGAGGCCAATGCGGCAACCCCTCTCATCAGGGCCCTTGAGGGTGATGGCGCTCCCCTGATTCTGACAGCGACATCAGAGTCGGGAAGGGGTGCCCTTGTGAAAGCCTTTCCCGATACCCCCGTTTCCCTTTTGCCATTGGATCTTCCCGGATTGTGGGAACCCTTCTGGAGCTCCCGGAGAGTCTCCCGGATCATTCTTTTTGAAACGGAAATCTGGCCGATGATGCTTTTGACCGCCTATTCCCGAAGGATCCCGGTGATGGTCGTCAATGGCAGACTCTCTCCGGCCGGATTTTCCGCGATGAAGAGATGGCGATTCTTTCTCAAGCCTCTTTTTTCCGGTCTCTCCCGTGTTCTGGTCGCATCTGCTGATGATCGGGAACGGTATCTTGAAATGGGAGTGAAGCCAGATATTCTCGATGTGACAGGAAATATCAAATGGGACATGTCGCGTCCCGAATCGATTCCCGAGACTCTGAGGGAAGAGCTTTCAGGATGGGTTGTCCGATTTGAAGAAGCCTGCAGCCGATTGCTGGGGGAGGGTGGCCGTGTGGCCGCTCCGGTCGGGAATTCTCCTAAAAAGGATTATCTTCGTGTGGTTCTGGGATCGGGTCATCCTGGAGAGACGCTCCGCATTGTCGAAGCGATCAGAAAGGATCCTTTCTTGTCCAGCCGACTCCATCTTCTGGTCGCCCCCAGACATCTCCAGAGATTGTCTGAGTGGATCGGGGACGGATTGACCCTCTCCCGGCTGAATCTGCAGTTTCGCTCCGGAACAAACGAAAACCGGCCCCCTTCCTTTCCGAATGGACCCATTGTCTCGATTCTCGATACCCATGGAGAGCTCAGGACGCTTTATTCCCTCTCTCACATTGCGATTACAGGGGGAACCTTCGATCTGGTCGGAGGACATAGCCCGGTCGAGGCGGCTTCCTGTGCCATCCCCCAGGTGTCTGGTCCCTTTACGGATCATGTTTCGACCCTGATCGACCGTCTTGTCAAAGGGGGAGGGCTGTTTCTCGAGAAGGATGAGCCATCCCTTGTTTCAAGACTCAGATGGTTCTTGGAAAACCCCGGAGAAAGAGAGCGAAGTGGTGAGATGGCCTTCAAGGTTTTTCTTTCCGAACAGGGGGCTCTCTCCAGAACGCTTGCGATTCTTCGGGATTTCCTGAAAGAGGATCCGGGAGAGGGAGTGAAAACTCCATGAATCCCTTGAGGATCTTGCTGCTCCCTTTTTCCTGTCTGTACGGGCTGGGAATCGCTCTCTGGAAAGGGCTGTACCGTTCCGGAGTTTACAGGACAGGGAAGGTCCCGGTCCCGGTCCTTTCCGTCGGGAATGTCACTGTCGGGGGAAACGGGAAGACTCCTATGGTGATCGCCCTGGCCAAATGGCTGGAGGAGAGGGGTCACCATGTCGGGATCCTGTCAAGAGGATATGGTCGGGAGAAATCCCCGGGGAGAGAGGTGGTTGTTTTTTCCGGGAGGGGGATCGGGAAAAAGCTGGTCGGAGATCCTCCGGATCCGAGAGTCACGGGGGATGAACCGGCCCTGATCTCTTCCAGAGTCCCTTCAGCGACAATCGCCCTTTCCTCCGACAGGCTGGAGGGAGCCAGGGCGCTTTTGCCCTTTTCTCCTTCCGTGATCGTGATGGATGACGGCTTCCAATCCCTGGAGCTCTTCCAGGATCTCTCTTTTGTACTGGTCTCCGAGAGCGATTTCCTGAAGATCCTGGACCGATCTGGATGGGGTTGCCGGGATCTTCTTCCCTCCGGACGATTCCGGGAGGGGGAGGAGGCGCTTTTCCGCGCTTCTGCGGTTGTCGTCACGCTTGAGGAGGATCGTTCTCCTTTGGAAATGGAGCGGCTGCGTTCACGTTTTGACCTGTATTTCCAAAAACGCTTTCCAGCCAGAGGGGTTCTTCCGGTTCTCTTTCAGAAAGTGGTCGTGTCGGGGATCTTTTGCCAGAATGAAATGGGAAGTGGGGAGACGGGAAAAGGTCAGGGTCCCGAAGCGATCAAGGGGAAACGGGTGGTTCTGGTATCGGGTATCGCCGCTCCCGGGAGGTTCTTTCGGATGGTTTCGGGATTTGGTGCGGAGGTTCTTGGCCATCTCTCCTGGAGCGATCATGCCTCCTGGAATGAAGGTCGCCAGAAGGAGATTCTCTCCTTTCTGGAGTCTGTTTCCGGGAACGCCAATCCGGAGATGATCCTGACGACCGAAAAAGACCTTGTGAAATGGCCGAAACCCATCCATTTGCCTTATACTGTGTATTCTGTCCAGATAGAATCGTGTCTTTTGGAACCCGCTCACTGGGAGTCGATCTTGTTGTCTGTTGTCCGGAAATCGTCTGTTGCCCCCGAAGGGGAGACCCCTGATGGGGATTGAAACGAAAACACCGATGTGGCTTTTGAACAGCCTTGCCCTTGGGGTCCGGGCCATGGGGCCGGAGTTCGGCTCCAAAGCCGGCTCCCTTTTGGGAGATACGCTTCGGTTTTTGATGAAGTCCAAGGGAAGGCTTGCGAGAGAAAATCTGAGGGCCGCATTCCCTGACGCCAGCGACTCCTGGATCCGCGATACGGAAAAAAAGATGTTTCGCCATCTGGGCAGGATGGGTGTGGAATTTTTGCAGTTTCCCGACAAGGACGAAGCATGGCTCAGAAAGCATGTCCAGGTTTCAGGGATCGAGCGGGCTTATGAGGCGCTGAAGCTTGGGAAAGGAGCACTCATCCTGTCCGCCCATTTCGGGAACTGGGAATACATCTTCAAGCGGTTGTCCTACGATTTTCCCAAGGATGTCTACGCCCTGACACGGCGGATCAAGGATCCCAATGTCGATCTTTTTGTGAAGAAATACCGGGAAGCCAATACGGGGGCGACCTGTATCCTTCAGGACAACGCCGGAAGCCAGATCGTCCGGATCTTGAAGAGAAACGGAATTGTCATCACCGTTCTGGACCAGAACGCCGGGCTCAAGGAAGGTGCGTTTGTCCCGTTTTTCGGAAGGCTTGCCGCAACGTATACCAGTACGGCAAGACTCTCCCTTCGACTAGGCCTTCCTGTCATTCCGGTTTTGGGTCACAGGACGACAGGGCTGGACCACTTTGTTTGCGTGATGGATCCGATCATCCCTGATCCATCTCTTTGCGGGGAAAACGCGGTGGAGGTTTTGACCGCCCGATTTACGGGTCTTCTTGAAAAAGCGATCCGGGAATACCCCGAGCAATGGATCTGGCTCCATAACCGCTGGAAGACAAGGCCTCCTGAGGAAACAGGAGAGACTGTCCAGAACGGGAAAAGTGAGGAACTCACGGCTCCTGGGGATGGCGCTTGAAGGTGGCCGGAGAGGATTGTGTGGAAGGGAAACAGCAGACTTTTGATATCGACGGTGAAAGCCAGGGTTTTGTGTCCGGAGAGAAAGAGAAGGATCCTCTTCCGGGAGTGAAAAATCTTCCCCCGGGATCGAGTGTTCTGGTGGTTCTCCTGGGTCGCATCGGGGATGTGGTGATGACTCTTCCGGCCGTTCTGGGACTCAAGATGGCCCGTCCGGATATTTTGATCGACTGGGTGGTGGAGGATCGCTGCGCCGATCTTTTGGTGAATCATCCGGCGATCAGGAGATTGATCCTTCTCCACAGGCGGGATTTTGAGGGAGATCTCAAAAAGGGAGCCTATCTATCGGCCCTTTCCAACCTGATCGCTTTCAGAAGGGATCTCCGGCAAGAGCGGTATGCCGCGGTTCTCGATTTTCAGTCTCTTTTGAAAAGCGGAGTGGTGGCATTTCTGGCCAAGGGGAAGATCAAGCTCGGTTCTCCTTCCACCTATGGGCGCATGAAAGAGGGGAGCTGGCTTTTCTCTCGTCAGGTGAATCTTTTCGACCCGAAGCTTCATCTGGTCGATCGACATCGTCTCGTGATCAGGGAGCTTCTGGGAGAAGATCCCCCGGTAGCCCCTTTTGTTCTGGGAATCGATCCCGGGGAGGAATGGGGTGTTCTGGAAAGGCTGGATCTCTGGGATCAAAGAATCCGGGAAAAGTCAGATTCGCCAAAAAGACCTCTGGCGCTTCTTCATCCTTTTGCCAGCTGGGTGACGAGGCGCTGGCCGATTGAGTCTTTCGGCCAGGTGGCCATTCGTCTTATCCGGTCCGGTTTCCGGGTCGGGGTGATCGGGGGGGGAGGGGCCGAGCAGGAGATTGCCTTTCTCAAGATCCGTGAGGCGATCGAATCGGGGGAAGAGGAGAAGCCTTTACCCGTTTCCTGTCTTGAAAGCTTTCTTGGGATACTGTCATTAAAGGAGTCGGCGGTCTTGATGAGTAAAGCGGAGATCGTCATCGCCTGCGATTCGGGACCGATGCATCTGTCTTCGGCCATGGGGGTCCGCACTTTGGGAATATTCGGGCCGACCGATCCGCAAAGGCTGGGTCCGGTCGGGAATCTGGGGATGGAGATCCATGCCGATCTTTTGTGCCATCCCTGCATGGGAAGGCGTTGTCCGATCGGGACGGTCTGCATGCGGGATTTGTCACCCGGGAAGGTTATCGAAGCGGCCTTTTCCCTTCTCAAAAAGAGCCCGACGGAAAAGACTTCTCTTTTGGAAGGGCTCTGATTGTCCACCTCACAAACCGGAAATGTTCTTTCTCGAAAAACTTCAGCGGCTGCTCCCTCCGTCCACCGCATTCTTCTGGTGAAGCCAAGCTCCCTTGGTGATGTCATCCATGCCTTTCCTCTGCTCTCTGCTTTGAGGGGGTCTTTTCCGGAGGCGTCGATAGACTGGCTGGTCAACACGGAGTTTTCGTCTTTGGTGGGCCGTCATCCCGGAGTTTCCAAGGTGATCTCCTTTCCGAGATCCCTCTGGCGTAAAAAGGGATTTTTTAAGGCCATGGGGGAGATGCGACGGGAATTTGGCCCTGCCGGCTATGATCTGGTTCTGGATGCACAGGGGCTCATGCGTTCGGCACTTCTTTCAAGGCTTGCGGGCGGCTCCCGGATTATCGGTTTTTCCGATGCCCGGGAAGGGGCCGCATTTCTGTATCATGAACGGGTCGATCCATTCGCCGGTGGGAAAAAAGAATTGGACGGGTCTCCGAGGGTTCTCCATGCGGTTTTGAAAAATCTTTCCCTTTGGCGCCATCTTTCAGGGATGGAGCCAGAGTTTTCCTCACATCCTTTTGAGATCCATTATGGCGATGAAGATAACAGGCATTTGTCGGAGCTCCTTCAGTCGATCGGACTTTCCCCCAATCTTCCCTTTGTGGCGATTCATCCGGGGGCGAAAAGGGAGATCAAGCGGTGGCCGTCCCTGTATTTTTCTGAACTTCTGGATCTTGTCCGAAATAAACTGGGGTTGAATGTCCTTCTTCTGGGGAGTGCGGGAGAGTCCTCGCTTCTGTCGGAGATTGCGACAAGAAGTGGCCCGGGTGTTTACATATCGGCGGGGGATGTTCCTCTTGACCTGATGCCGCTTTGTCTTTCCCGCGCGCGGTTTTTTGTGGGAAATGACTCCGGTCCCCTTCATATGGCGGTGATGATGGGAACGCCAACCTATTCGTTTTTCGGATCTTCAGATGTCCGGAGAACGGGGCCATTTTCTCCGGGGAATACGGAACACCGGACCTTTACCGATCCGGTGCCCTGCGCCCCATGCGGGGATTTCAAGACGAAGTGCAGCCACCTATCCTGTCTTGTCGGGGTCACTCCCAATGTGGTTTTCGATGAGATCCTGAAAAAAACTCAACATTAGATCCGAAAAAGCTATGAGATAATCAGGAATGATCAAATCAACTGAGTTCTATGTTCTGATTCTAAAAGATTAATAGCAAAATCTGGTAAAATATTGGAGATGATTTTCTTTTGGGATGATTTGAGTCTTGATTTATGATTGATCGGACCTTTCTTTTCTTTATTTAAAATATTTTTAAGAGTAAAAAAAGCTTTATCCAAGCTCTATATTTGGACTCATTATATGCTTAAGCGATTTCCGATTCGAAGCAGAGCATGGGGTGTCTGCGGGAAGTGTAGATCAATGGTCTGGAAGGTTTTTTAGCTCGGAGGCTTCGACTCGGAGATGCTCCTGATTTTAACAGTGAGCAGATAAGATATTTTGATCAGGATCCTGTAAGCCGGATATTACTCTAAAGGTTTTTTGAGCAATATCCGTTTATAAATGTAAGGTATTCTTTTTTCAATTATTTCTTAACTCGATTGATTCAGGATTTTAAAATCAGGGTGAGTTTATCTGTTTTCATTTAACCATAAACTCTTTCAGTTGGGTGATGAAGACATCTTTACTGAATTTCTCATGAAAGGTCAGCAATGTCTAAACCTTTAGTTTCTGTTGTTATTTCTGTTTATAGAGAGGGAGAGATTCTGTCAGAAACAATAGAATCTGTTTTAGTACAAACATTTAGAGATTTTTAAATCGTCATTGTCAACAATAATGCAGATGATGTATCTCTTTCAATCATGAGAAAGTATGCGAGTGAGTATCCTGATCTGATCCGTATTGTCGATCAATCGGTTCAAGGAGTTCCAAGCGCAAGAAATAAGGGAATTCTTGAGAGCCGTGGCCATTATATCGCCATGCTTGAGGGAGATGACATGATGCTCCCCAATCGTCTCGAAAAATAGTTGAAATATTTTGAAGAGGAAAAAGATGGATTTTTACTGCTTTCCTCTTACTTTGACCGAGTTGATTGGGAGAATAAGACTCTATTGAATCCCGGAGGAATCGATAAAAACTTTTGGATGTCCTCCCTTAAAATAGACAAAATTTTTGGGTCTCACCCTTCAACTTGGTTTTTTGAAAAAAATACTTCCGTATCAGTAGGAATGTTTGTTTAATGAGGCCTTTAATCCAAGGCTCATCAAAGATGATGATTTCAACTTTAAAATGTTTCTTGCAGGGAGATTGGCGTGCATCCCTGAGAGTCTGGTTCGAGTAAGAATGCCGTCAGTATTCTATAATGACATCAAAGAAGCACAAGCAACCTCACTTCATGTCATTAACAAGCTCGATTTATTTTTTAATATCCTTAAAGAAAAACTATCAGATAATAAGACGGTAAAGATTGATGAAAAGGGATTCAGCACGATTCGCTCCCAGTGGTTGATGGAGCAGGCTACCGGGTTTATTTTGTACGAAAATGGAAAAAAAATTGCTCAGCGTCTGATAATAGAAGCAATAAAAGAAAAACCCTTTGATTACAAAAATTGGAAGGTTTATCTTCGGAGCTTTTCTCAAAAAAAGAAAGTAAAAAATGGAGAGCCAAAACGCCTTTTGCAGGAAGACATTGATTATCTGATGAAGAAAGAGTTTTTTCGACTGAACTGATTTTGATTATAGAAAAATAAATTTTTAAGGCTTGCATTTATGGAGGTGTCGAAGATTGATTAATCTTCCGTATAGATCAAGAACTCCAGTATGTCTAGTCCAAACTTTATTGAGAAATCCCTCACTATTAGAGTTTTTATCCTGTATATTGGGAAGGGTCAAGTCCTAAAAGTGCTGTAAATTGTCTTCCCGAGAAATGGAATAAATTGATCATTCGACCACCGAAAGAAGAGAGGGCGTTTTGAAAGGTTCCTGTTTCTTCCACTCCCAATATTCGGCCATGTCGAAATACTTCTTTCCCGTGCTCCATTGTTCGTGGAATTCCGAAAGAAGGGCTCCAATGAGTCGGATGGCCGAGTCTTCGTTGGGGAAGATCCGGATCACCCGTTCCCGTCTCCGGACCTCTTCATTCAGTCTCTCCTGGGAGTTCGTGCTTCTGAGCCTGACACGATATTTCCGGGGAAAGGACAAAATCGTGAGCGATTCCTCAAATCCTTCTTCGAGACAATCCATCGACTTGGGGGCCTTCTTCTCAAAAGTCTCCAAAATTTCGTTCTTGATCGCTCGGGCTTCTTCTTTGGTATCGGCCCGAAACAGCCGTCCCAGGGCCAGCGCCAGAGGCCCTCGTTGGGAGGCCGGGGCATGACCCAGAAGGTTGCGGAGAAAATGGACCTGGCATCGTTGCCATCGAACCCCTTGAAAATGTCTCTGAACGGCTTTTTTCAGCCCTTTGTGGTCATCGGAGACCACCAGATCCACCCCAGACAGTCCCCGGCTCTTGAGATCCCGCAGCATGTCGTCCCAGGAAGCTTCGTTCTCGCTGTCTCCCAACGTCAGTCCCAGGATCTCCCGCTGTCCATCTTCCGAGATGCCGGTCGCAATCAATGCGGCGACCGGCACCACGCTCTCATCCTTTCGGACATGGATCACCAGGGCATCCAGCAGAAGAAAGGGATACAGACCATTCAGACGACGGTTTCGCCAATGGTTAACCCGGGCCGAAAGCCCCGTGGCCAAAGAACTCACCGTGGACTTCGAAAATGTCGCGCCGCACAACTCTTCCGTGATATGCGTGACTTTGCGGGTCGAGACCCCCTGGACCACCATCTCCATCAGAGCCAGAACCAGAGCTTGTTCGGAACGCTGGTAGCGACGGAACAGATCGGTCGAGAAATTTCCGTCCCGGGTTTGGGGAACCCGAAGGATCAGCGTTCCCACCCGGGTCGTCAGTTGCCGTTCCCGATACCCGTTTCGATATCCCGTCCGATCGCTCGATCGTTCATGCCGATCTGCTCCCAGGTGGTCAACCATCTGGGCTTCCAGAACCTGATTCAAGACCGATTCGACCAGTTTTTTCATTCCTTCGCCACTATCGGACAAAAGATTTGTCAAAAGATCCGGATTCAGGGTAACGTCAATATTGGCCATTGTTCTTCCTCCTTGTTGAGAATAGGTTGTTTGGACAACACCCATTCTCGGGGAAGACAGTGGCCTTTTTCAATTTCAAGCCAACTTCGAATTTACAGCATTATATGGACTCAATCTTGGGAAGTAATCATCTTGAGAAAAGAAAGCATAGGATAATCTGGTCATTACATTCATTGTATAGTGGCTAGGATTGTTTATTTTTTTAGGCATTAGTTCTATCGATCGTCCCGATTGGATTTCGTAAGAATCTTCTGTGATTTTTAATTTCTTGAGTTGTTCTGGAATGCTCATGATTAGCCATAAATAAGGATCAAATACGGTAATAAAGATCATGTATACCTTGAAAAAAAGTGAAAATGATTCCTTTGAATTCTGTAGGTCCTTCTGTGAATGAGGATGATAACGCTTCTTTTGAAAAAGAACGTCTTTCGGTTTGCCTGATCACTAAGAACGAGGAACAAAACCTCAAACGTTGTCTGGATTCTTTAATCGGGCTTGCGGATGAAATCATTGTCGTGGATTCTGGGAGCACCGATCGGACATGCGAGATCGCCAAAGATTTTGGTGCAAAAGTCTTTCAGCATCCTTTTGATGATTTTACCCGTCAGAAGACACGCTCCATCGAGAAGGCCTCATCTTCATGGGTGATGGTGATTGATGCCGATGAGAGGGTGACTCCGGAGCTCAAAGCGGAAATCCTTCAATACTTGATCCATCCGGAAACAATCAGGTCCATCAACGGATTCTATCTCAATCGACTGAATTTTTTTCTGGGAACCCCAATCCATCATTCCGGATGGTCTCCGGATTGGCTGTTGCGTGTCTTCCGGAAAGAATCGGGGGGATTGGATGGCCGGGCGGTCCATGAATCGATTGTCGTTTCCGGACAGACCATGAGACTTCATGGGCTCCTTCTTCATGATACACATCCGACCATCGAGAGATTTGTCACAAAAAATCTGGCCTATGCGAGACTTTGGGCCAAGGAGAGATCTTCCACCAGGGGGCCTTCCCTGATGGGAGTTCTTTTTCATCCGCCTGCAATGTTTTTGAAAATGTATATTTTGAAAATGGGTTTTCTGGATGGTTTTTTGGGATTTGTTCTAGCCGTTCTTTATAGCTATCATGTTTTTATAAAATATCTGATGCTTTACAAAGTCAATATTCCTTTAACCGACAGGGACGGTGTCGATTCATGATTGTTTCAGAAGGGGGGAGATCGGGGGAAACCTACCATTGTAGAGTGATTCCTGAAGACCGTCTTCCTGATGCTTTTCCATGTTCTGGAAATCTGAAGATTAAATGAATGTCTCCCACTCTCCAATCTCTCCCATGATTCCAGAGCATGGTTTATTCTGGGATGGCTTTCCGCTTTTTCATATCCATGATTTTTCTCCTGACTTTTCTGGAAAGATATTTTTTGTTCTGGGACAGGGACTAGGGGATCATCTGAACGGATTCAGGGCTATTTTTGAAATTCGTCTTCGTTTTCAAAAAGCTTCTTTGATTGTTTACGCTGATTTACGCTGGGAAGAACTTGTCCGGAGAATGGACGGAGTTGAAATCAGGTGGTTTCCAAAGGCGTTGGAGGTCCGCTCAAAGGAAGGGACCAATGATCCTTATGCTCTGGCTCACTCTGAGATCAGAAAAGAGATGGATGCTGCGCCAGCTTCTTCCTTTCTGGGATATGACCACTTTCCGATGCCTGATCGGCATGCCAGAGGAGAGGCAACAATACAGGCCACCCTTCGAACGGTAGGATTATCTCTCGGAAAACACCTTCGCCCTTTTGTGCCAATGAAAAAATCAGATCTCTTATGGGCAGATGAATTTCTCAAAAGAAATGGACTTCAATCTGGGAGCTATGCGGTCATCGCCCCTTATACATGGGAAAACAAGCGATGGCCTAAAGATTTCTTCTCGATAACGATCGATCTCCTATACCGGAAACTGGGAATTCGATCTCTTGTGATTGCTTATCCGGAGATGGGAACGTTTGAAAATGAAGGGGCCTTGTGCGCCTACGATCTTTCTCTTTCGCAAATAGCCGCTCTACTGTCCCGCTCCGGAGTCTATCTTGGGCTTGATTCGGGACTCAGCCATATGGCAGCGGCGCTGGATCTGCCATCGCTTGAACTATTTATTGAAAAAAAGGTGATGCCCTTTGAAGTAAGGGCCTGTTCGCCATTTTTTCTCTATAATGTTGAGTCGTTTTTTCTTGATAAACGGATTCCGGAGCCAGAATCGGTTTTTGCATCCATATCTTTTATATGGACAAATAGAGATCATCTTTCCTCTGTGATTCCTCTTTGTCCTGGATGCCGTTCCAGAATGCAATATATTCAAAAGTGCTCTGCAGAAGTCATCGATTTTATGTGCGTCTGCGGCACCTCCCTAACAACACCGAATGGGGATAATGTCAATCTCTCTCTATCCTCAAGAGCGAATTCGGTGGATGACAAGGAGGCGGTCACTGGAAAAACCACTCATGTCAGCCTTGAAGCCGGGTCTGACTTGTCTTCGATCATCTCCTTGATTTCCTGGGAGAAAAGACTAAAAGACAGTTCAGACATTGAAACAGTCGAGGTGTTCTATGAAATTCCGTCAGAGGACAAATCCTGTAGTGATGTCCAGGATTTGTCTCCAAGGATCAATTGGAGGATGGACGGGATTTTCTATTGGATAGAGAGAATGGGATACAGGCCTCTTTCATTCAGTGTATCCCTCAAGAGAGCAGTGATCTGCTTTGCTCCTTTCGTCTCAAAAATCAAATCGGTTTCGGTTCCTTTCACTCTTCCTTGGGGCGGAACCATCCTTAAGATCAACTCTATCGACCAATATCTGAAATGGTATAGTTTTGAGTCTTGGGGAAAGCCGCAGGATCTTGTCGGAATCGTTAAGTCCATGTCGTCTCTGGGGTATAAAAAGGATGCGCTTGAAGCGGCTTGGGTTGCTTTTCGGGCCAATCCGGGATTGAGATCGTTCAGATGGCTTGTGAAGTCTTACTGGGCTTTTTATATCAAGAGGGATTGATTGCCCTTGGAATCTGAACCCAAAAGGATGAAAGTGAGAAAAATGATTGTTTCCGGATTTACCTTTTGCAGAAATGTTTCAAAGCTAGACTATCCCTTTCTTGAGTCCATTCGATCGATCCTTCCGATCGTCGATGAAATGGTGATCAACGTTGGGGATTCAGAAGACAACACACTGGAGCAGATCCGTTCCATTAGAGACCCCAAGATAAAGGTGATTGAGTCCGTCTGGGATCAGGCAATGAGAAAAGACGGACTTATCTATGCACAGCAAACCAATATCGCTCTTGAGCATTGCCGAAAGGATGCCGACTGGGCATTTTATCTTCAGGCAGATGAGGTCTTGCATGAAAAAGATTATGAAGGTTTGCTGAGATCGATGGCCCAATATAAGGATAAAAAGACTATTCTTGGTCTGATGTCGAGGTACAAGCATTTTCTGGGAGACTATCAATCGATTGATCCTTGGGCATACAGAAGGGCCATGAGAATTGTTCGCCCGGGGGGATCTGTGATTTCGGTGGGTGATGCGGTCGGGTTTGCCAGAGCCAGCGACAATCTCTATATCGGAAAAAAAGAAAGGCACTTATGGGAATATGCCGAAGGGCATATTTATCATTACGGTTGGGTCAAAAGTCCCGAGCTTTTGCGAGAAAAAGTCAAAACACAGGTTGAATATTACTGGGAAGGCACGCCCAATGTCGGAGATAAGGAAGTTTTGGCCTCAAAAAAGTTTATCCCCGAGCGTTATTTTATCTTGAAAGACTTTGACGGAACGCATCCTGCGGTCATGAAAGAGCGTATCAGCCAGTTTCCTGCCTTTCCCCCTAGAAAGAACCGTTGGCTTAATCCAGATTTTTATCGCTATGTTTTAAGACATGGGTTCAAGGGATGACAGAGGGAAGACTCACAGCGCCTGAACCTTTAATGGATCTTGTCGTCCCCATTCATGGCCACCTTGAACTGAACCGGCTGTTTTTTCATTACCTTGCAAAAAATACCCATCACTCTTTTCGTCTTATCGTTGTGGATAACTTTTCCCAGGATCAGTCGGCCGCTTTTTTTGAGGAACAGCAGAAGGCCGGACATCATATTCTTGTGATCAGAAATCCCGGAAATCAGTGTTATCCCGTGTCAATCAATCAGGGGGCCATGGCTGGAAGTGCGCCTATTATCGGTCTTTTGAACAATGATATTATTGTTGCCCCAGGTTGGGACAAGCCTCTTGTGCGGTCGCTAATG
This sequence comes from Leptospirillum ferrooxidans C2-3, assembly GCF_000284315.1. NCBI lineage: Bacteria > Pseudomonadati > Nitrospirota > Nitrospiria > Nitrospirales > Nitrospiraceae > Leptospirillum > Leptospirillum ferrooxidans. The sequence goes on along the minus strand of NC_017094.1, from coordinate 1,441,072 downwards.
GAAGACAGAGTTCCTGTTGTCAGCCCGGCCGGTCTTGAGCATTTTCCAGACAAAAAACTGGAAGATGTTCTCTATTACCGTTGGAGATATGTAAACAGGCGAATATGGGATCGAAACCAAAGAGAAAATCTCGAAAAAAAAATATCCATCATGTACGGCGACTTCAATGATATTTCAAGCAAGATTCAAAAAAAATATGAGGACATATCATTTCAGGGGATTATGGGCCATTGTCATTTGATCTCCCGGACTGTTTTTGAGCAACTCGGAGGACTCGATCCGAGGATCCAGTCTGCCGACTGGGACCTTTACCTCCAGATCGAAAAATTGAAGAGAGAAGGGAGGTTTGATCAAAGTCCAATGATCTTGGGAAGCTCTTTTGTTCATCACTTCATTCGGGCAACGGATGCCAGCTCCAAGAGATTACCTGTTGTCTGTTCCCATCCACCGCATTTAAAGCTTGAGGAAAAGTGGAGCAGATCGGATATCATCGATCTATGGCCCTTCAAGGATCAGGTTCCTGGCAGCAAAAGAAGTCTTTCCCAAAAGACAAAAAAAAGGATCCTCAAAATGAAAACCTGGCTCTATTCCTGGAAGAGCGATTTGAAGGAAATTATCTCCATGTAGTGATATTGTCTTTTTTGGAATAAGGGCTCTTCCTTGGATTCATTATTTTCCCAATTTCTGTAATGGATGCAAAAATGCATGAATGGTTTTTTGGTAAAAAGATAGATTTTTTATTTGCCTTAAGGAAATGATGACTCCACTAGTCTCTGTTGTCATTCCAATGACCCGGTATGAATTGGAACTTGATGAAGCACTTTTATCTGTTTTCCAGCAAAAAGAGCATGATTATGAAATTGTTCTTGTCAATAATCATGCCTTGCCGGGTGTTTTGTCGGTAGCTGAAAAATGGCACCTCAAACATCCGGATAGGGTCCGTATTGTTACGGAACCTATTCCAGGAGCGGTATCCGCTCGAAATAAAGGGATCCTTGCCAGCCGCGGAGAATTCATCGCTTTCCTTGACAGTGATGACAGAATGAAGCCGGATAGACTCTCTTTACAGCTTTCAGCTATTCGACAGGATCCTGATATTACGCTGGTGGGATCCTGGAAGGATGAAATATCCCCTGATGGTGAAGTGATCGGGAAAGACTCTGCTCCGCAGATTCCGAGATGGGCTTCCATACTGTTTGGAAAAACGGAGAGATGGCAGCGAGACCCATTTTACGAGCCGCAGACATCAACATTCTTGATCAGGGCTTCAGCGATACAGAAGGCCGGTATGTTTGACTCAAGGTTCGACCCATTTTGGCTCGAAGATACAGACTTTTCTTTCAGGATGTATGAAAAGGGCAGGGTGGTTATCGTCCCGCAGTCATTGGTCGAATATCGGGTACACCCTAAAGCGGATAGTATTCGGAGAATATTCGATTTTGGACTGATTTTAAAACACGATGTATTCTTTTCCATTCTGAAAGAAAAGTATTATCTGAAAGACAATCCAGATTCCAGATCCGCTTTTTTAAAACTCAAGTCAAGATGGCTCAGAGAGACCGGGATCAAGATGCTTGCATACCAAAATGGTGAACGCTATGGAAAAGAGCTGATCCAAAAGTCGCTGGCTTTGAACCCTTCTGATCTTCAGAGCTGGGAGGCTTTTCTCCGAAGCCGCTTTATCAGGAGTTTCTATCCCAGAGCATTTGGCATAAAAGGTCCGATTGATGCAGTTCTTCCGGAATATGTTGATGATGCTTGGGTTTCAAATTTATTTTCTCTGGACAGATAGCTTATCGATTTTTATTGTATGGAAACATCAAAAGATTCAATGTAAATAGTGAGTTACGGGCAATTGGAAGATTCCCAGTTTTTTAGGATCGACTTTTTTGCTTAAAATCCGACTTTCGGATCTGAGGGGGCTTTGACATCTGTGTTACCAACTCGGATCATTGTAAGAATCCCCAACTGGATAGGGGATGCAATTGTTTCCCTATCCTCCATCCAGGCGATACGATCACGCTATCAGAATGTTCAAATCTCTGTAATGGGTCCGGAACCCATTACAGCTCTCTTGTCCGAATTCTCGGATGTGGTGTCCTATAACCCCACCAATATTTCATCGAAGATTTTTTTTGATTTGGGGTTTTGTTTTCCCCTTTCGTTTCGCTCCGCCTATGAACTCTGGAGAATTCCCTGCAAGGAGAGAATCGGCTACGCCCATGAGGGGAGATCTTTTTTTCTCAGCCGCCGGCTGAATTATCCTGCATGGGCCAACCATCATTTCCATCAGGTTACTTACTATCAGGAGATGGTGCAGTCTGTTTTTCACGACCTCTCCTTTAACCCTCCGAAGCTTGTTGTCCCGGATTCCCGCAGAAGGGATGCGATGGCTCGCCATTTGGGAGCTCTTGATGGTCGAGAGATTCTTCTTGCGGTCAATCCCGGTGCTTTTTTTGGAAGCGCCAAGACCTGGCCATCCTCCTATTTCATCTCCCTTCTTTCCCGTTTGCTGATCGATTATCCCAGTATTCGGATCATCCTTTTTTCCGGGGGGAAGGATCGTGAAAAAGCGGATGTGCTCGAACAGGCGCTTCCGAAAGAGAAGGTCGTGGCTCTTCAGGGAAAAACCGCTCTTTCAGATAGTCTTGCGATCCTATCCGGATGTGATTATCTTTTGACAAACGATTCGGGAATGATGCATATGGGTGCGGCTCTTGGTCTACCCGGTACTGTATTTTTTGGTCCCACCGACCCTGTAGCGACAGGGCCATTGGGTGGAAAAATACGAGTTCTGAGCCATCATGTGACTTGTGCTCCGTGCCTTCTCCGGGAATGTCCCATCGATCACAGGTGCATGACCGGTCTGACTTGGGAAATTGCACATGGTCCCATTTTTGAGGATCTGCGGAGAATCCGGATGCAAAAAGAACAGGGAGCGACACCATCAGAATTGGAGAGTTCAGGAAGTGAGGTCATGAACACTTGAAAAAAAGGCCCATCGTTCTTGCCGACAGGGATGGCACCCTGATCCGGCATATTCCATACTTGTCAAAACTGTCCGATGTTGAATTTCTTCCGGGGGTTCTTTCATCCATCAGAAGGCTCAATTCCTTGAAGATTCCGGTTGTGGTGGTCACCAATCAGTCCGGAGTGGCCAGAGGATATTTTGGAGAGGATTTTGTCCGGGAAACACACTCTTATATGAACGGAATCCTCAAAAAAGAAGGAGCTCATCTCGATGGATTCTTCTATTGCCCCCATTTCAGGGAGGCTTCCGTGGATCGTTACCGGGTCTCTTGTGGTTGCAGGAAGCCTCTTCCGGGAATGCTGGAAGAGGCTTTGGAAGTTTTTCATGGGGATCCCGGATCTTCGATGATGGTGGGGGATTCAGAAGGGGATGTTCTTGCGGGGAAGTCTTTGGGATGTCATAATTTCTGGATACTTCCCCAAGAAGCAGGAAAGAGGGATGATCTCGCCTTTCGAGTATCCTCCTTCGAGGAGGCGGTCAACCTCTTTCTGTCAGATACCGAATTGCTGGAGTAGGTTTTTAGACTTGCCCAAATGTGAAAATTGGGGCGACAGAAATTCACTCTTGTTTGAAGTCGAAAGGAACATCATGGCTCTTGACCCGTTTTTAAAGTCCATTCTCGTCTGCCCCAAGTGCAAGGGGGATTTGATTGAGGAAACCTCTCCGCCCGGGCTTGTCTGCGAGAGTTGCCAGCTGGTCTATCCGATCAGGGAAGATATTCCCATCATGCTGATTGAAGAAGCTCATGCGAAGGGTGACCATTCTTCTCCGTGATCACCCCCCCTTTGTTGAGCAGGTTGGAGAATACCAAAAAAAAGAACGTTCTGTTGGTCGGCTTGCGGGCATTTGGTGATATGGTCCTGACACAGCCGGCCATTTCCGCTGTCAGGGACTCCTGTCCCGATGCTCGCATCGACTATGTCATGGAAGCGGCGTATTCTTCGCTCTTCGATGAAGAGCCGGATTTGACGCGGGTGCTTTCACTCCCCAGGCGCAATCAAGAGAAAAATGAATCGTCTTTTGACTATTACAAGCGATACGGATCTTTTCTTCGGGAGATCCGGAGCGCATCGTACGATGTGGCTGTTGACCTTTTCTCCCGTGGGCCCCGTTCGAGATCCTTGGTGTTCGCAAGCGGAGCGGGAAGAAGGGTTGGTACGGCCGACCACAAAAATCTCTTGATCGACCACGTTGTCTATACGGATCAGATTGTCGTTCCCAATCAATTGACCCATCTGACGGATCAGATCCTTCATGTCATGAGTCGTCTCGGTTTTAAAACCCAACGCAATCTCCCCAGATTTGTCGTGACCCCGGAGAATGATTTGTCTGCCCGGAGTCTTCTTGGAAGCTTTGGAGAAAAATACGCTGGAGAATTCATGATCCTTTTCCCGGGATCGGGATCCCCCACAAAAAACTGGCCGGCAGACCGATATGTCGAATTGGGCTTCGAACTTTTGCGAAAGGGGTTTCCCTTGCTGGTTCTGGGTGGAAAGAATGATTCCGATGCTGTGGGATCCGTCGTTCGGGGACTGGGTGCTTTGCCTGGAGTTTATCTTTCCCGATTCAGGGGAATCGTTCAGAATGACCTGAATACCTTAAAGGGAATCATTTCCTTGTCGACCGGTGCGATCGGCAATGATTCCGGCCCTCTTCACCTGACCCAGTCCATCGGAAAAAAGGCGCTTGTCCTTTTTGGACCCGGAGATCATGTGAGTTATCGACCATTCTCCGGGGGAATGGTCCGGAAAGGTTTGGCCTGCAGTCCGTGCCAGAGCTTTTCCTCGCTCTGTCCCGACAATCAGTGCATGAAATCCATAGACGTAAACTCTGTTCTTTGTGCATGGGACGAATTGGAAAATCCACTCTGATGGACAGCATGGTGATCCTGAGGATGCGTTATCTGGGGGATAGCCTTCTTCTCGTTCCAACGTTAAGAAAACTTCTTCTTGCCTATCCGGGAATTTTCCTGACGGTCGTTGTCAATCGAGGGACGGAGTATCCCCTCAAGAACCTTTCCGGGATCAGGGTGGTTGTCTTTGACAACCGATCTTTTTGGGGGAAACTGAAAAGCTCTTATGACATGGTCAGACTTGCCCGCGAACGGAAATGGGATTTGTGGGTTGACTGGACCGTCTCTGATAGAAGCCGACTCTTTTCAAGGCTGGCAGATGCCTCCCGAAAGCTTTCTTGTGGCTGGAAAAAGGATGAAAGGCCTTCTTCCCAAAACTCCATTTATGTTCCAGTCGACTTCAACCATGGTCCCGACCCGGTCATGAATCAGTATGAGTCCTCTCTTCGAAAGATCGGAGTCCATCTTTCAGCCACGTCCGACCCTCTTGTCTCTTCCTCCGCGTCTTCCCGTATGGAAATAGAGACTTGGAGAAAAGAAAACAGGCTGGATCAGGAGACTCCCATTTTGCTGATCCATCCCGGAGGGCGCGAGTGGTACAAAAGGTGGCCTCCAGACAGATTGGCCCAGGTCGGAAACTGGTGGAGCAAGGTTCATAAAGGCGTCGTTGTCATTATCGGTACAAGGGAAGATCAAACGTTGATTCTCTCCGTTACCAGCGGCTTTCAGCCGGAAACCCGATTCCTGATCGTTCAGGAATCGATTCCTTTTATACACGCACTGATGGAATCATCGACACTGTTTCTGGGAAACGACAGCGGTCCGCTTCATCTGGCGGATGCAGCAGGTCTGTATGGAGTCGGACTGTTTGGCTCAACGACTCCCGCAGTGTGGGGGCCTGTGTCAACGGGGCGACTTCTGACCCTTTACGATCCTCCCGCGTGTTCTCCCTGCAGCCATGAAGGTTGTTCCCAGGGGGTGGATAACTGCCTTCGCCGGATTGAAGTCAATCAGGTGATCGAAGGGCTTTCAAGGCAACTGAAGCTTCGGGAAAAACATTTGAAAGAGGTTTCGTTATCTTGAAAACGGAAGAAGGGAAGTTTGTTCCTCCGATTCTTTACTATCACCGGGTTGATCCGGACCTCTCTCCTCACGCTGGAGTGACGCCGGATCAATTTCGAAGCCAGCTTTCCATTTTGAAACAGGCTGGATTTCAGGGAACGACGCTTGATTTTGCAATGAAAAATGGCCATACGGATCCGGTCACTGGCAAAAAGATCGTCGCAATCACCTTTGACGATGGATACCAGGACAACTACCGATATGCGATGCCGATTCTCCAGGAGTTTGGTTTTCTGGCAACCATTTTTTGTCTCTCCGGAAAGATCGGCGGGATTTCCGACTGGACCGAGGATCCCATATGGAAAGGACATCCTCTTTTGGATGCGCCTCAAATGAGGGAGCTTTCCTCCTTGGGCTTGGAAATCGGCAGTCACACCAGAACCCATGTCGATCTTTCCCGGCTCTCATCAACGGATGCCCGGGATGAGATCGTCCACTCCAAGAGCGACCTTGAAGAGCTTCTGGGAGTTCCTGTCCGCTCCTTTTGCTATCCTTTTGGGGCCTACAGGGAGGAAACGCCCACCCTTGTGAGAAGTGCAGGGTATTCCTGGGGGAGATCCGTCACAAGACGTTCGCTTGCCCCGGTGGTCTCCTCGATGCTTCTGCCTTGCAGGCCTGTTTCAGGAAGGATGTTTCTTCCCCGTTTTCTTTCATGGACCCTTCTGACACGGATTACCGGATGAATGTATCGTACAGCGAACCGACAGCGGCACCTTTGAATATACTCCATCTCGACTGCACCACCGGTTATGGAGGGCAGGAGAGGGATCATATCGCAGAAGCCAAAGGGATGAACTCCCGAGGCCACCGTTATGTGATCGGTGCCCGTCCCGGAACGCCTTTTTTTGAGGAGGCCAGATCTCGGACCGAGACGGTCGGGTTTTCGATGAAAAGCAACTTTGATCTCGAGTCGTTCTCCAATCTTCGCCAATACCTGATTCGTGAAAAAATCGATGTTCTCGTGACGACAAGCTATATCGATTCTTTTCTGGGGTATGTCAGTGCGGCATCGCTTGGAAATAATCGTCCCCTTATCATTCGTCAGAGACATCTTTTGAATGTGCCCAAAAGCATGATCCCCTTTCGCCAGTTTTGTGATCGTCTGGTTGTGGTCAGCGAGGCCCTGAGGATTTTTTTTCTGGAAAAGAATCTTCCTTTCTGGCATGTTGTGACCATTCCACGGGGAATCGCCATCAAGGAAAAAAAGGAAGCGAAAGAAATCACGGTTTTGGGCCATAATCTCGATTTGGCCCAGAAACTTGTCGGGAAAAAGATTCTCCTGCAGATCGGCATTTTCCAAAGGGATAAAGGCCATCATCTGATGCTGGATGCGCTGGTCATTCTTTTTCGTCGATTCCAAGACCTTCATATGGTTTTTTTGGGTATAGGGCCGCTTTTCGAAGAGGTCCGGGATCGGGCCCGTCGGCTATTGGGCGAGTCCGGTTTTGCAAGACTTCATTTTATGGGTTCGCAGGATCCGGGACCCTATCTGGCCATTGCCGATCTGGTTCTCCTTCCATCTGTGAGGGATTCCTTTCCGCTGGTGGTGCTTGAGGCGATTTCGGCAAAAAAAGAAGTGGTTGCTTTCCGGGTCGGGGGATTGCCGGAGATGGGAAATGTTTTGCCCGGGATTCATCTGGTGACTCCAAAAGATCCTGTCTCTCTTGCTCAAAAGGTGTCATCACTGTTGTCTGTTTCCGGTCGCCAGGTATTCAAGAAAGAGGATCCATGCAATTATGTGGAGAGAGCGTTTTCCATCGAAGCCTGCAATATCCGGACCGAAATGATTTACCGAAATGCCATCTTGTTGTTAAAAGAGGGAAAGATTGCTCAAAATCCCTATGCTTCCAAGGGTGGGCTGGCCGATCCCTTTCTCTCATGACACCCAATGTAGGGTGTCTTTAGGCCGGTGTCTGGATAAACGATGTTTTATCTTGAAGGAGATTGAATATGGCGAAACAAATACGGATGAACCCGAGAATCGCCCGGGGACTCCCCTGCATCGCCGGGACACAAATTCCCGTTACGGTTTTTCTGGAGCTTTTTAAAAAAGGATATACCCCTGAGCGTATAACGACGGAGTGTTACCCTGATCTGACAGAGGAGGATCTGACAGCAGCGATTGATTTTATGATCGATTGGGTAAGACGCGCTCCGATGTATCTTCCCGACATGATGGAAAATCCAAAGTAAGATTCATGGTGGTTGGACCTTGCCGTGATGTTATGAGGAAGCCGTTTTGGGATGGATCGAAAAAAGGACAGACCGGTCAGAGACGGTGATGAGAGCCGGTAGGGAGATCTCCTCACCGTCGGCCTGACTTCTCCCTGTCCCCCTGATTCCGACCGAACGTGCTTTTTCGAATAGGATGCGCCTGGAGGGGATTTTCCCGGCGAGGATCCCCGTCAAGGCGATCCAGAGATCCATTTTCGATCGTCCTCGAATCAATGTCACCGATAGATTCTTTTGCCAGGGATTCCAGCCCGGATTGATGGTAAAAGGAGGAAAGTAAGAAGGGGATTTCGCCACAATGGCCCAGAGTACGGTTTCTCGATGGAAAACTCCTTCCGTGTCTTCATATTCAACGGATAGTTCGGGAACCGGAGTGTTCAGAAGAGACAAAAACATCTCCAGCGGGTAGGACAATTTTCCCAGCCAATACTTTCCCCGCCTTGACTGATGATGAATGGCTTCACCGTCAAGTCCCGTTCCCACCATCAATACAAAGGGACGCCCATCTGAAATCCCCGGCGCGAAGGATCTGGTCGGGTACTTTTCCGGATTCTTCAGCAAGTCGGTCGGGTTTTTGATTCCGAGAACATACCTGGAAAAAAGATTGCCTGTTCCAATGGGCAGGATCCCGACCGGAAGGTTTGCATCCAGAAGATCCGGCAAAAGCCGGTTGAGGGTTCCATCTCCTCCTCCCACGTATAGATAGTCGCATCCCGATAAAATACCTGCACGAAAACCTTTTTGCCATTCCATGGAGGTTGTTGGATCAATGGGAATATGGATCCCTTTTGGGAAGAGATTCCGGAAGAGATTGGCCATTCTGGGATGTCGCCATCTGAAAAGGGCGGGACCGGAAGTTATGTTATGAAGAAAAATCGGGCGGATTGGCTTCCGCCCAACTTTTTCGTTGGTCAATGAGGTCCGGGTCCTGCAGGAAGGAAGACCCTTTTAAGTCCATCTGGCAGGTCGAACTGGCTGGTGTTTTCTGCTTCGACCTTGATATTGGAAATTCTGGAGTCCTCCACTTCGGTCGCCGGAACCTTGGAGAGATCGTACAGACCGATAGCATTGAGCATTCTTGAAATGAAGCCCGCCTTATAGGCGGTCTCTTTGTGGACGAGAAGGGAAATGGTTGTTGCCTCATCTTTCCGGACGGTTTTTGGATCGATTTTCCGGTCGAGCAAGACGAGGTTTTTCTGGAAAGATTTCAGAAGATCGATTCCAGGAATGCTCTCAGTCCGGCAGATCTCAATGGTTTGATCGCCATTGATCATCCCGACGACAACGCCCCTGAATTTGTGCAGGAGTTTTTCATCGGTGCAGGCGACTCCTGAGACTGTCTCTGTGTGGGGTTTTTCCAGAACCTTGTCTCCCGGATTCTTTCCGGAATGTTTTCCGAGAAGATCGGACATCGTCTGATAGGACAGGACATGATCGAGAGTATCCTGATGATAGGTCTTTTTGGCCGTGTCGATCGCATAGACCAGTCCGGCATCGGTTCTCCAGATGAAAATCTGGGATCCGGAGGCGGTTGTCTGGTCGATCCTCATCATGGTTGGGGTGATGTGATAGGTGATGGTCTGGATAACCGGTTTTGCATTTCCCTTTTGATCGGAAATATTGAGCGTCCATGAAAGTGTCTGGGCATCCGGTGATGCATACGCTTTTTTCAGGGGAAGAAAGGCTCCGAAAGAAAAGAGGGCTCCCAAGGCGATGATTCGTGAAAAACGGATAGTCCGAGGGATGAGTCCTTGTGTTTTAAAAGCCGTTTGCGGAAATATTGGTTTCAATGAAAATCCTTTCAATGCTGGTGTTTTGTTTGACATGTCACGATGGACTCTCCAAGAATCCGGCACATTGTCATCCATTCCTCCATGGAAACCGAGAGGGGAGGAAAGAGGTATGCAATATTTCCCAATGGGCGAATGATCATCCCCTGTTCATGGCAAAGTTGCCTGAGTGCATCCATCTTATCAGATGAGGTGGGCATCTCCCCATCATAAAGGTCGACTGCGATGATCAGACCAATGGATCGATAGTTTTTGACTCCCGGAAGGCCGGCGAGGAGATCGTTTAAAATCGTCCTGGCAATCGCGTTTTTTTCATGAACTTGATCGATGAGCCGGTTGTCTTTGAGAAGGGAAAGTGTGGCTCTGGCGGCGGCAGCTCCAAGGGGATTGGCCGTGAAACTGTGTCCGTGAAAAAAAGCCCCTGGGGCCTCCCGGACCCTTTGGTAGACCTCTTCGGTCATCAGCGTTGCGGCAAGGGGCAGATATCCCCCGGTCAACCCTTTCCCCAAGCATAAAAAATCCGGAGAAACATCTTCAAGATCCGAGGCAAACATGGCTCCCGTTCTCCCGAACCCGGTCGCCACTTCATCAAGAATCAAGGGGATGCCAATCTCTTGGGTAAGGTCTCGGATCTTTGAGAGATACCCATGGGGCCAGACAATCATTCCCCCGGCGGCCTGAAGCGCAGGTTCGCAAATCACGGCGCACGTCTCGTCTTTGTGTGTTGTGAGGGATGCTTTGAAAAGATCAAAGCATTCCTGATGGCAGGATTCTTTCCGGAGACCCACCGGACATCGAAAGCAGTCCGGAGCGGGGACTTTGATCGATGGTGTGAGAAGTGGTCCGAACTCCTGATGAAAAAGGTCGATGCCACCAACGCCCACGGCTCCCAATGTATCTCCGTGGTATCCTCGGGAAAAGGAGAGAAATCGCGATGGGGGAGAGCTTCCATTTTTTCGGGATCGGGAGAGGTAGGAAAGTTTCAGGGCGGCTTCCACCGCTGTGGAGCCATTGTCTGAAAAGAAGACTCTTGTCAACCCCTTGGGAGCGATATCGACAAGCTCCTGAGCCAGGAGAATTCCGGGCTCATGGGAGAGTCCCAGAAAGGTTGAGTGGGCCCAGCGTTCGAGTTGGTTCTTGACAGCCTGATCGATGACGGGGTTTTTGTGGCCCAGAAGATTGACCCACAGGGATGCTGTCCCATCAAGTAGCCTCTCGCCCTTTTCATTGATCAGATAGCTGCCCTCGGCACCCGTGATGAGAGAGAAGGGATCCGCTTCCCACCGGGCAAGAGGCGTAAAGGGATGCATGATCGTTTTTCTGTCGATTTTTCGAAGAAGCTCGATTCCTGTGGGGTCCTGTAGGCTTTTTCCCCTCTCCTGGAGGGATGGAAAAGGAGCCCGGTGGGTGTTTGATTCCTTTTCTGGCATTCCGGCTTGGGTCCTTATTGAAAGCAAGAAAATCTTTGGGTTGAAGGTTATTGGGCGGATGAATCTGAGAGGGATTGCTGGTCAAAAACTCTCTCATCCGCATTATTCCATCCAGTTTTCTGATTGCGCATCTGGGAAAAGATGGTATTGATCATAACAGATTTCCTTTATGAGAAATCTGTTTCCAGTTCGATCTGTTTTGTGACGGGTGATGAATTGAATCCATAATGTATTGCAATCATTTTTCCAATGATTTTTGCTTTGGTCTTCAAGGACCTTTTGATATAATCGTGGCGGCCCCGGGGATGGATGTTTTGAGCGGGAAAGACTAAACAGCGGTATCTTAAAAAGAGGGGAATCCTTTCATTTTATTGGCTTCAGTCGTATCTCTTGATTGAAAATCACCGGAAAAATGATGTAATGGAGATTTCCTGTTTTTGATATTATTAAGACAAGGACTGATCACTTGACTGAATCCGGTAGTGTTCCGAAAGTTTTTCAATCGCCCGATTCAAGAATCCAATCGTTTTCACAGCTGGTATTATCATCCCGGTATGAATCTGTTTTGATTTTTTTTCTGTGCCTTTTTGTGTTCAATCTGAGTTTTTCCGAGGCCATTAAGGAAATCGCGCTTTCTGTCTCCGTTGTCATGGTTATCCCATGGATAATGAAAAAAGCGGATCGGTCATTCTGGCGTCAGCTTTTCCGGAGGAGTTGGCCCCTATGGATTTTTTTAGCCGTATCCCTGTTGTCCGCCCTCAATTCCATTAATTTGTTTCAGGCGATGAGGGGGTTTTGGGGGGACTTGATGACACTTTCGGGGCTTCTTCTTTTCTGGTCGGTCGCTACCTATGGGAGAGAGCCTCTGAATATTGTCCGATGGATGATTCTCTCGCTTTTTGGGGGTCTTCTCTTCGGAGGGATTCTCGGAACTTTGACCCTCCTCATCCAGAAAAAGGATAATCTCGGAATCATGAACCTTGGCGATAAAAACTCGACCGCCCAGTTTCTCTCCTTTTCGCTGATTCTGATGGTTGTCTGCCTTTTTCATCGGGATAAACTCAGACTACCGAAAGCATTTTTCCTTTTGGGATTTCCCTTGATGATTTTTTTCGTTTTGTTGTGCCATAGCCGGGCCTTCTTGATTTCATTGCCCACAGCGATTGTGAGCATGTTTTACCTTCGTGGCCCCAAAATAGCTTTCTTTAAGGCACTCTCGACTGTTGGAGCGGTGTTTATTGCGTTGCTTCTTGTTCCTTTCATCAGGAAAGAAGTCGAGACCGCACTGGCGCCAGGCCATGACGGATCATTCATTTCCCGATACGAGACATGGAAGGGGGCCATTCTCATGTGGAAAACCCATCCCTTTTTGGGGATCGGTCCGGATAATTTCCAGATGAAGAATATTCATGAGATCTACCACCTTCCTCCCTATGCTTCCCATGGCCACAATTTTTTTGTCAACCTTCTGGGCGAGTACGGGACTCTGGGAGTTGTCTCGATGTTTTTATGGCTTGTCCTCTGGGGGTTTTATGCGGTTGGACAGAAAAAGAGACATCTTGACCCTGTCTATGGCAAGGTCCTGTTTGTTGGCGTCCTGCTCAACCTTTTGATGGCCGGTATCGCCCATCCCATATGGGGCGGCTCCGGGTCGCTTCTTCTGATGCTTCTGATGACACTCTCCCTCTCGCCATGGAATGAACGGACGTCCAACCATGAACCTCTTCCGGCAGGTGGTTCGGAATCTGCCGACATTGTTTTAAAAAACCGGAACGGAACCCTCTGATATGAAAAAACTCACGCGCTCCATGATTACCCAGATGCTGTTTCTTGTCGTCACGGCAGTTGCCGGAATCTATGTCTTTACCGTCATCAGGGAGGATCCCTGGCCGGTCGGGCTTGGGATCGGGATGGCGGTCGGCGGCTCCGCCATCCTGGTCCAGTATCTTTTCGGGAAATTTCCTCTCAGGATTGTTTTGGGAGGGCTTGTCGGCCTTTATGGAGGTCTCATCGCCGGCGGTCTTCTCACATACTCCACCGGGACCCTGTTTCACATGTCCCTTGAGCAGACAGCGCCGATGGATGTTTTCATCGGCCTGATCATGGGGTACTTCGGACTGATTACCGGGATCCGCGCCGGCAGGGAATTCCAGCATGCCGGATCCATTCTCTCCTTCTGGCTTGAGGGCTACAGGGCGATTCCTCCGAAGATCCTCGATACGAGTGTGATCATCGACGGGCGTATCGCCGATATCTGTGCCACCGATTTTCTGGAAGGAATCTTTTATCTTCCCCAGTTTGTCATTCAGGAGCTTCAATACATCGCTGATTCGGCTGACGGCCTGAAACGGGCCAGGGGTCGTCGAGGGCTGGATATCCTGCACAGGATGCGATCCATGAGCCAGATCAAGATCCAGATCACCGACGAGGATTTTCCCCATATCAAGGATGTTGACGCCAAGCTTGTAGCGCTGGCGCGCCGGATGAAGGCCCGCATCATCACAAACGACCTGAATCTGAACAAGGTGGCAGAGTTGCAGGGCGTGAGGGTTCTCAACATCAATGACCTTGCCAATGCGGTCAAGCCGGTTGTTCTGCCCGGAGAGGTGATGAAAATCTACCTGGTGAAGGAAGGGAAAGAATTCGGGCAGGCGATTGCCTATCTGGACGACGGGACGATGATCGTTGTGGACAATGCCAGAAAGTCGATCGGAAAAAATGTGGAAGTCTCGGTGACATCGGTTTTGCAGACCTCTGCGGGAAGAATGATTTTTGGAAAGCTCAGGGACGATGGTGACCAAAGACAGGAGTAATCCGCAAGGAGCGCCCGTTCATGTATTGATGGCCGCGGGAGGATCCGGACTTCGGGTGGGAACGGCTGTTCCCAAACAGTTTCTGCTGTTGGGGGACAAACCGATGTACTGGTATTCTCTCGATCTCTTTTTAAACGATCCCTTGGTTGGCCATGTTCTTATGGGACTTTCCCGGGAGCGCATCCCACTGGTGAGAGAAGAGCTTGAACGCTATTTTCCCGAAGATCTTTCTTCTGGCCGCCTTCTTCTCTATGAAGGCGGGCGAAGGCGACAGGATACCGTCTATCGGGGAATGGACCTTCTAAAAAACCTTTCTGAAAAAGAATCTCCCCTACTTGTTCATGATGCCGCCAGGCCTTTTCTCTCCAGGGAAATTCTGGACCGGGCCATCGAGTCGCTTCTGGAGAATCACCCGATGGCGGTGGGGATCCCTCTGGCGGACACCCTCTGGAGAAGCCAAGCCGCTTTGCAAAGGGAAGAGGGTTCTGCCGGGAAAACCATTCCCGAAATTGAATCCCTGGTTCCAAGAGATCTCCTCTATCGGGCCCAGACACCTCAAGGGGCTCCCTTGTCCTGTTTTCTGGAAGCCCGGCAAAAGGCGCTTGATGCCGGTGATCCGGATTTTACCGATGAGGCGGGACTCCTCCTCTGGGCGGGATTTTCCGTCAGGATTGTCTATGGTTCGGAAGACAACCGCAAAATCACGACCCCTGAAGATCTGTCCTGGGCGCAAAAACGTGTTCTGGAAAAAGAACACATACAATCCGGTCGGGACAGTCGGAAAGAGTATTTTGTGATGGACCGTCAACCTCATGAACAAGGAGTCAAGAAGAATGTCTGAACGTTATCCAAGAGTGGGGCAGGGAGTGGATGTCCATCCTTTTGCCGAAGGGCGAAAACTGATTTTGGGAGGTGTTCATATTCCCTTCGACAGGGGGCTCATGGGCCATTCTGATGCGGATGCTGTCGTTCATGCCCTGTGCGATGCTCTTCTTGGTTCTTGTGGCCTTGGCGATATCGGACGACATTTTCCTCCTTCCGACCCAGCCTACCGGGGAATGGACAGTTTGTTCTTCTTGTCCAAAATCGTTTCACTGGTTCGGGGCAAAGGATATGTCCCCTATCAGACGGATATCACAATTCTTGCTGAACGTCCCAAAATGGCTCCCCATGTATCGGCGATGCAACAGATTCTGGCTCCCATCCTTGGCATTTTGCCGGATGATGTGGCCATCAAGGCGACAACGACCGAGAAGATGGGATTTACCGGACGGGAAGAGGGAATTGTCGCGATGGCTGTGGTCACCGTTGTTCCTGTCTGACCCGTTGGCTTAGAATACGAAGATGGATAGTGACAAGGCAAACAGCGGCCGCCTGGAGGCCGACCGAAATCATTCCCGTTCCGGGTTCTGGGAGACACTCCGGTACGATCTTCGCGCCGTGTTCGACCGGGATCCCGCCGCAAGATCTTCCCTTGAGGTCCTTTTGACCTATCCGGGTTTTCATGCCTTGTTTCTCCACCGCTTGGCCCATCCCATCCATCGAAATGGTTTCAGGCTCTTTGCGAGGATTCTGTCCGCCTTCAGCCGATGGATGACCGGAATCGAAATCCATCCGGGAGCCACGATCGGAAGAGGTTTTTTCATCGATCACGGCATGGGTGTCGTTATTGGAGAGACAACGATCATCGGGAGTGATGTGACCCTCTTCCAGGGTGTGAGTCTTGGGGGAAACGGGAAGGACAGGGGACACAAGCGCCATCCGACCTTGGGCAACCACGTTTTGGTGGGGGCAGGGGCCAAGATTTTGGGAGATATCCGTATCGGGGATGGTGTTCGTGTTGGAGCCAATGCGGTTGTATTGAGGTCGGTTCCATCAAACTGTACCGTTGTGGGCATTCCCGGCCGTGTGGTCAGATCCCTTGATGCGGGCTATCCTGAGGAGTTTCTGAATCATCAGGATATGCCGGATCCTTATCTTGAGCGGATTGAGTCGCTTGAAAGGATCATTTCCGATCTCCGGGAGGAGCTTCGTTTCAAAAAAGATCCGTCGGGAAACAGGAAAGAAGGCGGCAAGGAGTGATCGATTCTCTGCAATCACTTGACCGATCACTCTACAATACCGTTTTGTTCGGTCCTCACCCCCATTGGTTGAATTCCGTCATGGTGTTTATCACCGTGCCGGAAAACTTTGCGTTGGCCGCCGTTGTCGCAGCCCTGTTTTTGCTGACGACCTGTGGCAACAGGGGAAGACGTCTGGTTACTTCCCTGTTGTTGGGAGTTGGGGTGAGCGACCCTCTGTCCAGCTTTGGAATCAAGAGTCTGGTGGCTCGCCCAAGGCCATGTCATGGGATTGTCTCGGACCATTTGCTGAAGGGGTGTTCGGATTCCTGGTCTTTTCCTTCGTCTCATGCGGTCAATATCTTTTGCGCAGCCACGATTCTTTCCCGCATCTATCCTAAAGCCACCATCCCGGCCTATTTTTTTGCGGCGGCGGTCGGTTATTCAAGAGTGTATATCGGGGTCCACTATCCGCTTGATGTCATCGGTGGCGCGGTGATCGGAACCCTGTTGGGTTTGGCTGTCACCTGGTCTGTTCTGAAACTGGTCGGACGATTTCCTTTCCTTTCCCCCATCGGGTAGAAATGGATCCGTCTTTTGGACCCTGAAATCCATAAAACCCTACCGGGTGGTTTCCGGGGGCTTTTCTCCGATCGCGTTGTATGGCTCTGGATCCTGGTGCCGTTCATTTTCCGGATGCTTCTGATCGGACGTTTCGACCTTGGAAACGACGAGGCCCATTACTATATGTACGCGGCTCATCCGGACTTCAGCTTTTTTGATCACCCGATGATGATCGGGGTTCTGATTCGCGGCGCAATGTCCGTTTTTGGACAGAACGAATTTGCCGTGCGTTTCTTCGCACCGGTCTGTTTTCTGGTCTCGTCGATCCTTTTTGTATTGATCGCTGAGTCGGTGACCAAAGACAGGCGCATCATCCGACTCTCTATCATCTTGCTGAACGTGATACCCCTGTTTGGAATACTGGGGTCAACACTGATGATTCCCGATGATCCACTCTCTGTTTTTTGGCTTTTGTATCTCTATATTGCCATCACATTTTTTCCAAGGCTCGCTGTGACATTGAGGCAGCCGGACTCTTCATGGTCGATCCGGAAACCGTCGATCCTGACGAACTGGCTAATTCTGGGGCTTTTGTTCGGACTGGGACTTTTGAGCAAGTACAATGCGGTTCTTCTTCCGGCCATCACTTTTTTGATCTTGTTTTTGGAACCTTCCCTCAGAAAAAGTCTCTGGACTCAAGGCCCATGGATTTCCCTTTTTCTGGGGCTTTTGGTGTCTTGGCCGATCTTTTACTGGAACAGTGTCCATGGGGGAGCGTCCTTTCTCTTTCAGCTCACCCATGGGCTTGGCCATTCGGGATTCGACTATGTGCGCTATTACCAGATGATCTTCGGACAGGCAGGTTATCTGTCGCCGATTCTCTGGGTTCTCTTGATGCTTTCGCTGGTCTTCCTTTACCGGAAGATCAAGCATGCCCCGGAATCGGTCGACCGGATCAAATGGAGGATTGTTTTCCTCTTTTCACTGGTTCCGATTCTCTTTTTCAACGCCATTGGAATCCTGCATCCCATTTTGCCCCATTGGCCGGCATTGGGTTATCTTGTGGCCATTCTGGCGCTCTCCTTCTGGCGTTACAACGGGGGATCTCCCCGCATGATTTCGTGGCTTCGGGCGGGTATGGTTTTGGGGGCATTCCTGACGCTTCTGGCGCCTCTTCAGGTTGTTTTCGCTTTGATACCTCTTCCGAAAGAGGCTCCTGACATTCGGTTGACGTTCCATCCACTGGCCATCTTGACATCATGGAAACCGGTGCCGCCATGGGTCGACATCACCAACGACCTTTTCGGGTTTCGCCGTCTGGCCAACCATCTGGGAGATCTTCTTGGTCCAGGTGGAGACCGGAATATGATTTTTATATCGAAGCGTTTCAATACGGCGGACGAACTGGCGTTTTATGAAAACGCTCCTGACAGGACTCTATGCCTGTCCCCGAATCCGAACCAGTTTGATTTCTGGAACCCTCCTCAAAAATTTATCGGGATGGATGCGATTTATGTGGCCACGGACAAGTACCCCAGAGATCCGAGAACCTACTTTCCACCGGGAACATTCGAGTCGATCACGAAGCTTCCGTCTTTTAGGATTTACAGGAATGGACATCTGGCAAGGATCTTTTATATTTATCGGATGAGAAAATTTTTAAAAAATCCCTGGCCCTATAAACAATAATCGGGGGAGCCCTTTTTCGGGTCGATCAGATGAAACATTGCCGTTGGGGCGATTCCAACCAAAGCTCTTTTTAGAGGAGAGAACCCTTGATGAAGCTTTCCGTTTTTGGAAAAGACACAGCTCATTCCATTGAGGTGGCGCTTGATTGCCGGCATTACATCGGGGACAGGCCCTGCAAGTTTAACAGGGAGTGCAGGGAGTGTCCCGAGTATTCCCCCCAGGGAACAAGAATCCTGATCATCAAGACAGGCGCTCTGGGCGATGTCCTGAGAACGACGATCCTTTTGGGCGGGATCAAGCGAAAATACCCAGACAGCCATCTGACCTGGATCACCGCTCCGGGTGCGGTTTCTCTGGTTCCAAAATCCATTGTGGACCGGGTGTGGCCCTATTCGGTCGAGGTGATCGCCCGATTGTCAGTGGAAGAGTTTGATCTTGTTCTTTCTCTCGACAAGGAGCCGGAAGTCGCTGCTCTTTCCATGATTGCCAGATCGAAGGACAAGAGGGGCATGGGGGTTGATGGTTGCGGGGCGGTCTACCCACTCAACAAGGAAATGTCTTATTATTATCGTCTCGGTCTGGATAATGACCTAAAGTTCCATCATAATCGGCGAACCTACCCGGATCTTCTCGCCGAAGCCGTCAATATTCCCTACGATCCCGCGGTTGATGACTACCATCTGGATCTCGGGGAGGCCGATCGGGAAAAGGCCCGTTGTCTTTTCCTGGGGACAGGGCTTTCACCGGGGCAAAAAGTTCTGGGCATCAATACCGGTGCCGGTGGGGTTTTCGTCAACAAGGACTGGACCCTTCTCGGCTATGTAGCCCTTCTTCAGGAGCTGGAAAAGCGCGGCATAACGGTCCTTCTTCTGGGTGGGGACCGTGAGTCCGACCGGATCTCCGAACTCCATCGCCGGTTTGAGGGGCCATTTATCAAGGATGTGGGAACCGGCCACTCCCTTGGAGTGTTTGCCTCCCTGGTGTCGATGTGCCATGTCGTTCTGACCGGAGACACATTGGGAATGCATGTGGCTCTTTCCGTCGGAGCCAGGGTTGTGAGTCTTTTTGGCTCTACACAGCCAACCGAAATCGAAATGTTTGGAAGAGGAGAGAAAATCATCACACCCATCGAGTGCGCTCCTTGCTACAAAAGGTCCTGTGACATCCACCCGTCCTGTATGGAAATGATCCGTCCGGAGACGGTTCTGGCGTCCATATTGCGTCAATGGGATATGCCTTCGGCCAAAAATCTTCGAACGATCGGAAAAAGTTTATGACCTCTCTTTCTTCAAAGGGTGAAGAAGGTGCTGTTCCGGACTTGTCAGGACTATTGGCCCGTCTCTCCGAAAAATCCAATTCCCGGCTGGTTTCTCCCAATGGCTTTACTCCGGGAGATTTTCGTTATGTCATGATCATTCCGACCTACAACGAGAGCATGAACATTATCGCCATGATCGAACGCGTTCTGGCGCTCAACAATGGCGGGGCGGTCATGGTCGCCGATGATAACTCTCCCGATGGGACATCGAGAATCGTTGAACAGTATATTCTGGAGAAAAACGAACCGGTTTACCTTCTGGAAAGGCTTCTGGACCGCGGGCGGGGACCGGCAGGAATCGAGGCGATGGTTACCGCCATTGTTCTTGGTTTCCCTCTGATCGGGGAGATGGATGCGGACGGGTCACATGCGCCGGAAGATCTTCCTGTCCTTCTGGCCGGTGCCGCCGGGACGGACGGAGCGATCGGATCAAGGCTCGTTCCGGGAGGCCGGCAGGTAGGGCGCCCCACATCCAGGGTTCTTTTGACCACATTTGCCAATATCTACGCCCGGGCCGTTCTGGATCTTCCTTACCGCGACATCACCTCTGGTTTCCGGCTCTTTACCCGCGAAGCGCTTTCCGCGGTTCCATGGGAAGATCTTGAAAGTCGTGGGCCCTCTGTCCTGCAGGAGATCCTGATGGTCCTGAACCAGAAAGGGTATTCTTTTTCGGAGGTTCCGATCACCTTCACAGACCGCATTCTGGGGGTCTCCACCCTGAATGGAAAAATCCTTCGGGACAGCCTTTTGAAACTGTTGCATTTTCGAAGGCGCTATCGGAAGGGCCTGGCGCATTGAAAGAGTTTTTCAATCGCCATCCCGGGCGTATTGCCATTGTTGTCACGATGGGAAGCCTTCTTCTCCATCTGGCCCTTTCACTTGGAACAGGGCTTGCCCCGGATGAGGCCTATTACTGGACATGGTCGCTATCTCCCCAGGGGGGCTATTTCGATCATCCGCCCCTGATCGCCTGGATTATACGGGGCTGTACGGATTTATTCGGGAACAATATTTTTGCGATCCGGTTTTTTCCTCTTATTTCAACGATCATGCTTGCCTTCATGCTCTATTGGGCAGGAAAAACCCTTCTGAGAGACCGTTGGGCAGGTCTCTGGTCGGTGGTGATCATCAACGTGACCATCCTCTTTTCGGCAGGAGGATTCCTGATGACCCCGGACACCCCGGAGGTCGTCCTGTACTTTTGGACAGCGCTGGCTTTTTACAGGGGGATTACGGAAAACCGGAAGGGGACCATCCTTTTCTCCGGTCTTTTGTTCGGGTTGGGGCTTTTGGCCAAATATCCGATGATCCTTCTTTTGCCGGAAATCGGACTGTACCTGCTGTTGCTTCCCCAGAGGAGAAAGTGGATCTATTCACCCGTCGTTCTCCTCTCTGTCGGGATTGCCTTTCTGGTCTTCCTGCCGGATGTTCTGTGGAATAAAAATCATGGATGGGCCTCCTATCTTTTTCAGTGGCACCATGGCATGGGTCTTCATCAGTCGCCACCTTGGCAGACCGTTCCCGATTATCTGGGCGGACAGCTTCTGATGTTGACCCCCGGAATTTTTCTCATGGTTCTGGCGGCCGGCTGGAGAGGGTTCTCGAGATGGGTCTCCGGAAAAATCTCCGATCCGGAATTCTATCTTTGGCTGATCTCCTATCCTGTCCTTTTTTTCTTCGGTTATTCGGCCCTTCACGGAAAAGTGGAGGCGAACTGGGCTGTGGAAGGCTATCTTGGTGCTTTTGTCATTTTGGGCGCCCTGATTCCCAGATGGCTTGAAGCCACCGATCGTCTCCGTAAATTCGTACTGTTTTCTGTGGGTCTCGGGTGTTTTATGGTAGGGCTCGTTTCCGTTCAGGCGTTGGTTCCTGTCATCCCCCTGAATCCCCAGAGAGATCCGACCGGGAGACTCCACGGCTACCGGATGCTCGACAGGGAGATCAGGGAGGTCGTTGCATCGCTTCCTTCCGGAGATCGGCCGGCGGGATGGATCTCGGACGGGTACACCAACACAGGGGAGCTGAAATTTCTGGAGTATGGCCGAACACCAGTCTATCAGGTTCACCCGGTCCGCCACTTCCGGACAACAGAGATCACGGCAAATGAAGCGCAAGGACTTTTGGGAAAACCCGTTCTTCTCGTTCAGAATGGTCCTCATGGCCATTTTTTCGAGGAACTCGGCGGAAAGTGGGGAGAGCCTGTTTACCTGAAGACACTTGAAATCCCGAGAAGAGGAGCTCTTTCCAGTCTTCCCATACTGGAAGTGGATCTATACCTGATCCCCTCTTTCAAAAACCCTTTCGGAGCGGGAAAGTCCGCTTCTTGAAAGATGAAAAGCCATTTTTCCACACATTAGCCATCCTGAAGGAGTCAACGACCGATGCAGACAAAAAGCTGGAATCATAAACGGGCACTGATCAGTGTTTCTGACAAGACGGGGATTGTGCCTTTTGCGAAAGGTCTCAAGAATCTCGGCATGGAAATTCTCTCCACGGGGGGCACCGCCAAACACCTTCGGGAAAATGGCGTAGAGGTCACCGACGTCTCTTCTGTCACAAACTTTCCGGAGATGATGGATGGCCGGGTCAAGACGCTTCATCCGGCTATTCATGGGGGGCTTCTTGGACTCCGGAACAATCCCGAGCATATGTCCGCCATGGAAAAACATCAGATTCGCCCAATCGATATGGTCGTCGTCAATCTTTACCCATTTGCGAAGACGATTTTAAAGCCAGGTGTCACACCAGAGGAAGCGATTGAACAAATCGATATCGGCGGCCCGTCAATGATCCGTTCTGCTTCCAAAAATCATGAGTCGGTCCTGGTTCTGACCGATCCGTCCGATTATGAAATGATCCTCCCGCTTCTTGAGAAAGGACCGGAAATCGGGATGGATATTCGACGGAATCTCGCCAGGAAGGCCTTTGCCACCACCGGGGAATATGACCGGAGAATTGCGCTGTATTTTGAAGGGCTGCTTTCTGGAGAGGAGACTCAAACCTCCGAGTCGCAGCTTCAGGAGACACTTTCCCTGTCCCTTACGAAGATCCAGTCTCTGCGCTATGGGGAAAACCCCCATCAGGCCGCGGCTCTTTATGCTCCGGCCGGGGAAAGGACCGGTTTTGCCAATGCTTCCAAACTTCATGGAAAAGAGCTTTCCTACAACAATTTTCTGGATGCTCAGGCGGCGTGGTCTCTCGTTTCGGAGTTTTCTGATCCGTCGGTCGTGATCGTCAAGCATAATAATCCCTGCGGTGTTTCTCTCGGAAAGACTCTTTTATCAGCTTATATCCAGGCCAGGGATACCGATCCGGTCTCTTCTTTCGGAGGTGTTGTCGCCACCAATCGTCCGGTCGATCAGGAAACGGCCCAGGAGATGTCAAAGATTTTCCTTGAAGTGGTGATCGCTCCCGGATTTAGCAAGGACGCTCTGGACATTCTGATGAAGAAGAAGGATATCCGCCTTCTTGTCCTGAAAATGGAATCCTCTTCGAAACGGGGACTGGATCTTCGAAACATCGATGGAGCCTTCCTGGTCCAGACGCCGGATACCCTGGTGGCTCCACCCCTTTCCGATCTAAAGTTTGAGGGGGATATCAAGCCGACCGATGCACAGGTGGCCGATGCCCTTTTTGCCTTTGCTGTCGGAAAGCATGTGAAGTCCAATGCGATTATCCTGGTGAAGGACCGCATGACCATCGGGATTGGAGCAGGACAGATGAGTCGTGTCGATTCGGTCCGTCTTTCGGGAATGAAGGCGACTCGAAGCACTCAGGGAACCATTCTGGCCTCCGATGCCTTTTTTCCGTTCAGAGACGGTATCGATGAGGCTGCCAAACTGGGGGTCGCCGGAATCATCCAGCCGGGCGGCTCCATCAGAGACGCCGAGGTTTTCCAGGCGGTGAAAGATCACGGCATGTTCATGATTCTGACCGGGATGCGCCACTTCCGCCATTGATTCATTCTGATTCGGCCATATAAAGGGCTCCTGTCGGCCATCTTTCAAGATGGCCAGGGGGCCCATTTTCAAGAAGGTGAAACACACTATGTCAAAAAGATCCCCAAAAAAGTTTATTGTTGTCGGGCAGGGGGGACGGGAACATGCCTTGTCCCATGTCCTTTCCCTTTCTTCCGGGGCGGATGTTCTTGTTTCTCCGGGAAATCCGGGTATGGACGATGGTCGTCTTGGTTTTCTTCCGTCCTTCCCCGACGATCCGAAAGAGGCATCCGAGCGGATCGCTGCCGAAAAGCCGGATGTGGTCATCATTGGTCCTGAAAAGCCTTTGGTCGCGGGACTCGCGGACTGTCTGAAGTCAAGATCGATTCCTGTTGTGGGACCGACTTCAGAGGCGGCACGTATTGAGGGGTCGAAACTGTTTGCCAAGGAGATCATGAAGCAGTCCGGAATCCCGACCGCCGAGTTTTCGGAGGTGACGACGGTTGAAGAGATCCGGACTCTGGTCAGAAAGTGGGGATATCCCCTTGTCCTGAAAGAGGATGGACTGGCCCAGGGGAAGGGTGTCTGGGTCATGAAAAATCCAGATGATCTCGATGAGGTTCTGGATCGCTATTTTGACCGGGAAGGCAAAAAGCAGAATGTCGGCAGGATCTATGCTGAAAAGGGGCTATCGGGTCCAGAGGTCTCCTATATTGTCATGACAGACGGGGAACGCTTTCTGCCTTTTCCAACGGCCAGAGACTTTAAACGCGTCGGAGACGGGGACACCGGCCCGAACACCGGTGGAATGGGGGCGCTGACCCCCGTCCCGGGATGGACATCCCAGGATGATGAGTCTGCCCGCATGGTGATTGAACGGTGCCTATGGGGTCTTAAAAAAAACGGGACTCCCTTTATGGGTTTCCTCTATGCCGGTCTGATGAAAACAGCATCAGGGATTATGGTTCTCGAGTTCAATGCCAGATTCGGCGATCCGGAGGCTCAGGTGCTTCTTCCCCAGGTAGGGGAAGGGTTTGCCGATCTGATGGAGGGTCTCGCCAGGGGATCCTTGCCCACTAGCCATCCATTTAAGGGAAAGCCAACGGTAGGGGTCGTTCTGGCCTCTCCCGGATACCCGGAAAAACCGGTGACCGGCGGTCGTATCATCGGGATTGATAAAGTCCGGAAGCTGGAATCGGTGAGTGTCTATTCCGCAGGAATATCCCTTGCTCCCGGCGGAGGTAAAACGGATCTTGTCTCCTCAGGCGGAAGGGTTCTGACGGTTTCGGCGGAAGGGGACTCTCTCCAAGCTGCCCGGGCCCTGGCCTATTCGGCCCTTGAACTCCTTCATCTTCCCGGAGGCCACTACCGTTCGGATATTGCCCTTTCCGAAAGCAATGAACCTTTGTGAGTGTTGCCGTTTATCCCTCTCTATCGGAGCGCTCCGGATGGTGGTCCATCCGGGAGGCACTCCGGAGGGGGGAGGTTCTGGCTGTCCCGCTGGAGGACTCATGGTGTCTTGCCGAGTCTCCAATGGACCTCCCGTTCAATCCATCCGGGAGCGGGATCGATCCACAGGAAGGCTTTTTTCTTTCCAATGTTCACCGGATCAAACGAAGGCCGTCTCAAAAACCTTTTCTCTATATGGTCGGGAGCCTGTCGGCCATTCTTCCATTCGCAGTTCTCCCTCATTCTCCCTGGTGCAAGGTTTGGGTGGACTCCTGGCCGGCATTTATAACGTTGGTCCTTCCGGCCAAACATCTGGCAGTTTCTCTGGGGATGAGCCGAAACGGAGGCGTGGCATTCCGGATTCCCCGGGATCCGGTCCTTCGATCTTTTCTCTCTTATCTGAAAACTCCCATTACCGGAACAAGTCTCAATATTTCCGGATCTCCTCCGCTTGTCTCCATGGAGGAAATCCGGTCGCTTTTTCCCGATCTCGGAGGGATCGTCTCTTCAGAGGAGAAAAACGCCAGCAGGATCTCTCCCATTCTTGACCTGTCGAAGGGGAGCCCTCGTGTCATACGTCCGGCAGGAGGGATGGGGCCAATCTGTGATTTGCGTTACAGAAAGGTGTGACGAAATCCCGATATTCAAAGCGAATTTTTCTTGACTACTCTCCATGGTGTTGATAGGATAACTACCGGTTCCCCGCAATAAAGCGGGAATAACCGGGGATCGAGTGATCCATGATGAGGTTTTCTCAGGAGGTAAGTCTGAACATGAAGAAATTCGGCCGTTTTTTTGGAGCCAAAACCGGAATAGCTTTTACCGCCGCCATTTCAGGTATGGCCATTTTTGCCTTGTCCTTTCAGAGCATGACCGTCGGAACCCCCGCCTTTGCCGATCCGGCTGCCGCTCCGATGGCTCCTGTCCAGGGTATGGCTGGTGATGTCAAGTCAGCAGCAGGCGCCGATGTGAAGGCAACCAAAAAAGAGGTGAAAAAGACTTCCGGAAAGGTTGTCAAAAGCGGCAAGAAAATGGGTCGCCACATGGTCAAGGCTGGAAAGCGCAAAGCTTCCGCCTACATGATGAAAGTGCAGAAAGCCCTTATCGCCAAGGGTGCCAAAATCAAGGCCGATGGTTTCTTTGGGCCAGCCAGCCGGAAAGCTCTTATGGATTACCAGAAGGTCCACAAGATGAATGTAACCGGTCGCGTGGATGCAGCAACCAAAAAAGCACTTGGACTTTAATAACGTCCATCCCGAATTTAGGGAAAAGGGAGTCCCTCAGGGGACTCCCTTTTTTTGTGGCACATGATCCGGATTCAGTCAGGTATTTTGAAGGGGATGTCCCTTCCTTTTGTCCCGGACCCGAAGACCAGGCCAACGACACAGAAGGTCCGAGAAGCTCTCTTGAACAGCCTTGGCGATGCTGTTTCCATGGGATCTTTTGCGGATCTTTTTGCCGGTTCAGGGGCTGTGGGGATTGAAGCGGCATCGAGAGGCGCCCGGGAAGTTCTCCTCGTTGAAAAAGACCGGAAGGTTGCATTGCCTCTCGAACAGTTTCTAAAGACCGATCGAAGAATACAAAAAGCAGGAATACGGCTGATCCGGGAAGATGTTCTTTCGTTTCTGGAAAAATATGAAGGTGATCCCTTCGATATTGTTTTCCTCGACCCTCCTTACGAATATCCCGACTGGGAGAAACTATTGAGGTGTCTTGCCTCAAGTGGTATAGTCCAAAAAAAGGGATCCATCATCGTTCTGGAATATTTTCATCGCGACGATCCTTCTGGAGTGGTCCGGGAAATCTTTCCAGACCATCAGACCAAGGTCACATCTTATGGAGAGAGCCGTATCTTGTTTGCCCGTAATGTGAATCCGTGATACGCCGAGCGGTTTATCCCGGTACATTTGATCCTGTGACGTACGGTCATCTTGACATGCTTACGCGAGGGCTTTCCGTTTTCGACGAAATCATTATCGCTGTTGCGGAAAATCTGAGAAAATCTCCCCTTTTTTCATTGGAAGAACGCATCAAGCTTCTCCAGTCCGTTGTTCCTGCTCCCCCCCCTGTGATCAGAGTGGAAGGATTTTCGACCATGCTGGTCGACTTCGTTCGCTCAAAGGATGCCTGCGCCATTCTCCGGGGTGTCAGAGCCGTTGCGGATTTTGATTTTGAGCTGAGAATGGCTTTGGTGAACCAGACCTTTGCGAAAGAAATCGAGACGGTCTTTTTAATGCCAAGCGAGAAATATATTTTTATTACATCGACAATGATCCGCGAAGTGGCGGAACTGGGTGGGGATCTCTCTTTTTTCGTTCCACCGGCAGTAGAAAAAGCGCTTTTTGACAAGTTTTCCGGAGAAAATAAATGAACCATTCGTACCATCTGGCCGATCGCCTGTCCAATCTCAAACCCTCCCCAACCTTAAAACTTGCCTCGCGGGCAAGGGAAATGAAGGCCAATGGGATTGATGTCCGTGACTTTACGGGGGGCGAGCCGGATTTCGATACACCCGAACCCATCAAGGATGCTGCCATTGCCGCTCTGAAGTCCGGGTTTACCAAGTATACGGCTGTCGGAGGGATTCCAGAGCTCAAATCGGCGATCATTGAAAAGTTTGAACGCGATCAGGGGATTGTGTACAAACCATCCGAGATCGTTGTCTCGAGCGGGGCCAAGCATTCTCTCTTCCAGATCTTCCAGGCGCTGGTCAACCCGGGCGATCATGTCCTTCTTCCGACTCCGGCCTGGGTGTCCTACCCCGATCAGATCCTCTTGAATGGCGGGGTGGTCATCGGTGTCCCATGCCTTCCTTCCGACGGCTTCCGGTTGAGGCCGCAAGCTCTTCTCGAAGCGATCACTCCCCGATCCAGGGTGCTGGTCCTGAACTCCCCCAATAACCCTTCCGGGGCCATCATTCCGAAAGAGGATCTCCTCCGGATCGCCGAAATTGTGAAAAAGCACAATCTGATTGTGATCTCTGATGAGATTTATGAAAAAATCGTTTTTGACGGTCAGGAGACCTCATCGATCGCTTCTCTCGTTCCGGAAATCAGAGACAGGACCGTCATTGTCAACGGCGTTTCGAAGACCTATGCCATGACCGGCTGGAGAATCGGTTATGCTGCCGGCCCCGCTCCAATTATCGAAGCGGTTGAGACCATCCAGAGCCAGACCGCTTCAAACCCCACCTCGATTGCCCAGAAAGCGGCGGTGGTGGCGATCAGAAGCGGAGAGATCTACTTCAAGCCAATGCTCGCAGAATACACGAGAAGACGCGCCATGCTCCTGGAAAGCCTGAACGCAATCGACGGAATTAGAATGAGCCCTCCAGACGGGGCTTTTTATGCGTTTCCGGATGTTTCTGGCCTACTGGGCAAACGTTTTGGGGACATGGAGATCCGAACCGTCACCGACCTGTCCGAATTTTTCCTGGCGGAAGCAAGGG
Organism: Leptospirillum ferrooxidans C2-3; assembly: GCF_000284315.1. Taxonomy (NCBI): domain Bacteria; kingdom Pseudomonadati; phylum Nitrospirota; class Nitrospiria; order Nitrospirales; family Nitrospiraceae; genus Leptospirillum; species Leptospirillum ferrooxidans. The sequence continues at coordinate 1,412,336 of NC_017094.1, read as the reverse complement.
TGGCTCTTGTTCCAGGTTCGGCTTTTGGAAGCGATCACCATATGAGAATGTCTTTTGCGACGAGTCCTGAAAATCTCGAGGAAGGAGTGCGACGGCTGAAAGAAGCCTGTGCGCTTCTGACCTGATTTCTGAAGACATTCCGAGGCAATTGTTTTTTCCGAAGAAAGCCCGGTCGGGTGAAGAATCATCCCGACCGGGCTTTCTTTTTCTGAAGACAAACCTCCGTAATGAACCCCCTCTCAACCCTCTGTATTCAGGGAGCCCCGGAACATTGAGTGAACTCAATGGATTCAAGTTGCGAACAGGCCCTAGTGGAGTGATTCGGCCTGACAGTACCAGCCATCTCCCTTGACATTATTGATGGCATTGATTAAATCCGCTTCTTTTGGGCCATCTGACGCTTCTGCGATGCTTACTTTGTCCTGGCTGCTATTGAACGAAATGTTTCCAACGCCATGAAGCTTCCTCAGAGCATGTTTCACATCGTCAAGATAAACCCCGCAATACTGACCACCCAGTTTGAGCGTGATGTCCTTCTGAGCGCCAAAGGCCATTTGGGGAAGAGACAGCAACCCTAGAGACATCAACAGGACCGTCGCCGTTTTTTTGCGAGCACCACTGATCCATCCCATATCCACCTCCGAATTCTTCTTCTTTAACATGGGTGGAGATCCGCCCTTTTTTTGAAATCATCAGATATTCCGGATCTCCCCCCCCGATATCCTTATTCTCATCTGGGGGGCATATCGGCCCCCCTCCACTTCTTAACGGGTGCAATGATGAGGCGAACCGGGCAATTCCTCGAAAATCTCTTTCAAAATCCTGAGGCTTATCGCTTTTTCCGTCTCTTTATCCCTTGCATTTAAAGGAAAAGGGATCCCTTCATAAGGTTGGGAGCTCAACAGTTCTTCAAACCCTTCTTTCATGGCTGCCCAAATCTCTCCCCTCAATCCCTCTTCCACACCGACCTCGTGGATCAGGTTATCGGCAGCACAGCCAAAATAAACAAGCAAATCCTGTTTCCATTCCGCGATTCCGTCAATCGTTGGATCCGGAACCGCAATGACAGGAGCTCTTGCCCCGGCCATCCTCGCCATTTGTAAAACCTCGTTTTTCGCCACGGTAATCATGACGTTCTCCTTTATCCTGATGGATCTTCAAAAATTCTTTAATAGCCTGACTCTCCAGAGGAAACAGCCTCCAGGCCGGAAGAACTGTTCCCAGAAGTTTTATCCAGTGGTTCCACGATGCCACTTATTTGCTATTTATCAAGACTGATGGGTTATTTTTTTAATTATTTTTAAAATCTATCTATTGTAAAATACCTTTTGGGAGGGAAAGTGAGGCAAGAGATCAGGGGACTATTGCTGATAGCCCTATATGTTCGCTATCCTTAAGGAGAAAATAAAAAGAAGGAGGCTGTCCTTCTGTTATAAACGCTTTTGGATATTTTTATGGAGGTTTTGATGCCTATTTACGAGTATCATTGTGACAAGTGCAATACGACGATTGAGCGAATCCAGAAGTTTTCCGATCCTATCCAGACGGTCTGTGAAGTTTGCGGAGGACCTGTGAAAAAATTGATGGGGAAACCGGCACTTCAGTTCAAGGGGACAGGCTTCTACATAACCGATTATGCCCGAAAAGGCATGACCGATGCCGGATCCTCGGAGTCTTCGTCTTCTTCCGAAGGATCCGAAAAGAAAACCGCAACCGAAAGCTCCCCGACGCCATCAGCTCCTTCCTCGACAGCTCCCTCGAGCGGTTCGGACACAAAAACAGCCTGATACAGGGGCTTTCAGGGTTTTTTTCTTATCCCCCGGAGATCCGGCCATCTTCCATGATGATTATGCGGTCCGCGCGTTCAGCAAGGGCTTCATTATGGGTCGCCATGATCAGGGTGATACCCTGTTCATGGTTGACCGTTCTCAAGAGATCAAAGACTTCAAAACTTGTATGGGTGTCGAGATTCCCGGTCGGTTCATCCGCGAGGAGAATGGACGGGTTCATGACCAGGGCCCTTGCGATGGCTACCCTCTGCTGTTCACCTCCCGAGAGTTCCGATGGCTTGTGGGAGAGTCTTCCTGAGAGACCGACCCGGTCCAAAAGCTCCCGGGCTCTGTTTTCGATAACGCCGACTTCTTCCATGAGGGATTTTCCTGCAATCCACGATGGCATCAGGACATTTTCAAGAGCGGTAAACTCCGGAAGAAGATGGTGGAACTGAAAGACAAAGCCGATATGCCGGTTTCTGAAGGAGGCGAGGTCGTATTCGGACAACTCCGAAACATCCCTGTCTCCATGGATGACCCGGCCCATGGTGGGGCGATCAATGGTGCCAACCAGATGAAGAAGCGTACTTTTTCCGGCACCTGATGCTCCGGTGAGTGCGACAAAAACTCCGGCAGGAAGATCAATATTGATCTCCTTTAAAACAGGGAGTTCTTTTTTCCCCATCATGTACGATTTTGAGAGGTTTTCACACCTGATCCGGTATCCTCGGCTCATTCGTACCGTATCGCCTGAATGGGATCAAGCCTTGAGGCCCTGATCGATGGGTACAGTGTTGCCGCAAAGCTCACGCCGATGGCGGCAACAGAGACGGAAAGGATATCGCTCATCCGGATGATCACCGGAATATGGCTGACAAAGTAAACATCGTTCGGCAGCCGATAGAAATGTTCAAGAAAAAAGCAGATCAGATATCCCAGGGGGAGACCGACCAAGGTTCCGACCCCTCCTATCATGAGTCCATCGATCATGAAAATATGCATGATCTGCCTTTGTGTGGCGCCCATTGCTTTCATGATGGCGATTTCTTTTCCCTTGTCCATGACCGTCATGGTCAGTGTGCTCACAATATTGAAAGAGGCCACCAGAACGATGAGAACGAGGATGATGAACATTACGGTTTTTTCGAGAAGAAGCGCCGAGAACAGGTTCTTGTTCATCTGTAGCCAGGACCTTGGCCAGTAGGGGAATCCCAGCGATTTTGAAAGAGTCTTTGCGATCGGGGAGGCATTCATGATCTTGTTGACCCGTATTTCAAGACCCGAGACATCACCGGGTGGAATCGCAAGAAATCCTCTGGCCTCATCGATGGAGAGAAGGGCCAGTGTGTTGTCATATTCATAGAGACCGCTTTTAAAGATGCCAACGAGGACGAAATGTCGAATTTTGGGGATCATGCCAAAGGCTGAAGGGGTTCCTGTGGGGCTGATGACATCGACCGGGTCGCCTGGGGTCAGGTTCAGGTGATCCGCCAGATCCTTTCCAAGTATGATTCCGGGGAGTTTGGCTTTTCCGTTGGTGGTCAGGAGATCCCGAAGATGGCCGGAAATCATATATCTTGAAAGACTCGTGACTTTTTTCTCTCCTTCAGGATCAATGCCCCTGATGACCGTTCCCGAGACGGTTCCGTCGGAAGAAAGCATCGCCTGTCCCAGAATGAACGGTGAGACAGCGACAACGCCTTTGGTTTTGGAAATCTGTTCCTGAATCATCTCTGGATGTGCCATGGGAACCCCCCGGCCATCCGTCAGGATAATATGGGAATTGATCCCCAGGATCTTGGATCGCAGCTTGTGCTGAAAGCCTGTCATCACGGCAAGGGTTGCCATAAGAGCGGCAACGCCCACGGTCACCCCTGAAATGGAGATGAATGTCTGGAAGGAGAGTCCGCTCTGCTTTCGCTGGGATTTGAGATAGCGAAGCGCAACCGTCCATTCAAAACGGGCCATCAGCCCTCCGGCTTCATTTGCGGAAAGAGGAGGACATCCCGGATGGAGGTTTGTTCGGTGAGAAGCATGACAAGACGATCGATTCCGATGCCTTCGCCGGCGGTGGGGGGGAGCCCGATCTCAAGCGCCCGGATGTAGTCCAGATCCGGGGGGGGAGCCTCCAGGTCGCCAGCCTGTCGCGATTCCATCTGGGCCTCAAAGCGCGCGAGCTGATCGTCGGGATCGTTTAACTCCATGAATCCATTGGCAATTTCGATTCCTCCGATGAAAAGCTCGAATCGGTCGGTAATCTCAGGGTTGTCCTTTGAAGAGCGAGCCAGCGGGGATATCGCTTTCGGATAACCCGTGACGAAGGTTGGCTGAATCAGTCCCTTTTCAATCGTTTCTTCAAACAGGGCATTCTGAAGGTCTGCAAAATAGGGTTTCCCGGCTCTTTTGGGGGGGATAGGGATTTTTGCACCCTTCAGGCATTCGATGAGTTTTGTCTCATCGAACAGATCCTGTTCGGAAAGGGCGAAATGATCCTTGAGGGAGCCAAGATAGGAGATCCTCCGGTACGGTCCCATGAGTTCGATTTCGTGTTCACCAAACTGGACTGTCGTTTTCTGACGGATCTTCTGGCAAAGCTCCGGGATCAGAGCTTCGGTCAATGCCATCAACTCTTCGGGGGAGTGATAGGCCATATAGAATTCCATCATGGTGAACTCGGGATTGTGTCTCGGACTGAATCCTTCATTCCTGAAGTTTCGATTGATTTCGTAGACTTTTGTAAATCCTCCGACCACCAGTCGCTTGAGGTAGAGCTCCGGGGCGATGCGGAGATAGAGGTCCGTTCCAAGAGAGTTATGATGGGTGACGAACGGGCGTGCGAGCGCTCCGCCCGGAGACGGATGCATCATGGGTGTTTCCACTTCAAGAAAACCCCGATCATCCATGAATCTTCGGATCAGGGACAGAATCCGGGATCTGTCTTCAAAAACCTGACGGGCGGGAAGATTGACGATCAGGTCTATGTAACGTTGCCGGTAACGGGTTTCAATATCCGATAGACCATGCCATTTTTCAGGAAGGGGATGGACCGATTTGCCAAGGAACCAGAGGCTGGAGGCTTCAAGGGTGGGCTCTCCCGTCTTGGTTTTGAAAAAAGTCCCCTCGATACCCAGATGGTCTCCCATATCCAGGGTATCGTTAAAAATGTCGAAAACCCCTTCGGGAAGGCGATCCTTTTTGACGTAGATCTGAAAACGGTCTCCATTATCCTGAAGAGTCGCAAAAAAGGCTTTTCCGAAGCGCCTTAGAAGAACGACTCTTCCTGCAATCCGGCTTTTGATCGGGGATTCAGGCAAATGGTCCTTGTCTTGTCCTTCCTTCGTCCATGGCAATAGTTTCCTTTTCAGATCCCGGATGGATTCCCGATCCGGAAAAGCCATCCCGTAAGGATCGATTCCGTTTGAGAGGAGGATCTGTCTTTTTTCCCGGCGAACGCGTTCCTGTTCAGGGAGTTCTGCGTGATCTTGGTTCGTTGTGTTCACCTGATTTTCACCTGTCTGGTTCGTTTGGGATATTTTAGAATGTCTTCTGGATTGAAGGGATTTGATGAATCAGGTCCTGAGGTTTGAAAACGCCGCGCTCCGTGATGATTCTGGTGATGAGCCCGGCAGGGGTGACATCGAAGGCGGGATTGTAGACATCCACACCGATCGGTGCCACACGATTACCATGACCGATGGTCGTCACCTCTTCCGATGAGCGTTCCTCAATGGGAATCAGATTGCCTGTTTCCATGACAAAATCGATTGTTGAAAAGGGGGCCGCGACATAAAAGGGAATCTTGTGATAATGGGCGAGTACCGCCAGGGCGTAGGTTCCGATCTTATTGGCAACGTCCCCGTTTCGGGTAATTCTGTCGGCACCGACAATGACCGCTGAAATCTTGCCCTTCGCCATCAGGGAGGCGGACATTCCGTCGGTGATCAGTGTCGTGGGGATGTTATCGGCCATGAGTTCATATGCGGTCAAGCGGGCCCCCTGAAGATAGGGCCTTGTTTCATCGGCGAAGACATGAATTTTTTTTCCGGCCTCGACTGCCGCTCGGATGACTCCGAGTGCTGTTCCGTAGCCTCCTGTTGCCAAGGCACCGGCATTGCAGTGAGTCAAGACCGATCCCGATTCCGGAAAAAGCTCCTGGCCAAACTTTCCCATGGACCGATTCTGGGAAATGTCTTCCTCGTGGACAGATCGCGCCTCGTCGTAAAGAACCCGTGTGATCTCAAGCGGTGTCAAGCCTTTTGCGTAAAGGTCCGACCAGAGAGTTCTCATCCGGTCGATCGCCCAAAAAAGATTGACAGCGGTCGGACGGGTTTTTCCGAGGGTTCTTGAAACCTTTTCCATCCAGTCGGGATAGGCGCCATCGATCTTTTCCCGGGTAAACTCGTAAGATCCGATGGCAATTCCATAAGCCGCGGCGATTCCGATTGCCGGTGCTCCCCGGACAACCATTTCGCGAATGGAATTGGCAACATCATGATGATCGGTCGAAGTAACGGTCACCGTTTCAAGGGGCAAACGCCTCTGGTCGATCAGATGGAGGGACGGTGGTCCGTTTTTGGGAGTGTCGAAGACGATTGCATTTACCATGGGTCTGTATTGTAACGATGGATCAGACGAGAATCAAGAAAAAGGGAAAAGCGGAAAGGGGATGGAGGTTCCTTTCTTTAGATTTGCAGCTCCTTACGGCACGACGTGGAGAAAAGATTCCATGTGAGAATATCCTTATCAAATTGCTTATGATTGCTGTCGATAACAACTCCTAATGGTTCTAATGTTTTCTTGCAATTTATGATTTGCCACAAGTACAATCCGTTATGTGGCTATAACCTGATCTTTTATCGTTGGAATGGTCTTCCCCAAAACTGAAATCAGGTCTTGGTCCTTCCTTTTTGTTTTATAGAATCGGGAAGTTTTTTCCAGATTTCTCCAGAAAGCACCTGTTGAAATGCTCGACAATGGTGTTTTTCTTCATAACCTGTTCGACCAATCTTCGTTCGCTCATGTATCCTGAATCGAAAATTGGCAATAAGAGAAAGCTTCAGTCTCCCCCTTTGAGGGAGAATCGGCTCCGTCCTTTTTTATTTAAAGAAAGTTCGTTCATTGCTCACAGGCTTGATATTTCCTCCTTCTTTTTTTTCACTTCAACTTCTTCTTTTGATTATAAGCCAGCTTTTTTCCTGTTGCTTTATAACTTGTCTAAAATTTGAGGGTACCGTCTTCAAACAAGGACAAAACTCACTGAATTCTCTTTTCAACGGGTGCATTATATGGCAAAAGTGCTGATCTTCGGATGTAAAAGGGGAAGCGTATCTTTTTAAATGGAGTGAAAGAGTTGTGAGGCTCATAAACGGTTGGCTGTTCGTTCTCTGTCTTATGGTCGCTGATTTGTCGGCCTTCTATTTGTCATTGACAGTCTCCTATTTTTCAAAAGTTCTCTTTTTGGGTCCTCTTTTCGGTGTTGTGGAACCGCATGCTCTTCTGTATTTCCTCTCCTTGTGGTGGATGCCACTTGTGCTGGTTGTGGTCTTTTCCTTTGAAGGACTTTATGGGCGAAGACTTCCTTTTTGGTCCGAGACCCAGAAAGTGACAAAGTCCATTTTCCTTTCTTTCCTGATGCTTTTTACCATCATTTCCCTCGACAAGCTATCGGGAAGTACCTCCCGTCTCATTTTTCTGGAAACAGGGTTTTTCTGCGTTTTTCTCATTCCTTTAGTCCGTCATTTGATCAAACCCCTTCTCCATAGATGGGGTCTGGGGACGCTTGATGTGGTTCTGGTGGGTGGGGAAGAAGGCGTTCGGCTGGTTTCTCTGGGTCTGACGAGAGACCACTACATGGGAATAAGACCGATGGCCTGGATCTGTGCCCCTGCCGGGCTTCCTGTCGAGGAAATCTCCTGCCGTCCCGGGCGATCGAAGGAAGGCAATTTTCTTTCGGAAAAAAAGCCTCCAACCCTTATGTGCCTCGGAAGCTGGGAAGACTGGAGAAGAGGGAATATCCCCCTGGCAGTCCGGGGTGCCGTGGTTGCGGCACCCTCTCTTCACGCCAGGGAGGTAACAGGGATAGCCAATGAGCTCCATCGCGACTTTCGCGATGTCTATATTGTCCCCAATGTCTCCCAGGTCAACCTTGTCAGTAGTGAGCTGATTTTCCTGTTCTATGAGGAAATCTTCCTTCTGGGCATTCGAAACAGCCTTCACTCCCGCTTAAACCGAAACATCAAATCTGTTGTCGATTGGATATTTGCATTTTTTCTTTTTCTCATTTTCTTCATTCCAGCCCTTCTGATTGCCTTGTTGATCCGGGTCTCCTCTCCCGGTTCTGTGATCTTTACACAAAAGCGATATGGCTATCAGGGTAGAACCTTTTCGATCCTGAAATTTCGGACGATGTACAAGGGGGCTCACGAATCGCTTGAAGAGATGTTGTCCAAAAATGTGGAGATCAATACTGAATATCAAAGGAATCATAAACTGAAACACGACCCGCGTGTGACCCCGATCGGGCGATGGTTAAGGGCGACAAGCCTTGATGAGCTTCCCCAGCTCATCAATGTGCTGAAAAGGGAAATGAGCCTTGTTGGTCCTCGCCCCGCTTTTGAAAAAGAGGTCTTCGAACACTATGGGGATCAGGCGAGCGAGTATATGCTTGTGCGACCGGGAATAACGGGGCTCTGGCAGGTTACCGGCAGGAATGATCGTCCTTTCGATGTCCGGGTCAGGCTTGATCTCTGGTACATCCGCAACTGGTCTCTCTGGCTTGATATCATGATCCTGTTCAGGACCATCGGGGTTGTATTGCTCAAAAAAGGATCATACTGATTGCTGTTCCGGAGCGATTTGAGATCCCTTTTTGGGGGTGGTTCATTTTCCCGATTCTCATTTCGAAATGGTCTCGTTCTTTTTGGGATTCTCTGTTTTGTTTCAGGGGAACTTCAGGGGAATGCCAGTGGGCAGACACTTGAGTTTGACGGAGGAGAAACGGTTTTTTCCCAAAATAGCCAATATTATTTTGCCGAAGCCGGTGATTTTCTGAATATTGGAGGGTTGGAGGAAAAGAAAAGCTCGTCGGATCATCCTGAAGTGGGAACTGCCTCAACGGATCTTCCCACACTCCATCTTTTTGTGGTCGCCTCCTACTTTGCCTACGAAACCCCCGGAACATCCACGATGATTGAAAACTCCTACAATGGAATCACTCCGGCTTTGGGAGTGAGGATTCCTTTTCAAAACGGATTTTGGGAAGGGGATCTTGGAATTGCCCTGGCAGAGGCCTATCAGACGTCGACTCCAATCATTTCCCTGATTGGACTGTATGCCCAGACCGAGTATTACAGGACATTCGGACCGGGAGCCCTGGATATTTTTGCCAACTATACCGGTTATATCCAATATATTTATGTCCAGAGCCGATACCTGACTCCCGTATGGGAGGCGAAGAAAAAATCGGTCTCGCTTTATCTTGGACCTGAACTGATAGGACAGGGGAACAACTCCTACAATGCAGGGCAGGGAGGAGTGGCCCTTGGAGTTTCTTTTCCCGCCATCCATTCTTACCTCACCTTTGATGGTGGTCTTCTAAGGTCTTCCGTTTCGTCGGGGTGGGGTGGTTATCAGGGGTTTTCCTGGTATTGGTCTTTCTGAACATCAACTCATTGTCCGGGAAATCAAGAAGACGTCCTTCTGCGCTTGGCAAGCGTTTCGGAAAGCCAGTCTCCAAGAGCAGTCAACAGAGCAGTGGTTGAGAATCCAGTCACAACTTCATTCTGCCACCCCGAAAAGATGTTCCATTTCACTTTCCCCCATGCGATCAAAATCATCCGGGACGCTGACCTGCCCTGACATAAAGCCAAGATGACTCATTTGCCCGGATTCGGGTGCATCAAGGCGGACGACTTTCACCGATGGTTTTCCGGATTGTGCTGTGATGGAGTGCTCAGTATTGACCGCTTGGGCAATGCAGAGCAGTGAGAGACAGGTTTTGTCTTCGTGGATGTTCACGTCTTTCATCATGTCTCCTTTCAGATTCACTTTAAAGGAATGCGTCTAATATCACTATAGAAATCCTCAACCAAAAATATCCCGATTTCCTTTATACTTTTGGTAGATATCTGAGGCTTTTATTTTCCTCCTTGGATTGCAATATACTATCCATGGGTATAGTATCTATTTATGAGAAGATCCACCGTTTTGCACCTGAAAAATATTCAAAAGATCTGAAGGGACAGAAAATTGATGAAAAGCCCCGCTGAACTGATTTCTGCCGGACTTTCCTATTTCGGTTTTGATGGCTTATCAGAAGAGCATGATGCTCACAACCATACCTCTTCGCATTCCCACACACATGGCCATCTCGACACCACCATCACGGCGACACAGGAAGGGATCCGGGCCGTCAAGTGGTCCTTTCTCATCCTTTTGATCACAGCCGGGTTGCAGTTCGGAATCGTCTTGTATTCGGGTAGCATCGCGCTGGCATCGGACATGATCCATAATATTGCCGATGCCACGACCGCCTTTCCCTTGTGGGTTGCATTCAGGTTGGCCCGCTTGAAGCCCAACGCCCGCTTCCATTATGGTTTTGGACGTGTGGAGGATCTGGCTGGGGTTGTCATTGTGCTCATTATCCTTTTGAGCGCCTCACTTGCCGCTTATGAGGCGATCTGGCGACTCGTTCATCCCAGGATCCTTAGCCATCTGGGCTGGATTGTGGTTGCAGGAATGGCAGGATTTTTAGGAAATGAAATGGTGGCTATTTTTCGCATTCGCATCGGGCGAAAAATCAAAAGCGCCGCATTGATCGCCGATGGGTTTCATGCGAGAACGGACGCCATCACAAGCCTCGCTGTGGTGGGGGGAGCCATTGGAGTCTGGATGGGATTCCCTCTTGCCGATCCAATCGTGGGTTTTTTGATATCGATTGCCATTTTCGGGATCGTCTGGCAATCGGCCATGGCTGTTTTCAGAAGGATGCTCGATGGCAGTGAGCCAGCCATTCAGGATGAGGTCAGCCATGCAGCAGCTCATGTCCAGGGAATCTTCTCCCTAAAAGGCATTCGCGCCCGCTGGGTTGGTCACAGGATTTGTCTTGAGGTCGATGCGATCGTTGACGGAAGTTCTTCTGTTTCTGATGCCAACAAATGCGCGACGGCCCTTGAGGAGGAGATCAGGGAACATCTTCCCGCCACGCTCTTTGTTCATGTCCGTATTTGTCCGGATCAAGAGTGATTAATGCATATCCAGAAGCTCTTTTTCCTTCATCGTTGTCTCAGAGGGCATGGATCCCCATGAGTGTTTGGAGAAAGAGGGGGCATTCTTTTTTCCGAGGCATGGATTGATGCGGGAAGCCCATTTCCATAAGGATTCTCCGTAAAAAAGCAGAGGACACCCCTGCCTCTTTACGGAGAATGGGTCTTGTCTCAATCTTCAGGCGACAAAAGAAGCTGGAAGAGCTGGCTTGAATCCGGCATTCTCAAGAATCAAAAGGGTTCTTTCCCGAACCGTTTCCCAAAGATCCTCTTTTTTGAGCCCCAAAACGCCCCAATAGTCTTCAAATCGAATCGGGAGTGCCGCTTCGGTCAGAAGATAGATCTGTTCGAAGATGTCAAGGACTCGTTTCAGCTGTTCTTCCTTCTCGAGATCCGAGCAACCGGCAAGAAATTCATTCCATTCGACAACCCCGAATGATGTCTGTCTCTTTTCATCAATAATGGGGATCCTGAGGGATTCCTGGATAATGGGATCGGCATGTTTTGAAACCCTTTCAACGATCGCGATTCCAATTCCTTCAATTCCCAGCTGAAGCCCGGCAAGAAATCCGAACCAGTCCTGATTGGAAAACCATTCCTTGATTTCACGCCGCTTTTCAAGTGTCAACACCGGCGTGAACGGCATATGAAGCTTTTCAAGCGTCCGGTCCTGAATGCTGAAATGGATGACCTCTTCATTGATCTGGTCCATCAGCTCTTTCCGACCTTTTGCAGAAGGGGCGAATGGGAGTCTGTCGGTGCACAGTTCCAGTGCCAGAAGATCGATATCGGCGTATACCCGAAGAAGCGTTCCTGAAGCCATTCTTGTTTTCTCATCCATCTTTATTCTCCTTCGAAGTTTGAATACAGATCCGACGGCCGAGAAAAAGGGATTTTCTGGCAGTCGGGGGATCACCGGTCCCGATAGACCCGGTCTTTAAAGACTCCGTAGCGAAGAAGATGCCACAGAGGCTTTTTGTAGCCGACAAACCGGATAAGTTTTTGGGTAATCGGGCGAAGCGGCGCCACAACCCCTGGAAGGATCCAGTTGCCCCTTTTGGCTGCGAATTGTTCGAGGTAGGGAAGCAGAAATGTTTTGACGGAAGGGTCTATATAAAAGACAGGTGCCAAAAAGTCTTTCGCTTCCTTGACGTGGCCGGTTTCGAGGGCCCAGTCCCCCATTGGGGTTCGGGGATAAAGCCTGACTCCGGCCATGACAACCACGGCCATCGGCTTGGTCTCATCAATGGTTCTGCAGGTATTTTTCACCGTTTCTGGCGTTTCTCCGGGACCTCCAAAAATCAGGCTGTGGCAGAGGGCAATACCTGCCTTCCGGCAATGTTCCGAGACATCGAGGATCTGGTCTCTGGAAAATCCTTTTCCCAGAGCCACGAGAGTCGACTTGTCAGCGGAATCGCTGCCGACTTCAAGTCCATCACATCCCGCTGCCGCCATTTTCTGGAGAATAGGAAGCGTCAATCCGGATGGAGAGGCATAGGCGGACCATCTGATCCTGAGTTTTCTTCGAATCAGTGCGTCAGCAATCCCCTCGGCGTGGGAGGTGGGAATATTGAAGACACTGTCGACAAAGAAAAATGAACGGATATGGTCCCGTTCAACGATTTCCTGAATTTCATCAGCGACACTTTCCGGATCCCGGAGCCTGTGGGTTGATCCCTCAAGAACAGGGTAGGTGCAGTAGCGGCAATGAAAGACGCATCCCCTTTTGGTCTGTATGTTGGCCATTCCTCCGACACGGCCATATCGTCTGATCTGGAAAAGATCCCGGGCCGGTATCATCCGGCTCCATGTCGAGCCGTCAAAAGAATATTTCTTTTGCGATCGGGAGATGCCCCCTTTGAAGGATTGTTCGGAAAATGCGAGGGGAAGGGGAATCTGCTCTGCCCCAAAGACTCCGGGGATATCGAGAGGTGAGAGACCTTCCTCCAATGCCCAAAGAAGGGCTGGAAAGGCATCTTCTCCTTCTCCCTCGACCCCGTAATCAACACCCAGTGCGTCAAGCATCATCCTTGGCATCAGGCTGAATGCCGACCCACCGGCAATCAGCCAGGGCCGCCCTGATGGCGTTTTGATTTTTCGAGAAAGAGCTGCGGCATCCTTTGCCGTTTGAACAAGAGTCTGATAATCGGGAAGGTAGAAGCGGGTTAGGGGATAGGCAGCGTTGTCCAGATTCCGAAAGGAAAAGGCGATGACTTCAGGAGATTCTTCTGCAACCACCCGGGCGATGTCTTGAACGGGAGATTTTGAAAAAGCCAGATCCAGTACCCTGATTTCATGGCCTTGCCGACGCACGGCCTCTGCAACATAGGCGAGACCAAGAGGAAAAACCGGATCCGGGAATGGTTCCCTGTTTGCTGAAATCAGAAGAAGTTTCAAATGGACCCTCCCTCACCGGAAAACGGGAGCGTTCTACTTAGAGAATGAAGGGCAATGGTTGAATCCGGGATTGGGAGACTTTTGTACGTGGATAAGAAGTCTCTATACCTTACTCCATTTGAAGGATCCGTCAAGGGGAGTTGTTTTTATATTGAGCAAAGCTCAGAATTTTCAGAAACTGAAAAAGAACAATTGATAAAATTACGCAGTAAAGTACTGGCTGTTGGCTCCGGAGACATGCGCGTCCTGAATCGCCGAATACAGATTATCGAACAGCTTTGTGGCCTGCTCGGTTGTTTAGGGGTAGGGCTCTGGTCGTTCGGAATTTCGGTCTGGTTCTTGGCCTTCGTAGATCTCGGGGTCAGCTTGTCGTGGGCTTCAAGTGTCTTTGCCATTGCTTTTGTTCTCTCCCTTATCGCTATTGCACTTGATGCGTAGTTTCCAACTCAGCCAACATTTCTTCTGCCACATTCCAAGGTAGCCTTCGACCATGGGCACGCATGATTTGATACGCGTTGCGGGCGACATGCACCGTAATCTTGCCGGATTGCACCATTTTATTAACCAACCACAGTGTTCCGCGTACTTCGACATTTTCAGATTCAGCCGCCGCTTTCAGATTCTTGTCTTTTGTAAGCAGAGGGCATTGCTCGCTTGCAGCCAGAACCAGAGCAAATAGATCATTGCGGCCTGGTCGTGGATACTTTGTGGCGAATTCGCTAACGCGAGCGACCATTGCCTCATCGAGCTCCTTTGGCTGGAGCCCCATATCAAGCAGATGGGCGTGCTGCCCATCCAACTCCTCATAAAAGAGAATGTCAGGCACTGCAAATTGATATTCGAGCCTGAACATGGGCGCAATGAGACCGCCAATCTCAATATCAATCAGAATGTTCGCATCACTGATGAGTAGCAGCATTACTGCCTTCCAGAGATCGGATTGTCTGGAAGGTTGTGAGCGACATTTTCATCAACTCAGCTGCCTTTGATTCGCCGATGTAGTCTTCACCGAGAGCATGAAAAACTAGTTGCTCGAAGACGTGTGCTTCCTCTGGCGGATAGGGCTTGCCTGGCTCTGTTAGATGCCACCCTTTTATGCGAAACATTTTCGCCTGATCATCACGCCATGCCGTAGAAACGATACCCAAGTCGCGAGCGCGGTAAAGAATGGCAGACATACTAAGCCCAAATTCTTCCTTGAGCAGAGCTAATTCCTTTGGCTCAATGTAGTTGCGATGAGCTCCAAGTTCTTGTGTGACCGATTGACGCGGAATGAGAAATGCACCGGCAAATCGGTTGCATGCAATTTCCTCATTGATGCCATCTGCCAGTCGATCGCCGAGCATTAGATGCCCAAGTTCATGGGCAAGAGTGAAGCGCTGGCGGTCACCCGGCCAGTTGCTGCCAACAACAATGACTGGCATATGATTGACGGAAGCAGCCAGACCATTGAATTTTGGATCGGCATTGACCTCGATCATGAATACGCGAATGCCATGCGTTTCCAAAACGTCGATTAGGTCAGGGATAGGGTCATAACCGAGATCCCATGCCTTTCGGACGGCTTCTGCAGCATCTTCAATTTGCGCGATGTCGCTAACCAATTCAGGCAAACCTTGAACAAGCGCAAACGGAAGAACCGGTGGCGACGGGAATAGATTTTCAAGCTCAATCCGCCGCTCGATCTGATCGATTACTTCGTGCGCAATCGCTTCAAGCCGCTTCTTCGGCAGAGAGCTGCGCTTGCGATACTCGATTCGATCGAGTGCAACCGTTTCCGGACGGAAGAAATATTCTGTGCGTACGTTGAGTGCGCGTGCGAGTTTCAGTAGGGTTATTGACCGGGGGGTTGCCAGCTCATCTTCATATTTCTTGATGGCGGCATGTGTGAGTCCCACTCGGGCCCCTAGATCACGCAGCGACAGACCTGCTGCTTTTCGTGCTCGGTACAACCGTTGACCAATCATGGCAGCTCCTCCTTTGGCAGTCTACAACTGTAGATAATGCACTATGTTTTGTAAACCATAGTCTAGGCCCCAAAACTAAAATTGATTTTTGAAACAATCCCTGAAAGGAGGGTGAAGGAGAGGAATCCTGATCTCAAAAATAAGGATTCCTCTCCTTATACTTTCTTTTTGCTTCGAGATGGATTGAACGTTCCATAACTCCCGTTTTTTCAATCCTAAGGCCGCATTTTTACGCAGATCCACCTTGATGTTCTTGCGGTTGCTTGAAAAATGAAGAGAAGATCCGGGTGGATTTGTTCAGGAGACTCCTTCCCGGAGAAAAAGACCAAAATTTCTTTTCCGGAGAGCCTGAAAGAGGGAGAGAATATCTGGAGACACCTTCAACAGGATGTCCAAATCATGGCGAACCACTTTTCCGGCAACATACTAGAGATTCCAACGTGTTTTCTGGGTCTGGGTATGGCCGAACTTTTGCTCTGTAGACATCGATACCTGCTATTTATCCAGAAAAGATAAGAAGGTATCTTGATTTTAAATCGATTTTATCTCCACTCAATTAGAGTTCTTATGATTTTCAGTGAGGTTGGCTGTGGGATAAGTCGACAAATAATTGAGAATCAACTGGTTTTGGAAGGTGAATTCTGAGGAAAACCTTTTCTGATGCCCCGCTGAGGGGATAACCGCTCAGCGGGGAAGACAGTGAAGAGTTTGAAGATATTCTCTGGAGTGGTGATTCGGTCAGTAGCCGGAGGAGAATCCTAAGAGTTCGACGGTCACATTTTCCGCTCCGAGCTTAGCCTGGCAGGCGAGACGGGATTTGGATCCCACACCGACGACCGCATCGAGTCGTTCATTTTCGAGACGTTCCGTTTTGGATAGGGTCTTTCGTCCTTCGTTGACAAAAATATGGCACGTTCCGCAGGATGCCTTTCCGTCACATTTGTGGCCGATGTTTTCTCCGGCCTCGACGAGGATGTCGAGAATTCTTGTTCCGCTTTCTGCTTCTTTGGTTTTTCCCGATGGCATGATGGTGACGATTGGCATTTCTGTTTCTCCTTTTAAAGTGTTTGTCTGATCCTATCCCTGAGGGATAGGGCAGTTCCAAGACGCCGTTGTCTTTCCGGATTTTGAGCAAAATGAGAGTTGGGCCAAGGCGTGGGAATGGAAGCGCACATGGTCGGATGTTATGGCGTTCTTTGTGACTGCGTCGTCTTTTTGAAGTTGGGGGAGGTACCCGGCCGTCGAAGGTGAGGGTGGAAACCCTTCAGGTCTCGGCAGGTATTTGAGATGGTTGAAAAGATGGGGACTTCTTCGTCCCATTTTTGAATTGGAACAAAAGCCAGGAGACAAACTTCCTGACCTGAACAACATCCAGTCTAAAGATAACGAATTCCCTTCTGTTTCGTCAATTCCTCACCGCTTCCCAAGAACCGCGATTGAAAGAGAAAAAGTGAGGAAAAAAACAAGAAACCCCTTGTCGTTTCTGGTAAAATGGATGTTGTCAAAGACAACCATTTACCCACCCGAAGGGTGAAACGAAAGGGGCGACTTCATGGTACGACAAACCGTTCTTCCATTCAAACTCGAATCGACCGACGACACGATCACCTCTCAGGCGGGGCTGGTTCTGTTTGGGGAGTTTCTTCAGTCTCTCGGACTGAAGAAGAAGATTGACCGGGCCTTCGGGAAGCCCGGAAGCGGAGCGGGGTACAGAGCCTCGTCCTATGTGGTCCCCCTGTTGCTGATGCTGCAAGGCGGAGGACGGAGCCTTTGTGACCTTCGGATGATCGCCCGGGACAAGGGACTGTTGGGGCTTCTTGGTATCGGAGAGGTGCCGTCGACGGACGCGTTCGGCCGGTGGCTCCGGCGGATGGGGGCTTCCGACACCGGGTTGTCGGCACTGGAGTCGGTCATCGCCCGGGTTCTGTCGGTTCTGGGCAAGACACTTCGGAAGAGGTGGAAGAAGGCCGGCCTGTCTTGGGTCCGGGAGGTGACCCTCGACATCGATGCCAGCCAGATCGTGGCGGAAAAGGCCGAAGCCCTGTGGACCTACAAGGGGGAGAAGGGGTACATGCCTCTGGTGGGGCACGTGAAGGAACTCTCCGGGATGGTGATACACGAAGAATTTCGGGAGGGGAACGTCTCTCCGGGAGCGGACCATGTTCCGTTTCTGAAGGACTGCCTCCGGCGTCTTCCGGCAGGGATCCGGATCGCCCGGTTTCGGGCGGACAGCGCGTCGTACCAGGCCTCCGTCATCAATTTCTGCCAGGAGCGGGGAATCCGGTTCGTGATCGGAGCCGATCTGGATGTGGCGGTGCGGGAGGCGATCGGAAGGATCCCCGAGAGCGACTGGAGGCCCTATCAGGACGGTCATATCGCCGAGACGGTGCACACGATGAACAAAACCCACAACGCCTTCCGGCTCATCGTGGTGCGCCGGCGAGTGCAGACCCCTTTGCCGGGAATGGAGGAGGAAGGAGAAAAAGAGGCTTCTCCCGATGTCCGATACAAGGTCCTGGCCACCAGCCACAAGGAGATCCCCGAATGGGTCGTGGCCTGGTACAAGCAGCGGGGAGAGGATTCCGAGAACCGGATCAAGGAGCTGAAGATCGGGTTCGGGATGGAGCGGATGCCCAGTGGAGACACGAAAGCCAACGGGATCTTTTTCCGGATCGGAGTGCTGGCCTACAACCTCTTTCTCCTGTTCCGGGGACAGATTCTGGACGAGAGCTTCAAGCGGGCCCAGGTCCAGACGGTCCGATGGCAGATCTATCAGATGGCCGGGAAAGTGGTGCGTCATGCGGGCGTTCTCGTTCTCAAGGTGGCGGAGGATGTTCTGGCCCCCTTTCGGAGCTTTCGGGAGAGGTGCTGGCGGCTCTGGTGCCGGGAAGGAAGTCCGTAAGACTTCCCTCTTCGTCCACGCCTCCCTGAAAACGCACCCGACCGGATCGGAGGGGAACCTGCGTCCAAAAGAGAGGGGAAAACCCGGAAAAAGCCGAAAACGACCCCGGTTTTCCCTCTTCTGGCCATTAGATCGGGATGCGGTGGGGAATCCTTCCCTTCAAAAATGAAGGCTCCCTCTCTTTACCCCTCTTGCGAGGGCCGGTTTTAAAATCAATTTCGGTTTTTGGGCGCTTCTGAAGATGCGATGGCTCCGGAAGAAGGGAGTGTGTCCGGTCATAAAAAAAGACTTGACATATACTCTAGGGGAGTACATAATGTGGACGCTTTTGAGAGTGTCCGGATTATCATTGATGCAATGATCGTGATCCTCCCTCAAAAAAGCGGGTACGGGAATAGGGTTCCCGTATTTTTGTCATTCAACGCTGCCGGTGTCGGATGATTGTCTGGCAGTTTCGGGAAAAAAGAGCGACGGGCCGTTTTTTTTAAGAGATTTTTAAAACGGGTACCGCCCAAAAGTGAAGGAGTCATTGTGGACGAAGGTCCTAGTCCCATGCGGATGGAAAAGGGGGTGCAGCGACTGACTGATTGATGTCCGTTTTTCGATCGCTGTTCTGTTCTTCCTGTGTTTTTCCCTTTTTCGCCTCCTTTTCCTCCGCACATTTGATTCATCCATTCAACAACTTAAATGACGGAGAGTCTTGCCTTTTTTAGGCTCGGGCTGTTGATGCCCTTTTTGAGCCTTCAGAAAGCATCTCCGATGGAGGTAAACCATGCGAAAAATGGAAACTGTATTGGATCGACTGATCCACTGGTTCAGGAGGATTGTGAAGGATCTTCAGGATGTCCTTTCTGGCCCAGGAACCATGGGTCGGCTTGTGCCCTAGTCGGGTCAAAAAATAAAAAAAGAGGCCATGAAAGAATTACTTCCATGGGCTTAGGAATCAGAGGATCTCTCCCGGGAGTGTCCCGGGGGAGGTCCTTTCCAATGACAAAAAGAATGGCAGGAGTTGCGTGATGATTTTAAAAACAGTCTTTCATTTGAGAACAGGATTGTCTGTTTTTCTGTTGGCAGTGTTTCTTTCCGGATGTGCGGAAACGACTGAACCGGCTGTCAGAGCCTATATTCATGAGAAAAAAGCCTACGCTGAGATTCAGGGCGGCAAGCTTCAGCTGGCCAGCCTGGATCTGAGAAAAGCATTGAAAGACAATCCAGAAGAGCCTTCTATCCTGAACAATATGGCTCTTATTGCCTTTAAGGAAGGCCATACCCGGAAAGCGGTCGGTTTTCTGGAGCAGGCCCGGGCATTGAAACCGGGAAGCAACGATGAGCCCTATATCCTGAATGAAGCCCGAATTTTGATCGCCCATCATGAATATCAGAGAGGACTTTCACTCCTTTCACTGATCGAGCCCCGGCAGAAGTGGCCAAAGGGTTATCGGAAAATCATGGCGGAAGCTCTTCTTCATAATGGGGAGTCCTCCCATGCCCTGGCAATCCTCTTAAAGAAACACGATCTCTCAAATACGATCTCCCGGCAGTAATGGCTGCCTGACGATAAACGATTCTTGATTCCAAGGGGTCTTAAAATGGTGCGGATGCGACCAGGGGAAGTCTTGCGTTTTTTTTGTGTCTTATTTTCAGTAGTGGTTCTCTTGATTCCAGAGTTGGTTTGGGCAGATTCACCGGTGATGGGGGCGGGCACCGGTGAAATGCCATCGGCCGTTCCCTTTTCGAGCGATAGTGATATCTCGAAGGAATTCCAGGCTCTGGCTCCCCCTTTTCTTCCTTGGGGACCCAATACGAGCGGACCTTTTTTTACAGGCACGGCCGAGGTTGAACCGATCGGATCCTGGTATCTTGAGCCCTTTGCATATGATGGGCTTTCACCAGGAAGCTCGTCTCTGTATATGCCCATGCGTCTTGCGATAGGACTTGGTCATAACCTGGAGTTTGATAGCTTCATTCCTCTGGTCCAGAACTGGCAGGGTTTCCCTTTAACGCCTCAGGGAACTTCTTCCAGCCACTTCGGAGTAGGGAATACCCATTTTGAAGTCAAATGGGGTCTGACAAGCGATGAGGACGTCTACCTACCCTTTGCCAGGCCGGCAATCGCCCTGACCTTCGATTTCTGGATTCCGAGTGGGCAGTACCAGAATCTGAACCCGCAGGACTTCGGGGCCGATCAGCTGGGAAACGGTACGTATAATGAAGCGGTCATGTTACTTGTGAGAAAGCATTTCAAGCCATTCATGATCTATTTGCAGGCAGGTGACATTATCGAGAATCCCTCGACAGTCGGAGTCGGGTATACCTTCAACAATGGCATTACCCAGAATATGACCCCCGGATACCATATGGTCGATGGAAACCTTTTGTATTATGCGGGGGCATTCGAACATGTGATCAATACCGATTGGGGTGCTGGCTATCTTCTGGAAATCTACGGACAGTCCCAAAGCGGAGAAAATCTGATCTTTGGACCGTCAAACGCTCCGGAGTTTTCTTTTCTATGGTGGGCTCCAGAGATTGAGATGACCTGGCCATCCACTCCAAAGTTTGCCGCGACATGGGGTGCCGGTGTGGCGATGCCCATTTATCAGGACAATTATCCCAGAACGGTGACCCCAATGGGGACCGTTACCCTTTACTTCAACGGTCCATTCGGATACAGGGGCATGTGACCCGAAATGGATTGGAGTTATCCCCCTTCCGCCAAAGTGAAAGGAAACGACGGGACCCTCACTTTTTTCCACTCTTCAGTTTTCTTCAGAAAGTCTGCAATGTTGTCAGCCGGGGGGAAGTGCCCGTCGTCCTCACCCCTCCGGTTCACTTTCCCTGATGGTGGTCATTGGGACCATCCTCAGGGCCTTCCATCTTTTCTTGAACTCTCCGGTACCTGTCTAAAAAAACAGTTTATTGCAATAGATCGGATTCCATCGATGTTTGAGCTTGGTCCCGACCATGACATCGGCACAGAGACACGATTGAAAATCGCTCTTGAGCAACGGAACAAAAAGGATCTGGTGACTGAATTCGCGTCTTTGATGGGGATGCTGTTCTGGTTGTCATCACATCCCGGCATCAGGTCGTGGGCCGTACAGTCGAGCTTCCGAGATATCCGTGACAGAGGTTTAAAACAGACCTTCGCTCCATTGACGGTTACCTCCCTTCTTTCAGATTCATACCATATTGAGATGAGGCTATTCATTGACATATACGTTCATCGTCCGTATGATCAAAGACGTAGGAGGGATCTATGAGTACAATTGCAGTCAAAAATGCCCGCGTTGAGTTAAAAACTACGAAGGAAGCCAAAGAACTGCTTAGTAAGGCGGCTATTCTTGACGGGTTGGATTTATCTTCATTCATGCTTGCCGCTGCCATCGAAAAGGCGCGAGCAATCCTACGGGACCATACTTCGATTGCTCTCTCAGAAGAAGGTCAGATTCTGCTTTCCCGCTTGTTGCAGGCTCATCCAATGCCCACTGACAAGATGATCGAACTGCGTAGCCTTCCTAGACTACCGGTAAGGAATGAGTGAGTTTTATTATTGAGCTTTTTGACCCTCAAAAAATTTATACTGACTACAAGAAGTTTAATTGTGGGCATAGTGTTACTGACAGTTTTGTTCGATCTTCATTAAGAAATCAGATAATGCAAGGGTTCAGTGTAGGCTATGCCCTTTTAGATACCAGCCAAAATGATCGCTTCGTTGGTTTTTTCACGATTGCAAATCACTCGATTTCTATGAATCAGCTAACTGCCTTGAACCTTGGTTCTTTACCGAAGACTATTCCCTGTGTTCGTTTGATCATGTTGGGGGTCAATAAAAGGGATTCAAGAGCCGGATTAGGGAAGCAATTAATCAACCTCGCCTTTGACCTCGTAAAAATTTCATCTGAGTCCATAGGCTGTTTCGGCATGTATTTGGATGCAGACCCCCAGGCTATTGATTTCTACACAAGCCTAGGATTTTCGCTTCTGGAAGGAAATAAAAACCCACATCCTTCCCCGATGTTTATTCCTGTGTCTGCTATTCCCTGAATTTAGGAAGAGTAATATGGCGAAACGGGCATATTCTTTTCCCCCAGGGTTGGGGTCCATGGCCTTCTTTGACAATTCGAATTAATGATTTTTGCTATAATATCGGGAGATAAAAGCGTATACTGTTCAGGTCTAGTTTATCTTTTTCCAGAGAAGAGCTATTTGGTCGGCCGCGCTTCCCCCAAAAAAGCCAGATGTAAAACTTCTCCTCATACAAAGTTCTCAACCCCCTTTTAACGTCAGGATCCTTTCCATGTCTTTTTCAGCTCTTGGCCTTTCCGAAGAAATTGTGCGCGCTGTTACCGAAAGGGGTTATCTGACCCCGACACCGATCCAGGTTGCTGCGATCCCGGCTGTATTGTCGGGAAGGGACCTCATGGCCGGAGCCCAGACTGGAACCGGAAAAACAGCGGGTTTTACCTTGCCAATCATTGAGATCCTTTCCAGAAAAAATGATAAAAAGGAAAAAGGAAGAAGGGTTCCCGTCAAGGCTCTTATCCTGACTCCCACCCGTGAGCTTGCGGCTCAGGTTGAGGAGTCCGTTGTCGAGTACGGGAAGCATATGAAACTCTCCTCAACCGTTATTTTTGGCGGTGTCAGCATCAATCCCCAGATTCAGAAATTAAGGACGGGAGTGGATATTCTGGTTGCGACCCCGGGGCGTCTCCTCGACCATGTCCAGCAAAGAACGCTGGATCTCTCGCATGTCGAAATTCTGGTTCTCGATGAAGCGGACCGCATGCTGGATATGGGTTTTATCCGGGATATCCGGAAGATCATCTCTCTTCTTCCGAAAACTCGACAGAATCTTCTGTTTTCGGCGACGTTTTCGGATGAGATCAAGAGTCTTTCAAGCAGTATTTTAAAGGATCCGATTCTCATTGAAATCACCCCTAGCGGAAAACCGGTCGAGAAGGTGTCCCAAAAGATCTACCTCGTCGATCGCGACAAGAAGCGAGCGGTTCTTTCAAAGTTGATCAAGCAGCATGATTGGTTTCAGATCCTGGTTTTTACGCGAACAAAACATGGGGCCAACCGTTTGGCGGAACAGTTGAATAAAGATGGAATCTCTTCCCTTGCAATCCATGGCAACAAAAGTCAGGGAGCGAGAACACATGCCCTTGCGGAGTTCAAGACCGGCACCCTTCATGTTCTGGTCGCTACGGACATTGCGGCTCGGGGCATCGATATCTCGGAACTTCCGCATGTAGTCAACTTTGATCTTCCAAACGTTCCGGAAGATTATGTCCATCGGATTGGACGCACCGCCCGTGCTGGTGCCGAAGGAGAGGCCATATCTCTTGTCTGTATCGATGAGCACAAGCTTCTGGAAGGAATCGAGCGTCTGATCAAGATATCTTTACCGAGGGAGGTGGTTCCAGGATTCGAGCCAGATCCAAATGCCAAAGCGGAACCTATCGATAATGGGCAGGGAAGGAGGGGTTTCTCGGGTCGCCCGAAGCCTTCGAGTCGATCTCCCCAGAAAACTTCCTCCGGAAATGATCGCTCGGGAGGGGGTGAGTCCAGACGATCTGGCTCTTCAGAGGGAAGAACCAGAAGGGGGTAAGCTCATTCTTAATAGAGATAAAAGAAGGGTTGTTTCATGCTCGCCAAGTATGAGTTCTTTTCGTTAGCCTAATTATTCTATCTATGATTTTTAAGAGATCTTGATAATGGCTCAAATCGTCATATCTTTTTGGTTTTGAGAGATTAGCTTGCACGTTGGATTAAAAGATAATTTTTCTGGAGATGGTATGGCCGATCCATTGGTATCAATCGTAATTCCCGCTTATAGGTCAGGGGAATTGATTAAGGAAGCTATTCAATCTGTTTTCAATCAATCCTATGAAAATTATGAGTTAATTATAGTTGATAACAATGCAAATGAAGAAACAAAAGAAGTTATCCAAGAAATGATTGCTGAATCAAATAAAAAAATCAGACTCGTTTATGAATCTGTTCAAGGAAATAGTTCTGCCAGAAATAAAGGTATTCTTGATGCTAAAGGATCTTATATAGCTCTCTTAGATGATGATGACATGATGCATCCCTGGCGTATTGAATCACAGCTATCAATCGCGCTTCTTCACCCAGAGGCATCAATTATATATGGTGGTATTGATGTCTGTTCCTACAATGGGGAGGAAATTCATGAACAAAATCTTGCTCCTAATGTCGAGTTTTTTGTAAAACCAATTATGAAATCTCATCATAGATTTAAAGAAGATCCCCCTCTTTTAATACTTCCGTCTGTTATGTTTTTTCAAAAAGAGAAGGCCATAAAAGCAGGACTTTTTGATACGAAATTTAATCCGTGTCATACGGAAGACACAGATTTTTCTTTTCGTATGTGGCACTCTGGCCCCTTTTTCGGCGTTCGGAAATCTGTTTCAATCTACCGTAGGGCGACAGCGTCA
Source organism: Leptospirillum ferrooxidans C2-3 (assembly GCF_000284315.1). Lineage (NCBI taxonomy): Bacteria > Pseudomonadati > Nitrospirota > Nitrospiria > Nitrospirales > Nitrospiraceae > Leptospirillum > Leptospirillum ferrooxidans. The sequence goes on along the minus strand of NC_017094.1, from coordinate 1,387,571 downwards.
TTTTTTGAAAAAAAACGTCAAGGGATTTTAGATTGGTATCAAACAAGGAAAAATCAGGATCTATTTTTTCAAAAACTAGTAAGTCAATATTTTAATAAAAATGATTCAAAAAACATTAAAAACTTTCAATTATCACAATCACAATTATTGAGAGAAACTTCTCACAATATCTTAAGATATTCAGATGGAAGAGCTTTCGCTAGAAGACTGTTGTTACGGGCTATCTACGCAGATAAATTGGATTTGAAAAACTGGAAATGGTTTTTGAGGACTTATTATTCTGATGGTAGATTGAAAAATAGTCTTAATATAAAATCATTTGCAAATGGTAAGTTAAAAGATGATGTCAATATTGAAGAATTGGAGAAGTTATTTTTGTTACCATGATTTTTCTCAAAAATCTAAGACAAGAATTGATTTTGCGCTGGTCTCAGGAAAATTAATGTCGGTTTTTATAGAAATGAATTAGAATTTTATTTCATCAAGTGTGAATAAGTTTTTCAATAAAGATTCATCAACCTTCATTGGTAAACTTCCCTTAACTATTTTTTCAAAATGAAAAAAGGATGGATAGTATTTTTGAGGGAAAAAGGTTCGCAAATAAATTTTCCATGTTTTTAGGTTGAAAGGCTGATCTGCTAGTGCTCTAGTCAGAAGCTCCCGAGCGTAAGTTTTTCCTTCTTGATAGGCTAAAAACTTTATGCTTAATTCTCGCATCCATTGGGCCCTGATTTTTTTTAATGCTTTTCGAGAGACAGGATCTTTATCTGATCCAAATTTTTTGCAAAGAATACTAAAAAAATAATTCAGGTTTTTGATCGCAACCCAGTCAAAATCACCTTGGCGTGTCTTAAGATATTCTTTTGATGATAACCGGATTTGGGTTAATGATTCTGGTATTAGATAAATTGGCCCTTTTTCATACATTCTTAATGAAAACTCAGTATCCTCTGTCCAATAAGGATTGAATCCCTCGTCAAAAAGGCCAACCTCAAGGGCTAAGCTTTTACGAAAGAACATCGTAGATGGGTGGGGGTTGTAAAGGGGATATTTTTGATAGTGTTCAGTCTTTCCTAAAAGCTCAGTTGCCCAGAATTGAGGAGAAAAGGTTTTTCTGGACTCAACAACACGACCATCTTCATAAGATATGAAGTCAACAAGATTCGTAACGATCGAATATTCCGGATGTTTTTTTTGGACATTCAATTGTTTCAGAAGCTTATCAGGCATCCAGATGTCATCCTCGTCACAAAAAGTAATAAAATCTCCAGTCGATTCTCTGACTCCCCGATTCCTGGCAGATGCGATTCCCTGAGTAGGTTCAGATACTATTCTGACTATTGTCGGATAACGGTCTCTATATTCCTTGGCTACCATCAATGTTTCAGGGAGAGCATTATTATCGACAAGAATAATTTCAATGTTTTTAAAAGTTTGATTAAGAATGGAATCAAGTGCTTGAGACAGTTTTTGCTTGTGTTTATAGATTGTAGATATAACAGAGATTTTATCTTCAGATTCCAAAAAACCCACTTTTACCTCTAAGTTCATTGAATAAGTCAGGGTAAGATATCAATTATTGATCTGATTATCTTCAATCATATCCATCCGGGATTTTTGGCTTTTATAAAAACATACCTTTCAGCCCATTGTTGAGCTTGTCCATTGATTGCGGTAGCAATCCCTCTTTAGGGACAGCCTCCACAACGGCACGAACAATCCTGACAGGAAGTCTTTTCCCCGGAGAGTGCCGATGTAACCAGAGTCTGAAGTCCGGAGATAAAGTCCTGTCTGGTGTTGAGGGCTGGAGCGCGTAAAAAACGCTTCAAGGGAAGAGTCGAAGCGAGATCCCTGTAGAGAATATCCATTTCATAGAGTGTTTCCTGATGGTCGGAGACGAAGCTTACAGGAACCAGAATCAGGTTCTTGGTACCTTTCTCAGCAAGGGAAACAATTGTTGCCTTCGTTTCCGGACCCAGCCATTTGAGAGGTCCGACCCTACTTTGGTACGCCAGGGAGAACACCAGCTTCCTGTGGGGGAATTCCCGCCGAAGATAAGCCTCTGCCGCCTGGCAGGTGCTCTCCGTATCTTTTTGATAGGGATCACCCTCTTTGGTCACCATGAACTCCGGAATGCCGTGGGCCGAAAAGAGGATTGTGGCCGGCTCATCCTCGGGAACGTCCCGGATCTTTTCCGCAATGGTTCCCGAAAGAGCCGCAATGTAGTTGCTTTCAACGGGATAAGCCGGAATGACTGTTCTCGGGAGATCCGCGAGTTTTGGGAAACCCTTTGAGATCGCCTCGAGGGCTTCCATGAAAGAGGACCTTGTGGTGGTTTTCGAGCGTTGGGGATAGAGGGGAAGAAAGACAAGGTGGTCGGGTTTGAAGCCATCAAGCGCCACAAGAGCTTCCTCGATTCTGGGTGGAGCGTATCTCATGGCGACAACCACCTTGTATTCTTTTCCGGACTCTCCGGCATTGAGGATCCTTTCAAGCGAGCTGGCCTGATCGGAGGTGATTTTTCGAAGAGGAGACCCACCGCCGATCTGGGCATAGTAGGATCGGCTGGTCGGAGCCCTTCTCCGGGCTACAATCCGGGCAATCAATGGCTGCAGGAGTCTTGGAACCCGGAAGATCTCCGGGTCGGAGAAAAGATTCAATAAAAACGGATAGACATCGTCGAGGGTTTCCGGACCACCCAGATTGAACAGGAGCACTCCGATCCTGTTTCCCTGAAACGATGGCTGCCGGTTTGAAGTATGGTGGTCATGGGCATAAGTCATATGGTTCTCCCTGCATTTTCCCCGCGATGAACGGGATGGCCAGAAGTCGATGATTGGTGGCTATTCGTGATTCATGTCCTGTTGATCATCAGGTACAGGACAAAGGCGACGGAAAAGACAATGATATTGGCAAACCATGCCCCCAGCCAGGGAGAAATCACTCCCCCCCTGCCCAGGGAAATTCCCAACGAGTATATAACCCAGTAGGACAGGGAAAACATGAGGCTCAGTCCAAACCCCTTGGCGATCCCGACCTGGCGTCCTTCCCGTATGCCAAAGGGAATCGCCAGGAGAACCATCAGAAACGACGCGACGGGAAAGGCCACAAGGCCATCTTTGACCGTTTCGAATCGTATGGTCGGAAGCTTGCTGTCTTTGAGGACATGGATCGTTTCCACAAGCTCGGGATAGGTCATCCTGGAGATCCGGACGCTTTGATAGGAAAAGTCTTCCGGGCGTCGGTCAAGAGGAGCTTGTTTTTTAAGGAATGGGATCCTTTTCAGGGATCCGTCAGGATTCATTGTTGTGATGACCCCATTCACAAACTCCCAGTGATTTTGGGTCCAGAAGACCTTCGGAGCCGAGATGGTTTCCAGCAGATGAAAATCCTGGCTGATCTCATATTGGGTCACCCCGAAAAGATTCGTACCTCCCGATTCGACAGAGAGCGTGTGAAAAAGATAACGGTCTCCCGAGCGGATCCAGAGATCTTTCAGGATGCTCTGTGAAACTCTTTTTCCCCCCTGGTCGATCAGGACGTCCTTGATATAGTCCGTGTGGGTGTAGGCTGATGGGATAAAGGTGTAGTTCAGTCCGATTTCAAGAAATGTAATGATGATACCCAGAAGGAGAAAGGGCTTGGTGGCCCGGATCAGACTGATCCCGGAGGCCCTGATGGCGGTGAGTTCATGGTTTTTGGAGAGGATTCCCAATGTCAGGATCGTGGAGAGAAGCCCCGCCATGGGAAGAACCCTGAATCCAACCTCTACGAATCGATAGGCAAAATAGAGCCCGATTGTCGCGAGGGGCGCGTGATGGCTGAAGAAGTCTTTCAGTTTTTCCACCGAGTCGATCACGCCGTAGATCGCTTCAAGAGACACCGCGCTGATCAGGAAGATCTTGAAAAGCTCGGATGCGATGTACTTTGAAAGGATCGTCACGCCGAAGCCTTTTTCCGGAAGCGGAACTTGGGGAGGGTCATCTGGGGGATCTCGATCTCCCTGAAAACCAGAATTAGTAGAAACACCATGACCGATCCCAATACAAGATCGGGAATGAGGGATGCCAGAAGGGGAGGAAGAAGTTTTCTCGCAACCAGCAGGTCATCGATCGTATTGAGCATATAGAACACGATGACGGAGGTGGTTGCAAAGACAAACCCTGAAAGCTTTCCGGATCGTTTGGCATAGATTCCGAAGGGGATCCCCATAAAGGCAAAAATGATGCAGGAAAACGGATAGGTGTAGTTTTTGTAACGGTCTTCAAGCTGGCGAAGATCATCCGATTTGGGTGTTTTGCTTTCGCGGATTTTTTTCTGAAGCTCGGAGATGCTCAGGATGTGCCGGGACTCTCCCTTGGGGATGGATCCCAGAATAGTCAGGTCATAAGAATCGAAGCGGACAAATTGCTGGTAGGTCCCTTCCCGGTAAAGGGTGCCCGATGTCAGCTTGAGCCTGAGCCCTGGGGGATTGATCTCATTTTCAAGATGGCCTTCCTTTGCGATGATGACCGATCCGGCATCGTTTTTCCCGACAGGTTTTTCATAGATGAAAATCCCGTTCATCCGCGAAAAAGTCGGCATCCGGTCGACATAGATCACAAATTTGTTCATGAAGTTGTTAAAAGACTGGGGTTTGATCCCGAGAGAAAGTTTTTTCTGCAGAACCGTCAGAAGCATATCCTGTAGCGACATCCCCTGGGTTTCCATGGCTTTTAACGACATTCCCAGACTCAGAGCGAATCCGATGAGGGCAAATAGGGCCAGCGGAGGAATCAGCCGGGAGATTCCGATCCCGGAAGCCTTGATGGCGATGATCTCTCCATCCGATGCCAGCCGGTGAAAAACAGCCGTCGAGGCGGCAAGGACGGAGACCGGGATGATCATGGTCAGAAACTGGGGAAAGATGGCAAGGATTAGCCTTGCCACCGTTCCGGGGGAAAGTCCCTTGTTGACGAGAAGGTTCATGATCAGAAGGGTCTGCTGGGTCAGGATCAGGATCACCAGAATGAAAAGCCCGATAATGAAGGGAGGGATCAGCTCCCTGAAAATATAACGGGAAAGAATGCTCATTAAAGCCCGATACCAACCGCAAGCTCTGTTACCCATTCCCCCTTGAAGCCCGATCGGGTGGTTTCCGTGATCCGGACCCTGGCAATCGAGCCCTGGGAGGGAAGAAGTTCCCGGATGGATGGGCCGTCCCAGGGAAAGGACGGTTGGGCACGGACATTCTGGAACCAGGGAGCCCTTCCAAAAACCGCTCCCGTTTCCGGATCGGCCCGATCGACCAAAATATCGATGATCTCGCCGATATGTCCACTGTTTTTCTTGTGAACGAGCTCTTCGATCCTTTTCTGGAGAAGGTTGAGTCTTGCGACGGAGACGTCTCTCGCCGGCATTCCTTCGAGCTTTTCAGCCGGAGTGGACGGTCTGGGGGAATAGATGAAGGAAAAAGCGCCATCGAAGGAGAACTCCTCGACAGCCGACAGCGTTTCTTCAAACTCTTCCTGTGTTTCACCCACATATCCGACAATCAGGTCGGTGGTGATCGCAATTCCCGGGATTTCATCACGGAGATGTTCAATCCAGCGGGCGAATTCCTTTCGGGTATAGCCTCGGTTCATCCGGGCCAGAACCGCGTCCGAGCCCGATTGCATGGGAAGATGAAAATGGGGCATGACTTTTTTGACATCCTTCATGGCCCGGATCAAATCAATGGACATGTCCCTTGGGTGGCTCGTTGTGAACCGGATGCGTGAAAGACCCTCGACCTCGTCAAGAGCCCTCATCAGATTGGCCAGGGAGGTCCCCTCCTTGATCCCGAAGGCGTTGACATTTTGTCCGAGAAGGGTGATTTCCCGATACCCTTCCCGGACGAGTTGCTCAACTTCTTTTTTGATATCCGAGATCGTCCGGCTGATCTCGGGACCTCTAGTCGCTGGTACGACGCAATAGGCGCAGGATTTGTCACATCCTTCCTGGATGGTCACATAGGCCATGATGCCTGGGGGTCTTGCTGCCGGAGGAGTTATGAGTGGAGCAGGAGGGAGATCCCGTCCCATCACCTTGTGAGATCCTTGTTCCACTTTTTCAAGAAGGGGAATGAGGTTCCTGATCTGGGAGGGACCCATGACCAGATCGGCATCGGGAACCATCCTGAAAAGCTCCTTGCCCTCGCGTTCGGCCATGCAGCCGGTGATGACAAGATGGCGGGAATGTCCATCTTCGGCCACTGATCTGAGCCTTCCGATATCGGAGAGCGCCTTTTGGTCAGCCTTGTCCCTGACCGTACAGGTGTTGACCAGAATGACCGACGCATCGGAAGCTTCCGAAACGGGGGTGTAGCCTGCCTCGGCCATGAGACCCGACATGCGCTCGGAATCATGGACATTCATCTGGCAGCCGAATGTCCGTATAAAAAATGTTTTTCCCTCTTTTGGGGTGGGGTTGTCCTTGCCGATCATCTGGATTCTGTCCTTAATATGTCTATAGGGTCGCTCCGGAGAAATCAGGGGCCACCCGGGTGAAATATCTATGTGAATCTGTAGGTTCTTATCGAGATTCCTCTGATTCAAGCTGATTTAAAAGCCGGCTGTTTCTGACAAGAAAGACGGAAGCAAAAAAACTGTCCCGTCTTCCAATGGCCGATTCATCGTGGGAAGACGTCCGCAAGGAAAGTCGTTCCAGAATAGCGGCATCAAACTCTTCACGGGAGGCCATTTCACCCTTATCCCCGTTTTTGACAAGATCGATAAACTCTTCTGGAGATATCTTCAGATGGTTTAAAAGCTCCATGTCCATTCCGCAGGGAAACTCGTAATCCCCGATGCTGCCGGCATTGATCATCCTGGCTTTGTCGATCATCCGGCCAAGCCAGGGCAGACCACCCACAAGCTCTCGCCCATTTCTCGGAAGAGTGCTCAATCCTGACTCTTTTGCGCTTCGATCACCAGATGCATCGAATAGATTTCCCAGGAACGGATCAGGGAAAATCCTGCCTCCAGAAGGGAAGTGATGATTCCCACCTCTGGAACCCGCTCCGACAGGGGGGGGCCCATAGGTGTTTCTTCGGGTTTCCAGTCGACGATGAAGAGAGAACCGCCGGGGGCAAGGACGCGGAAAATCTCTGAAAGGGAGGTTTTCCGATCGTCGATTTCATGGAACACATTCACCATCCACGCGAGACCCACGGAACCGTCGGAAATGGAGAGCGGGAAGGCTTCAAGAAGGTGGGGTTCCATCCGGGCTGAAAGTTCTTGCTCCTTGGATCTTTTAATCAGATGGTCCAGCATTTCCTTCTGGATATCGACGACATGAACCGGATTGTTCTCCGGAAAAGCCCTGGCGATGGGGAAGGTGAAATATCCCGCTCCCGCCCCGAAATCCAGAAGGGAGGTGTTGGCAACAGGATGCATCTTTTCGATCAGGCTCTGGGGATTTTGATATTCCTGACGCTTGGGGTCATCGAGACGGTGAAGAAGGGACGGGTTAAAAACATGAGCCATGGTTCTATCCTTGTAAAGAGGGTCGATAACGTTATGTCTTTCGGTCTTCGAAAACAGGCAGGATCGGACAAGTGGCCAAGGTCTGTAATGACCGGTGATCCGAATGGTTCATGGCTCTCTCTTCCAATGCTCTTTTCCCAGCGATCGGTCGGGTGTCAGAGAATGGGTACTCAATCATGGGAAGAGAGCCTTTTCGCCTAATATACCCCAATTGGCCAGATCTAAGCCATACATTGGTTTTTCCAGACTAATACGAAGAGTTGTCTTTTCTTTTCAGATTCAGCATTGACCTGTCTGCGAAAAGTGTTAAAGTATCTTTAACCAATCCCTCCTAAACTGTAAGTTGATAGTTTATAAAAGCTTTTTATCATATGCTGTCATTGGTGCAAGAAAAGGGTGCTATCATCGGGAGCATTTCCCGGTGATGTGTGGCCCTCATGACGGCCGTTTCGCCTATCTTCATATTGCTGAAAGGGTACAGGGTCTTCTGGTTCGTATGTTCCGGCTTTGTCTTTACAGCAAGGTCGGGCAACCCATCTGATTCCTCTGATTGATGAGCCGGATCTTGGAGTTCGTATTTCGCTTTTTTGTTTAGGCAGCTCATTTCGATCTGATCGCCAAGGGAACGGGGGACGCCACGGCTATTCTGGATCTTCATGTTTGTCCATGAAATCATTTCATGAGGACGCACGATGAAAGAGCCCCGATGGGTGTGAGGGTTTCGACCGAAAAGAAGATTTTCCTGGGTTTTGGCATCGCGGTATCCGCTCTTGCGGTTTCTGCTCTCATGGCTTTTAGGTCAGCCGGGGATTATCTTCAGTCCGCCGAATGGGTGGACCATACTCAAAAGGTCCTCCGAGCACTTGACAACAGCTGGGCGTTGATCAACGAGGCCGAATCCGCCCAGCGCGCATACCTTCTCACATCAAGCCCTTTCTATCTCCGGGAACGCCAGAATGCCATCCGACGTCTTGAAACCGTTGTAGACGAATTCCCCAAAAAAGTCTCGGACAACCCCCTCGAAGAACGCAGGGCCCTTGAAATCCGGCAACATGTGCAGATGCGGATCCAAATTCTGGAGACCGTTCTCTCCACCTATCAAAAACATGGATTGGGATCAGCTCAGGCGCTTCTTCGGGCCGGAGCAGGCATCGGGGAAATGACAGCGATTCACGATCTGGTCAATGAGATGCATGCAACGGAAAAAAATCTGTTGCGGGAGCGAACGGAAGCCTCCAGGGTGGCAGGGCAAGAAACCCTGTGGGTAATAGCAACTGCGGCAATCTTTCTGATGGCTTTGCTTGGAGGGTTGCTTTGGCGGATCCGGGCAGAAATGCGTGACCGTCTCGAAGCGGAAAACGCATTGGAAGAATCGCTTCTGATCGAAAAAAGCCAGGGGAAAATCCTTTCTCTCTTCAGCGGTTCCGTTTCAGGACTCTCCGAGACACTCCAAACAGTACTGAATATATTGGCAGAGGATCATCCCTTTCCGGTTTCGGCCTTTTATCGTTATGACGAGTGGCAGGGAGTGTTTCTTCTGGAAGCGCACAAGGGTACCGATGATCAGTTGGAAAGAAGTTTCCATCGGGGAGAAGGGATATTGGGAGAGGCCGCCATGGCGGACTCTCTCCAACGGTTGAGACAGCCCGGTGCCACTCCCGGATTCTTGATCAGGACAGGCATCTGTCAATTTTCACCTGTGGAGATCGCAATGCTTCCGATCCGGTTTCAGGACCAACGGTTCGGGGTGATTGTGTTGGGTTCCATTCGGGCTATTGGCGACCGGGAGGCTTCTTTTCTTGAAAAGCTTTCCCTGCAGCTCGGAGCAGCCCTCAACAGCTTTCTACAAAAAGAAAATCAGCAGATCATGGCCTCGGAACTGCGCTCCCATAGCGGGGAGTTGCTCCAGAAAAATCAGTTATTGCGAATGGCGGATCAGGCCAAGTCGGATTTTCTGGCGAACATGTCTCATGAACTCCGCACTCCTCTTAACGCTGTCATCGGTTTTTCCGAGTTATTGAAGGACGGGATCCTGGGTAAACTCTCTCCGGAACAGACGGACGCCGCAAAAGACATCTTTGAAAGCGGAGAGCATCTTCTCTCCCTCATCAACGATATCCTGGATCTCTCGAAGGTTGAGGCGGGCATGATGAAGCTCGAGCTTGAGGCGACCGATCTTCAGAACCTTCTTCAAAATGCATTGGGAGTTGTGCGGGAAAAAGCGGCTGCCCACCAGATATCCCTTAGCATAGAAGTCGATCCGGACTCTCCTCCCGTCGTTCTGGACCAAAGAAAAACCAAGCAGATCCTCTATAATCTTTTGTCCAATGCCGTCAAGTTCAATGTCAAGGGGGGCCGTGTCATTCTTCAGGCACGACGCCACAGCGATTTGAAAGAGCCAGAATTTTCAGATTTTCCCACCTGGCTTGAAATCAGCGTGAAAGATACGGGAATCGGTATCTCAAAAAAGGATCTGGACCGTCTGTTCCAGCCATTCGTGCAGGCGGACAGCGGTCTGGATCGACATTATGAAGGGACGGGACTTGGGCTTTCCCTGCTCAAGCGTATGGCAGAACTCCACGGCGGAAGGGTTTCGGTGGAAAGCGTCCTGGGGGAAGGTTCGACCTTCCATGTCTGGCTCCCGTGGAGAAGCGATCACGAAGAGCAGGAGATCTTGACCTCTCCCGCGTTTCAAAGGAAAAATTCGGACCGGATGACCCTGCTGATCGAAAGTGACGATGAATCTTCGCTTCTTCTGGAGCGATCCCTATCAGAAGATGGCTTTCGGGTTCGGCGTTCCAAAACGGCCATGGAAGGGCTGGCGATGGCCAGGCAGGAGAGACCGGACCTGATTATTCTGGAAATGAAACTTCCCGATATGGACGGCTGGGATTTTCTGTTGGCTCAGAGAAACGACGAGCTCCTATCGGGTATCCCCGTGGTGATCACAACCATGGATTCCAGGGAAGGTTCCGGCTTTTCCCTTGGCAGTGTTCAGGTTCTCCAGAAACCTGTGGATACGAACGAGCTGAAAAAAATTCTCAACAAACTGGGACTGTCTTCCACCCAAAAAGAGCGACATCTGGTATTGGTTGTCGACGACGATGCCCATGCGGTCGAAATCCTGCGCAGACAGCTGACCAATGGAGGATATGAGGTCCTGAGCGCCTATGGCGGTCAGGATGCGGTCTTGATGGCCCGGAATTTTCATCCGGAGCTGATCCTTCTGGATTTGATGATGCCGGATTTCAGCGGATTCGATGTGGTTGAAGCCCTTCAGTCCGATCGCTCTACAAACGCCATTCCGGTGATTGTTCTGACGGCAAAAGTGATCACCACCGAGGATCGTCACAGACTGAACGGATCCATTCTCCAGATTCTGGAAAAAGCCGGATTCCAGTCCGATCGTTTCTTGGGGGAAGTTCATCGGGCACTGGCGAGTGGTGCGTCTGTCCAGGAGAAAGGGACTTCTTGAATCCAATCGTTTGATATCATGTGTTTTTGACCCTGATGTTCGGGGAGGGAGAAGATTTTGTCGAGAAGAATTCTGATCGTTGAGGATAACGAGATCAACTTGAAACTTGTCGAGATCATCTTGCAAAAATCGGGTTACCGGATCCTTTCTGCAAGGGATGCGGAAGAAGGGATTGAGCTTGCCAAATCGCTCCGTCCGGATCTGATCCTGATGGATATACACCTGCCTGGAATGGATGGTCTTGTGGCCATTGGCATTCTGAAAAAGGATCCTTCTACCCGGGAGATTCCGGTTCTGGCCCTGACAGCGCTTGCGATGAAAGGGGATGAGGACAGGATCATCGCCTCCGGTTCCGATGGATACATCCAGAAACCGGTCGGACATGAACATCTCCTTCAGAAAGTCTCCGCTCTTCTCTCCGGAAAAGGTCCTTCCGATGTCTGATCGTCTTCCCGTGGTTCTGGTCGTGGATGATGAGGGAAGCAGTCGCCGCCTCATCACCGCGCTTCTGAAGTCGGAACCCTATACAGTGCTGACCGCGTGTTCGGCGCAGGATGCGCTCGACCAGATGGAGTCGTGTCACCCGGATCTGGTCCTGACGGACGGAATGATGCCAGGAATCAGCGGTTTTGAGCTGGCGGCCAGAATCAAGGGGGACCACCGGTATGGAACGATACCGGTGGTGATCGTCACGGCGCTCGATGATCGGTCGGTTCGGCTCAGAACCCTTGAGGCCGGAGTGGACGACTATCTTTACAAGCCGATCGACCGGGCTGAGCTTCTGGTTCGGGTCAGCAATCTCCTTCGTCTCAAGGAGTACAGCGACCACATTCAAAAAAGTAATGAGCGGCTTGAGGAGGCGGTTCATCAGAGAACCATTCAACTACAGGAAAGCTATCGCCAGACGATTGAGACGCTGATCCGGGCCGCGCAAAAAAAGGACGAGGAAACGGGCGCCCATTTGAAGCGCATTGCCTATTACTGCAAAGAACTGGCCATACGGCTTGGGATGAGCGCTGACTATACGGACCTCATCTTCCGGGCCAGTCCGATGCATGATGTCGGGAAAATCGGGATTCCGGACCGGATATTGCTAAAGCCGGGACCTCTCGACCGGGACGAGTGGTTCATCATGCGAACCCATACGACCCTTGGAGCCAATATTATCGGAGAGAAGAATCTTTCTTTGGAACTTGCGATGGGATATGACATTGCCCTTGGCCATCATGAACGCTGGGACGGTTGCGGTTATCCTTTGGGGAGAAAGGGGGAGGAGATCCCGTTGTGCGCCAGGATCATGGCCCTGGCTGATGTGTACGATGCCCTCAGGAGCCGGCGTCCCTACAAAGAACCTTTCGACCATGACCTGTCGGTCGAGATTATCCTGAAAGGGGACGGAAGGGTCTGTCCGGATCAGTTTGATCCGCAACTGCTGGCGATTTTTCCGTTGGTGGTACCAGCATTTGCCGAGTATTTTGCCACATTGACCGACACCTTAGAACAGTAACCCTCCATGATCGAAAGACGGTTGGAGATTTATCGGGGGAGAGAATTTGTATGGTTGATTTCTGGCAAGAATACAAAACTCGATTACGAGGCTACATCGCCAAGCGCGTTAGAGAAAGCGAGGCAGTGGACGACATACTCCAGAATGTGTTCCTCAAGGCCCACACGAGCCTGCATACGATCAAATCACACGGCAGTATTGCAGCTTGGTTGTTCCGTATCGCCGCAAATGCCATAGCGGACCACTACCGTTCACAGAAGTTGTGGGTTGAGCTTCCCGAGGAACTCGCCGCACCCGAGCCAGAATGCAATTATGTCGCAGAGTTGGCAGCATGCCTTCAGCCATTGATCGCGGATTTGCCAGAGACTTACCGATCAGCCCTTGTTCTATCGGATCTGGAAGGCCTGCCCCAGAAAGAGGTAGCCAACCGACTGGGTCTCTCTCTCTCCGGTACAAAATCCAGGATCCAACGTGGGAGGGAGAAACTGCGTCAGCGTTTGCTCGAATGCTCTGACATCGAAACCGGACGAGTCGGCATCATTGGCTACGAGCCACGCGGCAAGAACTGTGATGGGGGTTGCTACTGAAATAAAGGCTTGAGAGGGATTGCGTCTTTTTCATTGGATCTCCGTCTATAGAGTACGACGCAACGAGCGTCGCAACCTTGAACGACAGGAGAAATTCATGGATGCCTTGAAAAATGACGAAATCCGTCAGGTCGTACGCCAAAAATATGGTCGTGTGGCTGAGGGGTTAGAAACAGGCTGCGGCTGCGGTCCGACATACAGCAGCAGAGCATCAATGGCAAGCTCTGAAAGCTTATCCCAAGGGTTCGGGTACACTGCAGACGATGTCGGTACTGTTCCTCAGGGGTCGAACATGGGCTTGGGTTGCGGAAACCCGCAAGCCATCGCCGCACTGAAACCGGGTGAGATTGTTCTCGATTTGGGTAGCGGTGGCGGTTTTGATTGTTTTCTCGCCGCGCGTCAGGTTGGCGTGACGGGACGAGTCATTGGTGTGGACATGACCCCTGAAATGATTTCTAAGGCCCGTGTCAATACGGAGAAGGGCGGCTACCTGAATATCGAATTTCGCTTGGGTGAAATCGAGAATTTGCCGGTGGCGGATGCGACTGTAGATGTCATCATCTCGAACTGTGTCATCAACCTTTCGCCGGATAAGCCCCGTGTGTTCAGCGAAGCGTATCGCGTACTGAAGCCTGGTGGCCGGTTGGCAATTTCGGATGTCATCGCCTTCGCCGAGTTGCCGGAGGCCGTCCGGCAAGACATGGCATTCTATGTAGGTTGTATAGCCGGTGCTTCCATTGTTTCGGAGGTCGAAGCGTTGCAAACAAGCGGATTCACGGATATTCTTGTGCTCCCAAAAGACGAGAGCAAATTGTTCATCCGCGATTGGGCGCCAGGGACGGATATTGAGGAGTATGTGGTGTCGGCCTCCATTGAGGCCATCAAATAGGGTCAACCCGGACGCACGATTAATCGCGCGTCCGGGTTTTCGGCAGGTTGTGGTCACATTGCACGGTCACTGAAGGATTTGAGGCCAGAGATTGATTGAGATTCACCGCAGGCGCGAAGTGTATTCCGTTTCCCAGCTTCTCACGAAGCTCAATCATTTTCTACCCACATGAGATTCTGTTGATTATGTGCTCTTCGACGTTATGTGTTTGTTCCTTAAAAAACTCCTGCGCCTCCTCGTTCATTCCTTTTTGGAATTCACAAAGATCTGCCTGATTAGCTCGATTGTTCAAGCGACGCTTCGTCTCAAGGCCCTGCACATGCGTCTTTTGGCAGCTACTCTCTCAACTGGGTCCCGTCCGGAGGCTTGGTACGCCTGGCTGAACAATCGTGCTAATCAGGATGCTTTTTGGGGGCTTTGAGCAATCCGGAGAGGAACCGTTAGACACAATCCTCCCGCCAGAGACAATGGATCTGACCGCAAATCTCCGCTTGTCCGGATTCGAAACAGTCGTTATTTCCCTCTGCTCTCTGAATCATTCTGATCAGATCGGCTTTCCGGGATTTTTGGGGCGAAATTCCTTTATCTTGTGCAATTTTTCGGATCTCTTCCATTTTCATCGATTTTCTCCAAGCAAATGTTTGGCATCATGGAAATTGGGAGATCTTGGAGAAAAAGCACTCTTTCACCTGAACCTTCAAGAGTTTCTGCAAGAATCCCTTCAAGAAAAGAAGTGTGGAGATTGGGAGAAATCTCACGAGAAACAGATATCACGATAGGTTTGGCCTGTCAATTTAGGGTTTGGCATCCTGATTCAGATGGTGAAATTTGTTTTAGAAGAGTTTTTGAACCATTTCTCAGGATTTTCCCCGTTATCAGCAGGGGTTCCGAATTCTGACAGAGGAATCGATCAATCAAATTCAGAACTTTTTTGTGAAAGGATATGATCTTTTTTCAGAGATTCTCTTTCAGGAAGAAAGAGGTTGTTCTTTACCATTTTTTAACGGTGTCGAAATGTCGGATGGAAATAATGGAAAAGATGTCCAGGGTTGAACAGGAGCTCTTTCTTGAAGAGGTTTCCGATCATGAAGGGACGTCTGTGAAAAATGAATGGACGGGTCGAGGACTGATATCGTATCGACTCTTTTTTCCGGTTTGTCCTGACGACTGGATTCTTCGGAAAGAATGCTCAAAAGCCATAAATTGAATGCAATCATATGGCATTTTCAATTCTCCCGGTGAAATCTTTTATCCCGGCGGGGAATCCTGTCCAGAGTTTGGGGAGATGAACCCATTGAAATCACTCCGAAAATTCCTTCTGTCTGTCCTCTTCATATCCATGGCTATGATTATTCTGACTGTCGGGGAAGGGAGGGCAGGGGATCTTCCGACAGAGACACCGATCAAACATGTCATCGTGATCATCGGTGAAAATCGCTCCTTCGACGATACATTCGGTGCTTTTGTTCCTCCCCTAGGGCAATTTGTCCTGAATATCCTGTCGGAAAGAATCATTGGAGCGGATGGAAAACCAGGCATAAATGTTCAGTCGGGCCGTCAGAGAGAGGCCTCCGATTTGAGACGCTACAGTGTTGCCCCTAACATCATTGGCGAATTCTCCACTCTACCGTCTCCAGGCAACAGCGAGGTCTTCGGGAGCCACTCGATTGGGGCGGACCCGATGTTCCCCCCGGTCCTTCCGAACGCTCCCTTTCAAATCACGCGCTACGTTCCCTATCGGGATACGTTTGTTGGCAGTCCGGTCCACCGCTTTTTCCAGATGTGGCAGGAGACCGACAAGGGGGCCATGGACCTGTTCCCATGGGTCGGGATGACCGCCGGAGAAGGAGGGGATGGAAACGCTCCGCCGTCTCCATTTGGCCAGGAAACGACGGGAGAGGGATCGGTGTCGATGGGGTTCTACAACATGAGCGCCGGCGACGAACCGGTTCTTTCCCGTCTTGCCCGTCATTATGCTCTGGCGGACAACTATCACCAGGTGATCATGGGCGGAACGGGAGCAAACCATATCGCGATCGGAACGGCCGATGTGGCTTTTTACAGACCTTCCGGAATTCCCTCCACCCCTCCGTTGGCTCAGATTGAAAATCCGGATCCCCGGAAAGGGGGGCTGATCTCAGCTTCCGGAGTGGCGGAGGGAAATGTCTACACCAATGACGGATATGGAGACCACCGGACAGGAATGGGCGGAAATTACGTGGAGTGCGAAAATCTCAAGAGTCCTGGCGTCGGCTCGATCAGGCGCTATCTTTCGCAGCTCCCCTACCGGGTGTTTTCTCCCGGTGGGCCGGCAGACTGCGCTCCCAAGACCTATTATCTGGTCAATAACTATGACCC
The DNA here is from genome assembly GCF_000284315.1 of Leptospirillum ferrooxidans C2-3. NCBI lineage: Bacteria > Pseudomonadati > Nitrospirota > Nitrospiria > Nitrospirales > Nitrospiraceae > Leptospirillum > Leptospirillum ferrooxidans. The sequence continues at coordinate 1,371,250 of NC_017094.1, read as the reverse complement.
CGCCTACGATGGACAGGGAGTCAGGATTCCTCTGGTGAAGACTCCGTTTCTGGCTTCGCCCCAGAGCATTCCTTCGATCGGGGATGCTCTGTCGGCCAAGGGAGTTTCCTGGGGATACTTCGGACAGGGCTGGAACCATGGGCACCCCACGAAGGAATACTGCGCACACTGTAATCCGTTTCAGTTTGAAACGTCGGTCATGACCACAGACCTTCGAAAGAATTTGCAAGGGTATAAGGATTTTCGCATTCGGGTCGAAAAAGGAACGCTTCCTTCCGTGTCTTTCGTCAAGCCGGGCAACAGCGTTGATGGACATCCTGGCTATTCATCCCTCTCGAAGTTCGAGCGTTTCCTTGAGAAAACCGTCGCTCTCATCCGGAGCCACCCCGAACTTTATAAGAATACGGCCATTTTCATCACCTTCGACGAAGGGGGAGGTTATTACGACTCTGGCTATATCCAGCCCCTCTGGTTTTTCGGAGACGGGACGCGGGTTCCCCTGATCCTGATTTCGCCTTTCGCCCGAAGGGGGTTTGTCGACCACACCTATTACAATCATGTCTCACTGATCAAGTTTATTGAGAAAAACTGGCATCTTGGCCCGTTGTCGAAAAGGAGTCTGGACAATCTCCCCAATCCGATTATGCCTCGTTTTCCCGAACATCCTGAATCCCTTCCTCCGGATCGTCAAAGGAGCTTTTATATCCCTCAAAATCGACCGTCCATCGGAGATCTGACGAACCTGTTCGATTTTTCCCACAGAGACTGATTCAATCTGAGTTGGGAAGGATAACATGTCCGCTGTGGCCATTTTATGGTTTGGGGGTAGTATCGTTCCAAGGTTTTAACGAAAGAATACATTGATTTTCTTCCTTAGACGGAAAACAAAGGACTGTGTTTCCGGTCGCTGGAACAGATTGTTAGAGATCAAAGACGTGATCACCAGAGACGCTCCCAAAATTTCGCCGGAACTCACATGTTCTCCCGTCATGAAAGAAATACCGAGAGCGACAACCGGCACAAGATTGATAAAAAGAACCCCGTTTACTGATCCCAAAAGGCGATTGCCTGCATTCCAGGCAAAAACGCCCAAGATACCGGCACCAAGGATCATGTAACCAAGATCCCATGTCACCGAATAAAGCTGTTCCTCGTTCGGGAGATGAAGCCAGCCGATCATCGTTCCAACTCCTGTCAATCCGATGATGGAAAGACTTCCCAATGCGCAGGAAAGAGCCGTATACCGAAGCGGCGACCAATCGGGAAACTGGTTCCCTCCCCTGGTGTAGAAAACCCAGCAAAAGACCCCCGCCAATATAATCGTATCGGCAAAGAGACGGGATCCCATTGACTTCAGAAGACTGAAATCACCTTTCGTAACCACAAGAAGAACTCCAATAAATGCGAAGACAAGCATCAATATCGTAAAGGATGCCGGTTTTTTTCCGGAGGCATACCATGTCACGAAGGCCGCCAACAAAGGCATGGTAGCCGTGATGACCGCTGCGATAATGACCCCGTCGTGTCCCGAAATTTCCTGCTGTCCCTTAAACACCAGAAAGCCAAATCCCGCAAAACCCAACGTTCCGAAAACCCAAAGGGAGATCTCCCTTCCTTCTGTAGCAAACGCATGCCGCCCTTCCAAGAAGAAAAGGATCACCAGAAACAAAATGGAGGCAATCCCATAACGAATCGCCGTTAAATAAAAAGGATCCATAAATCTCAAGGCATGCTCCATCACTGGGAACATCGCTCCCCAAGAGGTGACCGCCAAGACACACATGAGAACGCCCAGAAAAAACGAATTCCCCATCACGATCACCTCCTTAAAATACAAATATCGCTTCTTGCCGACTGTTCTATTAAATGATAAAGTGCAAAATTACATTAGTAAAATTAATAATTATCATTTAAAGGATGAGAATAAATTCATATGACAATCATTCAGCTGCGTGTTTTAATGGAATTGAAAGACTTGGGAAACTTTACGGAAGTGGGAGAACGTCTTGGAATTACCCAATCGGCGGTTTCCCATGCGTTGGCGTCTTTTGAAAAGGAAATAGGCCTTATCCTTTTCAACAGGGATCGGCGGGGAGTCGTCCCGACGGAAGCGGGACACCGGATTCTCGAGCACGTTCGGGAAATCCTGCTTCGTGTGGACCGTATTCAGGAGGAGGCGTCATCCCTTTCCGGACTCAAGATCGGCAAAGTCAGGGTCGGCGCTCTCCAAAGCGCAGCGATTCGTATGATTCCTGGGATTATGGGGACCATGAGACAGAAATTTCCTGGGATCGAGATTTCCGTCTTTGAGGGAACCGATCAGGAAGTTCTGGAATGGATGAAGTCAGATACAGTAGACCTAGGAATACTGACGGCCCCTTGCGCTAGTAGTCTGGAGGTATTTCCACTGATCTCGGACCGGATGTTCGGAATCCTTCCAGAAAATCATCCTCTCGGAAACCGGCAATCTCTTTCACTCGACCAGCTCTCCTTGGAACCGATTATCCGGTCTTTGGGAAGTTGCGGAACTCTTGTGGCCTTGGGATTCTCAAAAGCCGGACTATCCCCGGGACTGAAAACAATCGAAGCGAGAAATATTTCAACGGTTTCCGCCATGGTTCGCTCCGGAGCAGGTTCGGCCATCCTGCCTGGATTGGCCGTACCCAAGGACCATACGGGAATCCGGGTCATTCCCATCGACCCTCCCATTTTGAGACAAATTGTCCTTGCAGCTCCAAAGTTCCAATCCTTATCTCCAGCCGCCAAAGTCTTTGTTGAACATACCAGGGAGTGGGTCGGTAAACGGTTTGAAGATTTGGGCTGATGGATTTCCTTTTTTGTTTGATTATTCATTCGGGAATCAGGGAAAGTGAGTGATATTATCCCGAAAATTCTCAGAGAAGAATTTTTAGACCTGAAAAAATCAGAAAACTGACACATTATTCTTGCGGCAGGTGACAATTCATCGTTCGACTCCTACATCCGAGTTTTTTCTATCCAATCTTCCATGTCCATGGACGGAACTGCCGAACATTTCCGTCCATGGCTCTGATTCCAGACCACTCCCAATGCTTTTCCTTTCTAAAAATGGAACACCGTCGGAAGGATCAATGACAAGACGATCAGTCTGGGCAGATCTTTCAAGAGATCCAATTGGTGAATCCCAAAATCGGGAAATTTTTTCAAATATTCTCCGGAGGATCATTAAGTTATTCTGCAAGAGATTTTGGTGATATAATCTTTTTTGCATATTGATCATTTTTTGACAACCAGAATGGGTTTAAGGGGACATAATGGCAAGCCCAATTGGATATCAATGGATTATCGACAATTTGGATCTTCGGGTTCCCGGGAGTACGACCATATCGACCATTGGGGAACCCGGAGAGTCTTACAGAAAAGATCACCCGTTTCAGAATATCAGGGTCTTCCGGAAGGAGTATGCGGTTCCGGATACTCCGATGGCTCACCTCTCTTTTGCACTGAAACATGAAGAAACGGATCTCTTCCTGATCCAGTGCATTTTTGACAAAATCGGAGAAGACGTGATTTCGGATTTTGTCATGATGAATCCGGGAGGGCTTTATGAGCGGAAAATCGGATTTCTCTATGAGTTCCTGACTGGAAGGACACTGCCAGACCCGAAAATCCATAACGGAAATTACGCCGGGTTGATCGATGGCAACTTGTATTTCACCGGAGAAATTCGGAAAAATAAAAAGTGGAGGATCGATGACAATCTTCTTGGGGACCGGACGTTCTGTCCGGTCGTCAGAAAAACCCCGCTCATTTCCGAATATCTGGCCAAGAATCTTGGAGAGAGAGCCAGGGAGCTTCTCAAGTCCTATTCTCCTGAACTGGTCCATCGAGCGAGTCAGTACCTTTTCCGGAAAGAAACGAAATCCTCTTTTCTCATAGAGAGAGAAACGGCCAGTATGAGCCGGATCGAACGGTTTTCCAATGCTCTTGAGAAAAGCTCCTCATATCCCTGTGAATCACTCCGTGACTTTGTACGGATACAAAATCTTGTCGTCGATCCCTCCTATCGGGAATCAGGCTATCGTTCCGCCCAGAACTATGTCGGGGAATCCCGGGTTGGCGGGGAAGTGGTCCATTATATCGCTCCGGATCCCCAGGATGTGGAATCTCTGATGTCGGGACTTGTCCACTCGATGAACCGAATGCAATCGGCCGTGCCGCCTGTTGTCGAGGCGGCGGTCGTCTCTTTCGGATTTGTGTTCATTCATCCTTTTTCGGACGGGAACGGACGGCTTCACAGATTTTTGATTCACAAGATTCTTTCAGAAAGGGGACTGACTCCGGACAGTGCCATTTTTCCTGTCTCTTCCAATATTCTGGCCCATCCGGTCGAGTATGATCACTGTCTTGAGACTTTTTCAAAAAAGGTCATGGCGTTGACGGACTATTTCATCGACAGGGACGGGATCATTTCCAGGGAAAATCGTTTTCCGGGACTCTATCGATACTTCGATGCGACTCCGATGGTCGAATATCTTTACAAGACGATCGAGCGTGTTATCGAAGAGGACCTGAAAGAAGAACTTTCCTTTCTGGTCCGCTATGACGGGGCCAAAAAGGAAATCCAGAACAGGTTCGAACTGCCTGACCGGTTGGCGGATCTTTTTATCAGACTTTCATTGGAGAACAATGGGGTGGTTTCAAAGAACAAACAGAAATCCCTTTTCGGAAATCTCCCTGAAGAGGAGATGGAAGGACTTCGGGAGATTTATGGCAACCATTTTTCACAAGAGGAGATGCCGCGAGAGATCTCCTGAGAGACTTTTGATCAGCAAAGGAGATCTTCTCCTCTGCCTCTTCGTAAAGATGGGTCTTGATTATTTGACGGTGACATCGATCGAGCCTCTGGCTTTTAGCAGATTATGATGGACCGTTGCGGCTCGAAGCATGATCGTGTGAACTCCCTTGCCGAGCGTGAGAGCAAGAGGATTTTGATGAGTGGACTTCAGGAAGTTTCCATCGATGAAGACATGGACATGGTCGGCCCGCCATTCGTGATGAAAGGCATATTTCACCATGACATGCTTTCCGACCACTGCGCCGTTTTTGGGGGAGATAATCTCAACCACAGGTTTTTCCCAGGCCGCTCCGCAAAAAACAAGAACGGACGCTCCCATTATGATGCGACCCAACCACCTGTTCATTTTCCCCCCTTTTGATGATGGTGAACCCCAAAAAAGAGATTTTGGTCTCGTCTTCTTTTTGTGGTTCTCTGCTTTCGACATAACGCCGGAAGGAGGAACCCACAATCGGAAGGGTAGCGTTCAGCGGGCAATTCGATTGTCTTTAAAAGATGGAGCAAAATTTTCTGAGACTCATTTCCTGAGACTCTATGACGAGATTCTATAGGATCTATGACACGAGAAAAAGTCGCTCTCCCGGCGTTTGTTTAAGTTGTTTTGACATTAATAAGACTAGTCTTTAGACTAGGTCGATGAAGGTTAATGTCAGGACATCTTTCACACCCATGGCGACTTACGGAATGGTATCAAGAAAAAAAAGGAGATGCGCCCATTATCCCCGCTTTCACTAAAGGGCCTCAAGGAAAGAGGGGATGTTGCGCTAAACATGATGAAAACAGAAATCGGTGCTTATGAAGCGAAAACGAAACTTTCCGAGTTGTTGCGGTTGGTTGGAGATGGGCAGAGTTTTACGATTACCAATCGCGGTGAGCCGGTTGCGGATCTTGTTCCAAACATTGGCATTAAACGGAAAGACAGGGCTCTTGCGGTCAGGAAACTGAAGGAGTTGATGATGGTTCACCCTGTTCGGGATGTGAACATCAAGGAACTGATCTTGGAAGGCCGGAAATGAATTTTGTTCTGGACAACTCCATAACAATGCGCTGGTTCTTTGGCGACGGAATGCATCAAGAATTAGCCTATGCCACGGGTGTTCTTTCTGCCATGGAAGCTAACGTTGCCGTGGTTCCTGTGATCTGGAGGCTTGAAGTCTCCAATGTCCTCGCCAGAGCAGAATGGAAGGGATTGGTGACAGAAGCCCGGAGTTCATCATTCCTTTCGCTCCTTTCGGAGTTGGATATTGAAGTGGATATGAACACGGTGGATCATGCTCTTTCGGATACCCTTCAACTGGCTCGGCGGTATGCCCTATCCTCTTACGATGCTTCTTATCTTGAACTGGCGCTGCGTCATGGCCTGTCACTTGCGAGCCTGGATGAAGATCTGATGAAAGCTGCCGAAAAATCGGGAGTGAAGAGATTTGTTCCCTGATCTGGGGTTGGAGTTGTCCACGGTGAGATCTGAAGTCGTTTACCGTTTCTGGCATCTGGCCTACTCTGTCGAAAGTGTCGGGGAGGCGACACCAGAAAGCGTCCGTTGTTATGTCGAAAGCCAGGGGAGCAAGGAAAAACCGCGCAAAGCCAAACCGCCCGCTTGAGCCATTCCTGCCTTACAGTCCAAGAAGGGGAATGGGTGGGCTGTTCAACGAACGCTATCGTTCCTGGTCTCTGGATACGGAACACCTTGAGGCGTGTTGCATGCGATAGAGCACCAGAAGCGACATGGCCGCTATGGCCGTGCTTTGCCGATTTCGATGATCTGATTCATACAGTCGCAGACTGCCGTAAACTGGGAATCCGGCAGTCTGCCCATCGGGTGGGGTCCGGCCTTACGAACACGCCAGTCAAACGATTTGGGCTGATGGCACAACACGTAACTTGTTTGCCAGCGTTTCGGTTTTTTGCCGTCCCGACGGGGATGGCGAATGGATTGTCTGCGTTGTACTCGGCCGTTGTCATGGGCAATCCGATGACGAGGGAGGTTCTTTCGTTGAAAATCCGGGGAGAAAGAACCAAGAAGGGGTGGACGTTGCGCATTTCTCGGCCGGACTGCGGGTAGCCGTCGATCCAGATAATGGTCTGGCGCTCCGGTACCCAGAGTGGACCAGCCATTTCTGCAGGTTTCTTCACGGCCAGTTTTCGGCTCCGACCGATTCGGCTGCCATCGATTCTCCTCCGTGCCGGCTCGGATCGAATTGTGCCAGTTTCTCCTTCAGGGAAATATCGCGATTTTTGATCTCCGTGATCACTAAGTGGTTGTTTTCGACCGTGATCCGGACCCGGCTGTTCTCGTGCAGTCTCGCCTCCTTTGCGATGGCGGACGGTATTCTGAGACCCAAGCTGTTTCCCCAGCGTTTGATGTCGAGAACCTCTTCGGAAATGAGCCACCTCCTCATTAAATTGTATAAACATTAGTTTATACAATTTTGCGTCATTGTCTCAAACGGCTAGCCTCCTCCAATATGTGATGATTTTAGGGGAAGGGCCAGATCCCGAAACCCGAAGTCGTTCGAAAAAACAGGAAAGCTTCCCAGGAAAGAATCTCCTGAAGTTCGGATAGCTAAAATCTGGAAAGACCGCTGTAGTTCTCTCTCCAGAAGGCCGGAATGGCCGTGGGACCGATCTTGATCGTTCCATTGACCTTGATGGTGAAGTGAACACCCAGAAAGGGTTGCCCCAGATTGGGGAAGGGGTGATATTGGTCTTGAGCGGTCGATCTTCCGGAACACTCGAATCGTATTCCAGGTAAATGCCCTTTGAAGAGGAGGTTGGTCGTTTCGGTAGAATACCCGAAGTCACGGGCAATGTGGTCGGCATAGAGTCCAGCGGCATTGCTAAGAGCTCGATAGGTGAAGCTTCTTTCGACATCTCCTGTGCATCTGATCTCTTGGAGCCATGTCTTTTTTGGTAAGAAGTTTTTAAAGAATCGCAATCTTCCTCAACCGGCAGAGCCGGATCCCGGCTCTGGCCTGGTTTTTCAATGAAAAGCAGGAAGATCGATCAATCTGCACTCCGAATTTTTTCAAGGATTTTTGATTGGAAGACAATGCATCCTTGTTTGTCAGGAGATAGAGCGGTTTTTTAGATTTTTGAACATATTCATGAACTTTTTTATCCCAAAAGGGAGAAGCAATGCCGCCAAGATTTCCGATCGTGAAATACCGGAACTCTTCTGGCAGTTCAGGAATCACAAAAGCCAACGGTTTTGATCCCACCAGAACCAGAGCCTCTTTCGGAAGTCCTTTTGGGATTCCCCGCACTTGAAAATAGCTTTTCCCCCAGGAGATTCGCCCCCAGTCGGGATAATGGGGATTCATGGCATTAAAGAGAATGAAAGAGAGGGTGACGATCACGGCTCCCTTGCCGAGGAGGTATCGGAGAAGAAGAAAAATCAGAATGGGCGCAAGTTCTTCAAGGGGAGACAAATATCGGTAATAAGAAAAAGTCACTTCCCAGATGATAAAAGAGGCAACAAAAAAGGTCAGGAAAAATTGTTCATCCAAGGGAAAGGTCTTTTTTTCTACTTCTTTGATCTGTCCCACCGGAAAGGCTCTGGAAACAATCATCTTCAGTAAAACGAGAAGAATGAGAACATAGATGAACATAAAGGAATAATTTTCAATGCTCAGTTCGGCAATCTGATGTTGTTTTGTGAAATAGAATGGAAAGAAAATCCATTCGGCAAAAGATGACGGAAACCACCGATAGTCATGGGAATCGACGGAAAGTCCGTAGGGGGAATGAAAGAGAGTGTTGTAATAAGGAAAAAAGGGGTTCCCGAAGCGCTGATAGATTTTAAGAAACCAGAATCCTCCGGTGACAGCAAAACCAACACCACTTCCGGAAAGAAAAGAGATCAGGCGTTTGCTGTTCGTCGTGTTGATTCCCATCGAAAAGAGGACAGCAACGGCTATTCCCAGGATGTAAACGGCGTTCGTAAGTTTGAGTCCGACCCCCATTCCCATGAGTATACCGCCCCATATCCATCCGGAACTCGACTGATCGCCCATGCGGTGGAGGAGTATGGTCAGTCCGGACAATACAAAAAGTCCGGTCATAACATCTCCATTGGTGTTTCCAAGCTGAGAGAGAAAGTTGGGAACATAGAGTCCGGAAAGGGCAAGAAGAGTCTTGAAAACAATGCGGTAAGACGTTCTCTCAATCCTTTTGTCGATGAATATGCCGGCGATAAGATACAGGAAGATAAAGCCAAGACCGTCGAGTGTGCCGATAAGAAGTCCGACCGCGATCGGCGGAAGATTGTGAATCAAGAGAAAAATGAAGATGTTATAAAGCGGTTCGAGTAGGGACTGGATACCGGCTGGCATCATGTCTTTTTGCCAGGATCCTGTCCAGAAGGCATAGCCTGTGTAGTAATGGTAGTTCAGGAGATCCCAGTTCACATCCTGGCCCTGTGTCAGGGCCAGAAGTCCAAAAAGAAAGGGAGGCAGGATGAGAAGTGTCCTTTCGATCAATCGAAAACGACCGGGGCTCTCTTTCAACTGTCCAGAATCTTTCCGTCAAATGGATCAAGAGAAGTGATCTCTGAATGGTCAGGGGAGGGAATGCTCAGAAAGGCAAGCATTTTTGCCTCTTTTCGTCCACGGCTGACGGTATCGAGAATGAGACCCGCGAAAAAGCTTAGAAAGGCAAGAATCATCATACCCGTTGAGAGAAGGGCTGTCGGCAAGCGGGGGACAAGACCCGTCTGGAAATATTCCTGAATGACCGGGATTCCGACGGCCAAAGACATTAACGTCAGGTATAGACCAAACAGTGAAAAAAGGAGGAGCGGTTTTTCCTGTTTCAAGAGTATCAAGATCTGCATGAGGATCCTTTGTCCATCCCTGAAAGAATGGAGTTTGCTCTGGGATCCGGGAGGCCGGCTTCGATAGGGAGCTTTGACATTGATGATCGATACGCCCAATTCCAGCGCATGCACGACAATTTCTGTTTCGATCTCGAACCCTTCTGAAAAGACAGGAAAAGATTTGACAAAGCGGCGCGAAAGGGCCTTGTATCCTGAGAGCATGTCTGTTACCGCATCGCCGAAAAGGAGTTGGACAGTATCGGTCAGGACAATATTGCCGATTGCATGGCCCGGGCGATATGCCTCACGCGTCTTTTCTGCGACGCGTACACCATTTACGAGGTCATATCCTTCCGAGACCAGCTTCACCATTGATCCTGCGATTTCCGGATCATAAGTATCGTCGCCATCCACAAGGAGATAGATCGAAGCGTCGATATCCCGAAACATTCGGGATACGACAAATCCTTTTCCTTTCCGGTGTTCATGAAGGACGGTGGCTCCCCGGAGTCGGGAAATCTCGGCCGATTGATCGATTGAAGCATTATCGCAGACAAAAATAGAACAACCGGGAAGTGATTTGTGAAAATCATCAATAACTTTTCCGATGGTCAATGCTTCATTGAGGCAGGGAATCAGAACGGCGATACGGATCATCTTCCCTCACCGGGGAAATGGCGTGACACAATATCAAGAATCATCAAGTGTGCACCGTAACTTTCTATAAATGAGTCTTTAAAGGTGCCACTAAAGTCGTTGTTTAAAGAGAAACCTTTACAATTATCGCTTTAATATGGAAGGATTTCCAGAGAGGGTTCGCTTGTCCACGAGATAGTATCCCCATGCGAAGAAACCGAATTTTTAAATCAGGCTAATGTGAAACCATCTCAGGAATTGCCTGATCCAGTCTTCCATCCTTCTCCAGTTCTATATCGCTCGAGAATCCATCGGGCGAAAGGAAGGCTTCCGGTAAAAGCGGGGGAGACGGCATTCAAGACATGGATCGACTCCCGGTCGCCTTCGACTAGGAAGTCTGAAACCAGTGTCCGGGTTCTTGTGTTTAAAAGCTGTGCCCGGATGCCGGGTTTTCCCCAATGGGTAAACCGGGAAGGATCGATCTTTTTGACAAGATTTCTGGCCTGTTCGGCCATGTGGAGTTTTCGGTATTTCAGGATCTCATGAAGGGCCAGATCCCGAAACCCGAAGTCGTTCGAAAAAACAGGAAAGCTTCCCAGGAAAGAATCTCCTGAAGTTCGGATAGCTAAAATCTGGAAAGACCGCTGTAGTTCTCTCTCCAGAAGGCCGGAATGGCCGTGGGACCGATCTTGATCGTTCCATTGACCTTGATGGTGAAGTGAACACCCAGAAAGGGTTGCCCCAGATTGGGGACAGGGGTGATATTGGTCTTGACCGGCCGATCTTCCGGAACACTCGAATCGTATTCCAGGTAAATGCCCTTGAAGGGGAGAATGGTCGTGTCGGCAGAATACCCGAAGTCACGGGCAATGCAGTCGGCATAGAGCCCGGCGGCATTGATAAGAGTTCGATAGGTGAAGGTTCTTTCGACATCTCCTGCGCAAGTGATCTCATGAGGGCCAAGTCTTTTTTTGTAAGATGTCCCGTAAAAGAATCGGACGCCAGAAGAGACAAGGTCTTTTTCAAGAGTTCTGCAAATGGCAACCGGGTCGACGGTGGTCGTATTTGGGGACCATAGTGCGATCCCGGAAGTTCGGGCGTTGGGTTCAATATCAGAGAGCTCTTTTTCGTCGATGACGGTGACATTGACACCGTTTCTGTCCCCTCGTTTTTTGAGCTCGAGAATGCCTGCAGCCTCTCCTTCATTCTGGGCGACGACGACTTTCCCACAGGGGTTCATAGGAAGATTTTTTTCCAGGCAATACTCCCGCCAGAGACGATTGCCATCCCGAGTGAATTTTGCCTTCAACGAATCGCCGGTGTAGTAGAATCCGGCATGGAGAACTCCACTATTTCGCCCGCTGGCGTGAAAGGCCGGAGTTTGTTCCTTTTCGATCACGCACACAGTGGCCAGCGGCTCCGATTTCCGGAGTTCTTGTGCCAGAGCAAGCCCCATGATTCCCGCGCCGATGATCAGATAGTCCGTTGATACGGTTTTTTCTTCTAAGTCCGATTTCCTTTCGATGAATACCTGCCTAAAGGTCTTTATGTCGCAACATCTTAACATTCTGAAGGTAGAGCGACAATTTTTGAACTTTTCATCCTTACTGATTGAGTGTTGATCTCCTGATTACCTAATCTGGATCCTGATTGGGATCTGTTGAAAGAATTTCATTTTTGCTAGGATGTAAAGAACTTTTACTTATTTATCGGGATGTCCGGGACAGAGGATTTTTTGTCGCTCCTCTATTCGACAAATATGCCGAATAGATATGGGTAAGGCGACACAGGCTGTTTTGTCTTGAGTTGTCTAAAAACACACTATCATGGAGGGGATTTCAGGGCATTGGGTAACAGAATGGTCGAAAAGGCCTCAGACGATATTCGGATTAGCCTTCTCTCTTATCCTCTCTGGATGACTCTTGGATGGCAGGACATCAAACAGCGCTACCGACGATCCTCACTCGGGCCTCTCTGGATCACCCTGAGTCTCGGAATTACCGTCCTGACCATGGGATTTCTCTATGCGAAGCTGTTCCATCAGGATATCCATACCTATCTGCCCTTTCTCTCGGTGGGAATGGTTTTTTGGGCTTTGGTCTCCTCTTTGATCACCGATAGCACCACCGTTTTTATCGGTGCTGAAGGGATCATCAAGCAGATCCCCATGCCTTTTGGCATCCATGCTCTCAGGATGATCTGGAAAAATATCATTATCTTTTTGCACAACATGGTCGTTGTGGTTGCTGTAATGCTCTTTTTTGGAGTTGCTCCTGGCGTTAATCTTCTTCTTTTTCCCTTGGCTGTTTTTCTGATCATGCTAAACGGCTTCTGGGTTGCAATCCTCCTGGGGATACTGGGAACCCGGTATAGGGATATCTCCCAGGTCGTCTTGAGTGTCGTCCAGATCCTTTTTTTTATTACGCCGGTGATGTGGTCTCCATCAAGTATTCAGGGCAAGGTTTGGATCATGGAGTGCAATCCTCTCTTCCATATGATGACAATCGCCAGAAATAGCCTTCTCGGCGGGCCAGTATCTCTTGGGTCTTGGGGTGTGGTGGCTGGCATGGCTGCTCTGGGATGGCTTGTCGCCTTTCGGATGCTGGTCCGCTATCGCTCCCGCATCGCTTACTGGCTTTGAAACTTCCGAATGACAAGGATTCTCTAAATTGAGCGTTTCGATCATCGCCGACAATGTGACAGTGGATTTTCCGATTTATAGCACCCCCCACCGTTCTCTCAAGAAGAGTCTTCTGAAGATCGCAACCGGGGGCCGCATTTCTTCCGATGCCGGAGGGGCAGTCGTTGTGCGGGCCTTGGATGGGATCAGTTTTGAACTTAAAGAAGGGGATCGATTGGGTTTGACCGGCCACAACGGCTCTGGAAAGAGCACGCTTCTCCGTGTATTGGCGGGAGTCTATGAGCCTACAGGCGGGAGTCTATCAGTACAAGGACGTATTGCCTCACTTCTTGATATTTCAATCGGTATGGATCATGAAGCATCCGGTCTTGAAAATATCTTTCTACGGGGGATTCTTCTCGGGCTTTCCAAGTCAGATATTCAGAAAAAGACCGAAGAAATTATCAACTTTTCAGGCTTGGGAGATTTTATCGATCTTCCGGTCCGGACTTACTCTTCTGGAATGACAATGAGATTGGCATTTTCGATTGCAACGAGCGTGGAAGCGGATATTCTCCTCATGGATGAATGGCTTTCAGTTGGGGATGCCGATTTTGTGAAAAAGGCGGAAGACAGGCTCAAGGCACTGGTCAACAAGACTCCCATTCTGGTCATGGCCTCTCATTCGCCTGAGATTTTGAAAGAAGTGTGCTCTCGTGTCATGCGGCTTGAGAAGGGGAAGATCTGTCTCGAAGGGGGCTGATATGCATTCCAAGCCGATAGGGAGCAGGGGATTCCTCCGATGAAAACCGTCCGGATGTTCGGGATCTCCGTGGCATCGATTACTTTGAGTGAAGCGTCAGAAGTATTTTCTGAGATGGCACGGAAAAAAGAAACTCGAGTGATTTTTACGGCCAATGCCGAACATATTGCTTTGTTAACATCTAACAGGGAGTTTCAAAAGGCTTATCATGAGGCAGATTTTGTTCTTGCCGACGGAATGCCTCTGGTCTGGTTCAGTCGTTTGATCGGAGAAAGACTTCCGGAGAGGGTGACGGGATCGGACCTTCTTCCGGAGCTTTGCCGAATGGCCGAGAGAAAATCGCTAAAAGTTTTCTTTCTGGGTGGAACGGAGGATGTAACTCCCAAAGCCATCGAGAATCTCCTCAAGCGGTTTCCAAGCATGAATGTGGTAGGTTTTGCGACTCCCTGGATCGATTTTGCTCATGACGAAAAGATCCATTCCGATCTTCTCGAAACGATCAATCAATCAGGTGCGGATATTGTTTTTATCGGATTCGGTGCGCCCAAGCAGGAAATCTGGATCGCAAGGAACCAAAAAAAATTAAAGACAGGCATTGTTCTGGCGGTTGGGGGAACTTTTGATTTTTTAGCAGGAAAGACCATTCGGGCGCCTCTTTGGATGCAGAAAACAGGACTGGAGTGGTTTTGGCGACTTATCCATGAGCCTAAGCGTCTCTGGAGGCGGTACCTGATTGGAAATGTGATATTCCTTCTTATAGCTTGGAACGAGTGCCAAAAAAAATACAAAAATGATTTGCACTTCAAATGATATAATATATCATCTGAATTTTTGATATTTAGACGTTAATTTTTTTGTTATTCCCTTTCAACCTTTTTAACCTTTATAGAGGGTCAAAATTTATTCTGGTTTGCTCAAGAGAAGGTTTAAAATGCCTGAGGAATCGATACCTGTTTTGAATTATCGGAGTTGGATATGTATCAAGTCGAACATGACCACCCCGCTAGATTTTTGGCGATCAAATTTGTCCACCTGATTGAATAAAAATCTCTGCATCCCCAATGTCCTGGTTAGAAAATGGGGACCTGCGGAGTGAAAAAGACCTCGCTAAGCCACCGGTTCAAGGATGACTTTCTGTCCCAGTCTGGTTAGAAAATGGGGATCTGCGGAGTGAAAAAGACCTCGCTAAGCCACCGGTTCAAGGATGACTTTCTGTCCCAGTCTTTCAAGCTGTTTTACATATCGCCGGATGGCATGATCTTTCTCCCGCTTCTCCAGAGAGACCGCTCCGAGTTCGGCATAAGGCTTCCGGTCGGAGAGGATGTGATAACTGATGCAGAGGATCGAATGAGCCACCGCCACAATCGCCTTCTTGTGACCCCGATGCCGCATGATTCGGCGGTATTGGGCCGACAGGGACGAATCGGTCTCTCGGACCGCCGCCAAAGCGGATTCGGTGAGCGCGATCCGGAGCCACCGATCCCCCTTCCGGGTCTTGCCGGACTTGTGTTTTCCGGCACTTTCGTTGTTGCCGGGACACAACCCCGCCCAGGAAGCCAGGTGTCCCGACGAAGGGAAGCGTCCCATGTCGGGCCCGATTTCCGCAATGAGGACTTCGGCCGTGCGGCGGTTCACCCCGGGAATGGTGTCCAGCAGGGCAACCGCCTCATCGAAAGGGGTGATCTCCTCCGCGATCCTCTGGCTGAAGGCGTCGATCTCATCCTCCAGGTAGTCCAGATGGGCGAGAATCCGGCTGACCAGAAACGCATGGTGCGACCGGAACCGACCCGTCAACGCCTTCTGCAAAGTCGGCAGCTTCTTCTTCAGTTTACCTCTGGCCAGATCCGACAGTGCGACCGGATCGGCCTTCCCTTCCACCAAAGCTTCAATCATGGCCCGTCCCGAGACCCCCAGAATGTCCGTCGCCACCGACGACAGCTTGATCCCGGCGTCCTGCAAGAATTTGTGCAGGCGATTGGCTTCCCGCGCTCGCTCCTGGATCAGGACCTTCCGATGTCGAGTCAGATCTCTCAGATCCCGGATCGGCTTGTCCGGCACAAAGCTTCCCCGCAGAAGCCCGTGCTCCAGAAGTTGCGCGATCCAGGCGCAATCCACCACATCGGTCTTCCGGCCCGGCACGTTCTTGATATGGGCCGCGTTGACCAGAAGAACAGTGAACCCCTCTTCCAGAATATAGTAGACGGGCTTCCAGTAGACCCCCGTGCTTTCCATTGCCACATGGGTCACTCCCAGGGATTCAAGCCAGTCCCGAAGAGCCAGAAGATCTGGCGTCATCGTCCCGAAGGTCTGGATCTCCTGAACCGTCTTTCCACCTGCTCCGGAAAGGTGGACACAGACCGCTACCGTGTCCTTGTGCACATCCAGTCCTGCACATCGCTCAATCAGCTGTTCCATTGGGGTCCCTCCTGCCAGAATGGTTACGACGGATCAATGAGTTGTCGTTCTCGGGGAGTCCCTCATCAGCGACTCTGGTTGGCGTGCTCGAGGCAACAATGCGGGGTTCCGGAAGCCTCCCTCGTCAGACTAGATACGGACTCTTGTTTCGGTACCAAGAAAACGCGACGTATAGCGAGAACGACAGCAAGAAGGATACCCCATTTTCATCCTGCAGGGTGAGCCCTGCTCATGACGACTAGATAATAATTAAGCAAGAGACATTGCGAAAGACGGGGTATCTACGACTGACTTTTTTTCCTACCTTTTTTATTGTATTGACTCCTGAAACAATTTGAACAGACATCAATGATATAAAGGAAAAAACCCAACTATATAGAGTCACTTAATGAGCTTATATAAAGAGTAGTCCACTCAGTGTTATGAGGGTAAAAAGGTGTTACAAAATGCCGAACAAGAAACAAGGATTGTCTTTTCACAAGAAAATCCTGAATTTTTAAATAATGTTTATATAATTATTCTTAATTATAATAATTATAAAGATAGCTTAGAATGTCTTGAAAGTGTTTTCAGGCTTAAATATGCGAAATTTACTGTTATTGTTTGTGACAATGGTTCGACAGACTCTTCTCTAGAGTTTCTGCAGAGATGGGCACAAGGTAACTTTATTCCTCAGTTTTCAG
This sequence comes from Leptospirillum ferrooxidans C2-3, assembly GCF_000284315.1. Lineage (NCBI taxonomy): Bacteria > Pseudomonadati > Nitrospirota > Nitrospiria > Nitrospirales > Nitrospiraceae > Leptospirillum > Leptospirillum ferrooxidans. Next base: position 1,354,483 of record NC_017094.1, on the reverse strand, counting down.
GGTTGGGAGCATCTTTTCTGGCTGGAAACGTAGTCCCAAAACCTATTCCATATCTCTTTCTGGATAAAGATAATCTAACACAAAGAACAATTAACCAAATTGAACAATTTCAACTTATTTTTTTAGATAATGGAGAAAATATAGGTTTTGGTGCAGGTAACAACGCAGGTATACGATTGGCATTAACGGACCCTAAGCTAGACTATGTTTGGGTACTGAATAATGATACGGTGGTTGACCCAGATTCACTGATACATCTCGTTAGGAAAATGATCTCAGATCCTTTATTAGGAGCCTGTGGTAACACAACCCTTTATTACCACGATCCTGAAATCATACAGGCTTTAGGTGGATTTTCTTTTATTCCTTGGATCGGAATGTCTAGGCAACTCGGTCACCTAAAAAAATGGAGGTCCTTTATTCATCGAAAAGATCTTGAAGAAAAAATAGAACAGAAAATGTATTGGATTCAGGGAGCTTCAATTTTTCTTAAAAGAGAATTTCTGGAAAAAATCGGATTGATATCAGAAGATTATTTCCTGTATTCTGAAGAACAAGATTGGGGTATTCGGAGTAGCCAAATCTTTCGCTCAGGATATGCGTCAAAGAGTATTGTTTACCATAAAGAAGGCCGAACGACAGGGTCAAATTCAATTAGGAGGGAAAAAAAATCCCTTTTTTCTGAATTCTATTTGACTAGGAGTCGGATAGTCTTTACAAAAAAGCACTACCCTCACTTTCTACCACTTATCTGCAGTGTTCAACTTTTTTTAGCTCTGATGAGGCTTTCTAAAAATCAACTAGGGAATGCTTTAACTATTATTCTTTGTATAATCTTTACTGGGAAAGAGAAAGCGAAGCAGATTGAAAATGAACATCCTTTTGAGGAATTTAAAGATTGGATTTTTAGTTCAAAAATTTTAGAGTTAATAATGAGTAGATTTTTTTGAAGGATTATTAAGAATGTGGTTAGTAATTTAAAAGTGAACCAACCGACCCCTCCTTTTAAGTTGTTGACCTCATCGTCAATGCTTTATAAGCGAGATAGGAAGCTTGGTGACGATCCGTAACGCGATTGAGATAACGGAAGCTCCCCGGTGCCAGATTATTTCTGAGAAGTCGACTCCTGTCATAGGACCAATAAAGGCCGTCATTGAAAACTGTCTCAAGAAAGACTTGAACATTCTTTAATGGAGCTTATTTATCATCTTTTTTATGAGTAATAACCTAACTTCTCTTTTGAAAGGAATAATTTTCCTTGTTATTAGGTAGATATCGGATTCGTACCTCGATAGGACATCATGCATGCCGAATATCGACTGTGCTGAATATTATTCTTCCGGTCATCAGTGTTAGATTCCTATGAAAACATAGGGAAAAAGGTGATTTTGTGAAGAAGATGGAAAAAGCCAAGAAGGCGTTATCAATCAGGGAGTACTTGAGATTTTTCCCGGATTTACGGGCATCAGTAAGAGCCCGGGAAACCGGGAATTTGATCGACAAGAACTTGAGCCTGGGGGTGCTATTTGGGAAATTGACAGGTTTTCCATGCACGAAGAGTTCTGAAAATCATGCGTTATAACTAGTGATATCTACAAGTAACAGAATGTAATCGCCTTTAAATCATATTTTGCATTGTTAGTCTTCTAGAAGAAAACTATCCATTTTGATCTATAATTCTAGAAAGGTATACTCCAATTTTTTGGGATTATGTTTATAAATTATTTTCTTTTAAAAATAATGAATTAAAAAATATTTTTCTTAATCACAATAAGGGTTCGCAAATGAAAATTGAAGAACAAGAATTATCTGGTATACTTTTGATTACGCCAAACGTTTTTGGAGATCAAAGAGGTTCTTTTTTTGAAAGCTGGAACCAAAAAGCTTTTAAGGAAGCTAATCTTGATTTTACTTTCCTTCAAGATAATCATAGCCGATCTCAAAAAGGTGTTCTTCGGGGTTTGCATTATCAAATTCAACAACCCCAAGGTAAGTTGGTTCGAGTAGCTTATGGTTCTATATTTGATGTTGCAGTTGATTTAAGGCGATCTTCTTCTAATTTTGGAAAATGGTTCGGTGTTGTTTTATCTGATGAAAACAATCAAATGCTATGGATTCCTCCTGGTTTTGCTCACGGTTTCTACGTACTCTCTGAGAGAGTGGACTTTTTATACAAAACAACAAATTTTTATGAGCCTAGTTTAGAACGCTGTATTCTCTGGAACGATCCTGATGTTGATATTAACTGGCCGTTCAAAGATCTTTCATCACCTATATTGTCAGTTAAAGATAAAAATGGTATCCACCTCAAAAATGCTGAGATTTATCCATAGTAAGATATTATCTATTTCGTATGATTTATTTGTCTACATTTCTAGTGGAAAATAAGTTTTAACCTTACTAATAAATTACTAATTAACTTAATTCTTTTATTTAGGGAGTGAAATGACAGGAAATTTTTTAAAATTTTTCTCTTTTTTAAAAAAATATGGATTTTTAAATACGATATTCTATGCATTTTATAAAATATTTCCAGGGAGCTTTCTTCTTCTTTTATCCAAAGGAAGGGGAGAAGTGCCTATTGCAGAGAATCCAGTTTATGATTATACGGATTGGAGTTCATTTGGAGGTGCACAAAAAATAACTGGCCCTCCCATGGCCAAAAAAACCTTTATCTGGTTTGTGCCCGATTGGTCAAATGTGTGGGGGGGAGGTCATTACACATTATTCCGATTTGCAAATTATTTTGCTCAAAAAGATACCCGGAATATTATTTACGTGTATAACAATGAACGGCATTTATCCAGCAATAATCTCCAGACTGAGTTAAACGAAGCACTACCTGATTGTAGATTAGAAGTTTATGTTGATGGACGATGTCTACCTGAGTGTTCAGCTGCAATTGCTACTACATGGCAATCAGCATATCAAGTCAGGTCATTTCCATTTTCAAAGGAAAAATATTATTTTATGCAGGATTATGAGTGTTATTTTTATCCATTTGGAACGACATCTTTACAAGCAAAAACAACCTATACATTTGGCTTTAAAGGGATCACTGGCGGAGGTTGGCTGAAGCATTGTTTTGAAATGCATGGAGGAAAAGCACAGGATTATTTTTTTGCGGCTGATAAGGAAATTTTCTTTCCATTTAGAGAAGCAAACTTTATTCGTCCTAAGGTAAAACGGATCTTTTTTTATGGAAGACCCTCTACTGAGAGACGCTGTTTTGAGCTTGGTATGAAAGTATTAAAGAAAATATCTGAGAATTATCCAGACGTTGAAATAGTTATAGCAGGGCTTAAACTAGCATTTAAGCCAAACTTTCAAGCTACATTATTAGGGAATATGAGTCTAAAAGATACAGGGAATCTGTATAGAACATGTGATATAGGTATTGCATTTTCTGCGACTAATCTATCCTATTTGCCGGTTGAGTTAATGGCATGTGGCGTTCCTGTTTTGTCAAATAATGGTCCACAAGTTGAGTGGATGCTAAAGAATCAAGTAAATTCATATTTAACCGATCCTGTACCTCAAGCTGTATTTGATGGATTTAAAAAGCTATATGATGACTTCGATTTGCGGCAAATGTTAGGCATAGGTGGGGTAAATACGATGAAGAATATTACTTGGGATAGTGAAATGGAAAAAATATATCATTATATAAACAACGAATAGCTATATTTTTATGGATATAACATGCATTGAACCATAAATAAAGGGGTACTACCCGAGCTTCATCGAATTTAGGAAGTGGCATCTATGCAAAGATGGAAGTGGTCTTCAAGTGGATGTTCCTCTTGCCCGAAGCAAAGAAAAGTCCCTGAGGACACCTTCAAGCAATAAACCATGAGCCATGACTGGATGAAAGAAGAGGAAGAGAAGCTAAAGTGCTGGATCTCGACAAGGTGAAGTAGACTGGGTAGGAGTTCTCCCGTAGAAATCGGTATTCTTTCCAACAGCGCTTTTAGAAAAGTACTCTCCAAGGAAGCGATCATCCGGGCAGAGGGAAAGATTGTGTTTCAGGAGGAAAAGCTGACATAAATCCTGAAAACGAAAGCGGAGCTTAAAACTCAGTAAGAGAAAGATAAACCCGCAAAGAGATGGAGACAAGAAGGAGATCTAGTTTTCGGATCTGGGGATAATCGAGTCTTCATGAAAAATAGCGAGAGTATGTGTACAACGCCCTGCTGGCGGTGAACATGGAGACCAAGATCCATTCTGGGTGGACCATTGTAAAGACGGAGGGCAAAGAGACCGTTTAGGTCTTATCGGGATTAGTTCCAGAAGAAGTGGTTGAATTATTGATGCACTTAGCTGTCCCCTCTAAACTCTTTTTCTCAGGGTTTGTCTGTTCTTCGAAAGGAAATGAATCTCGCGGACAGAGGGATAAGCATGCTTCTGGTGCTGTCCGGTGACTCCATCGTTCCAGACTCCCAGCGGAAAAACTGCTTTCAGGAGATGGTTTGTTTGATTGTCTTTGGATGAACAGATCCACTACACCTTAAGAATTATAAGGGTTGCCGGTGTACTTTTTGTTTAGGTGGTGTGAATAATCAGGGGAAAAATATTTTCTATTCATTTTAGACTAGATCCCTTTATTTTGTATGGAAATAGTCTATTATGATTCCCGTTTTGAGGGGACACTTTTTTCCTCGCCCAAAATACTGTCGGAGGAGCCCAAGTATTCCCAGTATACATGGGAGGAAGTATTTCCCCAAAAATAGCATTAGCGATATCGGGAACACGAATCCGAACGAGCTGTGATTGCCACAATTCATAACGAAACTGGTCAATCAATTCTATGTTGCACGAAGAAGAGGAAGTGAAAATGATAATAATGTTAAATTAGACTTTATACTTAGAACTGGGGGAGAAAGATTAGTGGATTTAAACACATAACATTTATTCTTGAGAGAGAAAATATTAAAATAATATTGTTTAGAGTGATCTAAGTAGGATGCTCCTGATCTTGCTGATCTAACCCTAGTTTATAAAAGGAATTATAGCTCCTTAGTCAATTGATAAAGGTATAATTCAAAAAATTTGCCTTTTTAAACGCTTTATTCATGTTTTGGAAATTATAAAACAATATAAGAGTCTCACGAATCAAATGACAGTTTTTGTTTTTTTACTATGCCCCTTCATTCGTAGAGGAAAAAATGAAGTTAATAAAAAGGTTATCACTAAATGGTGTAGTTCTGTTAGAACCTAATGAGGAATTAAATTCATACTGTTATTCTAATGTGTCATATAACAATGACGATTTCGATTCTTTAATAGGAAAAAAGGTAAGTTTCACTGAAGACAGAGTATTTTCTTTAAAGCAAGCAGAAATTCAAGGACTACATTATCAGATTCAAGACACCCAAGGAACACTGATTACCGTGTTAAGAGGGGAAGTTTATTGCGTAGCAGTTGATATTATGAAAAATTCCAGATTCTTAGGACATTGGAGAGGGGAGGTTTTGTCTCAAAAAAACCATACCCAAATGTGGATTCCAGAAGGTTATGCTAGAGGTTGGTTATCTTTAACAAACGAAACTCTAATTTATTCTAAATATACAAAAAAATGTAATGAATACTATCAGAGATATATTCACCACGATGATCCAATCATTGGAATTAAATGGCCTTTAATTCCTTATGAATATCCAATCGCCTTAGGGTATATCGTTAACAATAAGGATGGCCATTATAAAAAACTCAAAGATTCAGAATTATTGGAGGTAACAAATGAGTAATTTGCTAATAACTGGTTCGACAGGTATGTTGGGTTCTTATATCAGCCGTAATTTGAGTTTGTCCAATTTTAATTTGGTCATTCCACCGAGAAATGAGCTTGACTTAGATAACCCCCAAACTTGTTATGAGACGATATTGAAATACCGCCCGTATTGTATTATCCATATGGCAGCAGAAACTGATGTTGATTTATGCGAGAGAGCACCTCAAATAGCTGCAAGAAAAAATGCTCTTGCGACACAATCAATTGCGCAAGGAGCACGGGAATGTGGATCATATTTAGTATACATATCAACCTCAAATATTTTTAGCTCAGCCAATCAAATAATCTTTAATGAGTTAGATATTCCAAACCCGTCTAATTATTATGGGAAATCTAAATTTTATGGTGAGCAAGCTATAGCAATGTTTGGGCCCAAAGACTTTTTGATTATACGGGCCGGATGGATGATTGGCGGAGGAAGAGGAAAAGACCATAAATTCGTTGGTAAGATAATTGAAGCAATTGAATCAGGGGTTCCTGAAATCAAAGCTGTTAGTGATCGAATCGGTTCAATAACTGAAGCCGAATCACTTTCTTGTTTTATAAAATGGGCAATCGATAATAGACCAGCAGGCATTGTTCATTATGCAAGTATTGGGGGAATAAGCCGTTATGAGATTGCTTTGGAGTTATCTAAGATCCTAAAATATCGTGGCAAAGTGACTTCAGTTTCATCCTCTATGTTTCCATTATCAGCTCCAAGACCTTTGTCTGATGCAATTGAATCAATATACCTTCCATTAATGACTAGTGCTCCTTTTCCAGGCATGTGGAGAGAAGACCTTGAACGGTATGTGATGAATTTCTAGAAGATAATGTCAACAGATCAGATCATAGTTCTTGGAATCGAATTAAAGGTAGAGTATAAAATACGATTCCGTATACTCTTCCCGCATGATCAGCATCCTTTATTCTCACATCCTCCGAACAAGACTTAGGATCTTCTTTATAAACCACATCCAGTAGTTCTCCAAGAGGAGCAGGGGGATTTTAAGTGATTTTCCTTTAACGGTATTTTTAGAAAATCTTTCTCTTTATTTTTTATATCTGAATGCGATTTAATGCTTCTCAACAGAGTGAATTAGACCCATGTGTTAAGATCATTTTTTACTTTCTTAAAGACAATAGCTACAAATGAGGATGAACTGTCACCTTGCTCCTTCAGTGTATTTGACATTAAAAGAAATCTCACTATTCATCATCGGAGCAATCAGTCTCAGGGATGCTTCACCAAAAAGAGACGATTCTGACCATGATATTTAAGCTGGGACTTTCTGCCTAGAAACGGTGGAGAAAGCTCAAGGGACCAACCCCCTGACTCTAATTCTGGAATGAAAAAAATTTAAAGACAGAATCCTGGAGGGAAACTTAAAGCAGGATGCAGCCTGATGCTTTTAAACACGATTTTTGGCTATTTCTCATAATTGGCCCATCCCCGAATGATCGGGTTCAGCAGACCGCTGACGGCTTCTTGCGTCAGCGGTCTAGATTCCTTCAAGAAGTCCCGTACCATGCCCAGAAATGCCTTCACATTGTTGCATAACGCCCACATCCAGCAGTTCTCTCGTGAAGTTTTTGGAGATTTGTAAGTGATTTTCCTTTAACGATATTTTCTTACGAGAAATTTTACTTGATTTTTCATATCTGAGTGCGATTTAATGGTTCTCGACAGAGTGTAATCGGTAGGCATGGGTGGAAGAAAATGGACTCTTATCGCAGGTTCGCCGGATCGACCATCTGGGGATCGTCTCGGGTGTGGCTCGGAAGATCCGTCTGGTGGAGATCATCGACCGGATGATTCCGCCGGCTCCCCAGCGGGGTGTGACAGCAGGAGAGGCGGTCCTGGCCCTGGTGTTGAACGGCCTGGGCTTCGTCAGTCGTCCTCTCTATCTGACTCCGGCCTACTTCGAGACGAAGCCGGTGGGAACGCTGATTCGTTCGGGACTGACGGAAGAAGACCTCAACGAGTTCACCCTGGGCCGGGCTTTGGATGATCTGCACGAAGCGGGGCTCTCCGCGCTCTTCCTGCACCTGGCCAGTTCCGCCGTGGGGTTGTCGGAGAGAGGAACCACCTTCTTCCACCTCGATTCGACCTCTTTCACGCTCTCCGGACGGTATCCGCAGAGCGAAGCCCGGGAGGACGAAGAGGCGGAGGATGAGGGGGAACCGGCCGTGATTCGGATCACCCATGGGTTCTCGAAGGATCACCGTCCGGATCTGAAGCAGTTCGTGCTCAATATGATCACCCTGCACAAGAGCCGGATCCCGATCTGGGTGGAAGCCCTGGATGGGAACACCGTCGACAAGACCAGCTTCTCCCGGACGATCCAGTCCTTCCTGCAGCAGGTCCAGGGAGCGGAGACTCCCATGCTCTTCGTAGCCGACAGCGCCCTCTACACCAAGAAGACGATCGGAGAGCTGTCAGGCAAGATCCAGTGGGTCACGCGGGTACCCGAGACGGTTGGTCTAGTCCGCCACCTGCTGTCGGAGGTTCCTCTCGAGGCCTTCCGTCCGGGAGGAGAGGATCTTCCGGGGATCCGATTCTGCGAGGTGGGAACCACCTTCGGAGGCATTCCTCAGCGATGGATCCTGGTCTACTCCCAGACGTCCCGGGAACGGGAGGAGAAGACGCTGTCTCGAGCGGTGTCCCGGGAAAAGAAAGCGCTAGAGGCCTCCCTGCGCGCTCTGTCCCAGACGGTCTTCTCCTGTTCGGAGGATGCCAGGACCGCCTGGGAGGAGATCTTTGGAAAAGCCCGGTACCACCGGGCCTCCGAATGCGTCGTGTCCGAGGAAACGGGCCATGTCCGTTCCGGACGTCCCAAAAAGGACGCGAAACCGGAGATTCAGGGGTACCGGATCTCGGGATCCTTTGAGCCGGATCCCGAAGGGATCGATCGGGAGCTCCATCGCAAAGGGTTCTTTGTCATTGCCTCAAACCATCTGGATGACAAGGCCCTGCCCGCCCCGGAGATGATCGCGCTCTACAAGTCCCAGGGAACCTCGATTGAACCGGGGTTCCGCTTCTACAAAGATCCGCTGTTCTTTGCGGACGCGTTCTTCCTTAAGAGCGAGAAGCGCATCATGGCCCTGACGGTGGTCATGGGGATCGCCCTCTTGATCTACTCCCTGGCCGAAGAGGAGCTGCGCCGAACCCTCAAGACCCTGAAGGGGTCTGTTCCGGATCAGAAGAAGAAGCCGACCAGTCGCCCCACGATGCGCTGGATCTTCCAGTTGATGGAGGGCATAAACTGGATGCCCTCCCGAGGGGATCCCGCCGGGGCGATCTGGATGAAGGAGGTGCAGAAAAAGATCATCTCCTTCTTCTCCCCGGAGGTGAAAGCGATCTACGGCGTTCCCTGACCCGATGTCTTTTTAAAAGACATCGGGTCTTAAAATAGATCACGTCTTCAACAAGAAGTGCTGAAAGTGGGTTGAGAGTTCTACTTAACTAATTTAATAATTAATTTATTCAATGACTTAATCCAGACATCATTAATTAATATAAGAGGATAAGATATAATCACACTTATTAACAAAGTAAACAAAATTATTAAGATAAAGTAATGAGGATAATTATTTGATATCATATAAATATATAAAGAACTACTAAATGAACAGATAATTAATACATGGATAAGATAAAGAGGGAATGATATCTTTCCTAGAACAACAGCGATTTTCGATTTGAATCCACTCAATCTTAAGTTATAAAGAGAAAATATTAGAAGACAGGATCCAACTGTATTAGAATAAATATAATTTATATTTTTAAAATATAAATAAGCTCCACATGACTGATAATGACCTAAAAGGTATAATCCAATTCCTCCTAAGACAAACTTGAAAGCTTTATATAAAGAATTATTTTTTTCAATTTCAGGGAAATATATTGCACAAGTAATCCCTGCGACAAAGGGCAATAACCAGATATTATTATAAATTACTATCATAAAAATAATTAATAAAAAGTATAAGATAATAACTCTGAGTTCTTTTTTTCTAGAATTAAAATTTAAGATCCAAAGAGCAAGACCAAAGACAACGAAACTCCCTAAGAATTCATTATGCATAGTCCACATAGAAGAGTCATAATAGAGCCTCATCCAATATGGTATGAGTCTGAAAGGGGGTTCGTGATTCCAGTAAGAAATGAGTCTGAAAGAGATCGAATCGTTCATAATATAGGGCATGGTGATCAATATGGACGAGGCGAAGCTCAAAACGCTGATGCAAGTAGAAGAGTTTTTGAAAGGAATAGAGAGCCTGTTCTGTGTGGTCAAGGAGGAACGATACCCCTTTGTTCAGCGCACCCTGACGCGGTTTGGGTATGAGAAACTTGGACGGAAGGAGAAGGGTGTGGTCCTTCGGTATCTTGAACGGATGACCGGACTCTCCCGCCAGCAGGTGACCCGGCTTGTCCGGAAATTTCAGGCCACGGGGACGGTGACACTGGGATACCAGTCGCCCAGGCAGGGATTCAAGAGAGTTTTTACTCCTCGCGATGTGGCTCTTCTGGCAGAGATGGATGAACGGCATGGAACCCTTTCCGGACCCGCCACGAAGAAGCTGATGGAGCGGGCCGTTAAGATCTACGGAGAAGAAAAGTATGCTGTCCTCTCCGGGATTTCGGTCTCCCACCTGTACAACCTGAGGGGCGGCAAAGAGTACATCTCAAAACGCCGGCATTGGACGAAAACCCGGTCCACGAAAGCTCCCATTGGGGAACGACGCGCTCCCCGTCCGGAAGGCTCTCCCGGGTATCTCCGGATCGACAGCGTGCATCAGGGAGACCAGGACGGGCAGAAAGGGGTCTATCACATCAATGCCGTCGATTGCGTGACCCAGTACCAGGTGGTGGCCACTTGCGAGAAGATCAGCGAAGCCTACCTGATCCCGGTTTTAAAAGAGATGATAGAGGCCTTTCCCTTCGTGATTCTGGGCATTCATGCCGACAACGGATCGGAATATATCAACTATCAGGTCGCCAAGCTCCTGAAGAAGCTTCTGATCGAGCTTACCAAGAGCCGGCCACGACACTCAAACGACAATGCCCTGGCAGAATCCAAGAATGCTTCCGTGGTGAGAAAGCATCTGGGATATGCCCATATTCCCCAAGTCTTTTCCAAGGAGGTCAATACCTTCTGTCGGGAGCACCTGAACCCTTACGTGAACTTCCACCGGCCCTGTTTCTTCCCCAGAACCGTGACCGATACAAAAGGAAAGGAGAAGAAAAGCTATCGATATGAGGACATGAAAACACCTTTTGAAAAGTTCAAGTCCCTCCCCTCTTCGGAGAGTTGCCTGAAACCGGGTGTGACCATGTCCCAACTGGAAAAGATCGCCTTGTCAAAGACGGATAATGAAGCGGCAGAACAGATGAATATCGCTAGGGATTCCCTTTTTCAGTCCTGGACAGAAAGACCTGAAAAACGGGCCTGAGGATCAGAAAGCCAAAAACTCAGATCCAGACTTTTAACCAGAAACGATTCTGATCTTTTTCCTCATCGGAGGATCTGATTTTCAGACTCATTCTTCAATTGGAATTGACTAATAGTAATCTCCAATTATAAAAGTTTTCCATAATCCTTGATTTAATGCATCCCAAAATGAGAACAGGAATGGATTGCCAGACGTATATGAATTAGCAAAGCTGCTTAGCCATGGAGAATTAGTAATTTTTCCTGCCTCTTTGAAATGATAAAAATTTAAATAAAAAAAAGTCCATGAAATAAGCGTTGCTATTGTTGTTAAAACCGCTAATCTTGGCAATCTTTTAATGGAATTTATTAAAATATTTTTTTTATTTTCATTTACCAATGCGGTTCTACTTAATACAAAACCTGATAAAACAAAAAATAAAATTACTGCGCCAGTTCCGTTCATTAATACGAAATAATACTTGCAAGGCAATCTGAAATTTATTGAAGAATTTTGAAATATACCAACCCATTCTGGATGGAATCCAAGTATAGAATGCCATAATACAACAATTATAGATGCTAATCCTCTCAATGCTTCTAATGATTCTTTCCTTTTTCCACCCTGTTGGATCCCCATCTGCATTCATCTCTCCTATGCCTGTGCAAGCGAATTTGTGAAAAAAGTTGAGCGTTGATCTACTTTGAAGGTACATATATTTTTCCGGAAATACTAACCAGTTGGATGAGGAGTCATACGAGTTATGATGGAAAGTGGTGTTTGGAGGGATTGAAAAGAAAAGGCGTGTCCTGCTGAAATGTGGTTGCCGAACCACAACAATTCAGCCAAGGGAGCACGCCACATGGAAGAGAATACACTGATCGGGTTTGTGAAGCCAGGGACAGCCTCATCCAATATGGTATGAGTCTGAAAGGGGGTTCGTGATTCCAGTAAGAAATGAGTCTGAAAGAGATCGAATCGTTCATAATATAGGGCATGGTGATCAATATGGACGAGGCGAAGCTCAAAACGCTGATGCAAGTAGAAGAGTTTTTGAAAGGAATAGAGAGCCTGTTCTGTGTGGTCAAGGAGGAACGATACCCCTTTGTTCAGCGCACCCTGACGCGGTTTGGGTATGAGAAACTAGGACGGAAGGAGAAGGGTGTGGTCCTTCGGTATCTTGAACGGATGACCGGACTCTCCCGCCAGCAGGTGACCCGGCTTGTCCGGAAGTTTCAGGCCACGGGGACGGTGACACTGGGATACCAGTCGCCCAGGCAGGGATTCAAGAGAGTTTTTACTCCTCGCGATGTGGCTCTTCTGGCAGAGATGGATGAACGGCATGGAACCCTTTCCGGACCCGCCACGAAGAAGCTGATGGAGCGGGCCGTTAAGATCTACGGAGAAGAAAAGTATGCTGTCCTCTCCGGGATTTCGGTCTCCCACCTGTACAACCTGAGGGGCGGCAAAGAGTACATCTCAAAACGCCGGCATTGGACGAAAACCCGGTCCACGAAAGCTCCCATTGGGGAACGACGCGCTCCCCGTCCGGAAGGCTCTCCCGGGTATCTCCGGATCGACAGCGTGCATCAGGGAGACCAGGACGGGCAGAAAGGGGTCTATCACATCAATGCCGTCGATTGCGTGACCCAGTACCAAGTGGTGGCCACTTGCGAGAAGATCAGCGAAGCCTACCTGATCCCGGTTTTAAAAGAGATGATAGAGGCCTTTCCCTTCGTGATTCTGGGCATTCATGCCGACAACGGATCGGAATATATCAACTACCAGGTCGCCAAGCTCCTGAAGAAGCTCCTGATCGAGCTTACCAAGAGCCGGCCACGACACTCAAACGACAATGCCCTGGCAGAATCCAAGAATGCTTCCGTGGTGAGAAAGCATCTGGGATATGCCCATATTCCCCAAGTCTTTTCCAAGGAGGTCAATACCTTCTGTCGGGAGCACCTGAACCCTTACGTGAACTTCCACCGGCCCTGTTTCTTCCCCAGAACCGTGACCGATACAAAAGGAAAGGAGAAGAAAAGCGATCGATATGAGGACATGAAAACACCTTTTGAAAAGTTCAAGTCCCTCCTCTGTTCGGAGAGTTGCCTGAAACCGGGTGTGACCATGTCCCAACTGGAAAAGATCGCCTTGTCAAAGACGGATAATGAAGCGGCAGAACAGATGAATATCGCTAGGGATTCCCTTTTTCAGTCCTGGACAGAAAGACCTGAAAAACGGGCCTGAGGATCAGAAAGCCAAAAACTCAGATCCAGACTTTTAACCAGAAACGATTCTGATCTTTTTCCTCATCGGAGGATCTGATTTTCAGACTCATTCTTCAATTGGAATTGACTGGGACGATTTCAGACCCGTTGACCGAACTTTTGAGGATGGGAGCCCGGAAATTGATCGAAGCAGCCATTCAGGCGGAATTGTCTGAATTCCTTGGGCAGTTCGAGCAACGGAAGACCTCCGAGGGGAAAAGAGGAGTGATCCGAAACGGGTATCAACCGGAACGGGAGATTCTGACGGGGGTCGGAGCAGTCTCCGTTCGGATTCCGAAGGTCCGGAGCAGGACAGGAGACGCAGTAACCTTTCGATCTGCGCTGGTTCCTCCGTATGTTCGGAAAACAAGATCTCTGGAAGCGGCGCTTCCCTGGCTCTACCTCAAGGGGATTTCGACAGGTGAGATGCAGGAGGCTCTCTCCGTTCTAGTGGGACCCGAAGCCAAAGGACTCTCCCCTGGCGTGATTCGACGACTGAAGGAAAGCTGGCTCCAGGAAGACTCCGAGTGGAAGAAACGGAGTCTGGACAAAGACCGCTGGGTGTATCTCTGGGCGGACGGAATCTACAGCGGAATTCGGGCCAGTTCGGAACGTTTATGCGCTCTCGTGATTGTTGGAGTGAATAATCGGGGAGAAAAGCACTTCTTGGCGATCGAGGATGGAATGAGAGAATCGATCCAGAGCTGGAAGGATGTCCTTCTGGATCTGAAGGAACGGGACCTTTCTTCTCCCAAACTGGCCATTGGGGATGGGGCCATGGGGTTCTGGGGAGCCATGGAGGCGGTCTTTCCCCAAACGACGCATCAGCGGTGTTGGGTTCATAAGACAGCCAATGTTCTCAACTACCTTCCGGACTCCCTTCAGGAGAAGGCCAAGAAAGGACTCCATGAGATCTGGATGTCGGAAGGCCGAGAACCGGCTCAGAAAGCGTTCGACACGTTTCTAAAAACCTACGAAGCCAAATACCCGAAAGCCACGGAATGTCTCCTGAAAGATCGGGAACCGCTCCTGCCTTCTACGACTTTCCGGCGGAGCATTGGATTCACATCCGGACGACCAACCCGATTGAATCGACCTTTGCCACGATTCGACCTCGGACCAATCAGTCCCGAGGATGCTTCAGCAAAGAGACAATCCTGACCATGATGTTTAAGTTGGGACTTTGTGCCGAGAAACGGTGGAGAAAGATCAAGGGGTTCAACCACCTGACTCTGATTCTGGAAGGGAAAATATTTAAAGACGGAATTCTAGAGGACAACTCAAAGCAGGACGCGGCTTGATGCTCTCAAACACCACTTTTGACTATTTCTCAGTTCCAGTCCCCGCGCCCCTAGAAATGCTTCTACTATGGGGAGTACATCCTGTTCCAGAAATTCTTTCGATCTTCCGGTAATGACGAAATCGTCCGCGTACCTCACCATATGGACCAGATGTCTGGAGTGGAAGAGTTCCTTGAGTTCATGTTCCAGACCATCCAGCGCCCAGTTCGCTACCGTTGGGGAAATAATTCCGCCCTGAGGCGTTTCGGCCACTGTGGGAGAGAAGAGTTGACGGTGAATAAACCCTGCCTTGAGCCACTTCTGGAGAATCCTCTTGTCCGTTGGGACATTGGTCCTCAACCAGTTATGGTCTATGTTGTCAAAGCAGCCTTTGATATCCCTTCCATTATCTACTGAGGCGAAGCGCGTTTTGCGAGCAAGGTAAAGCATTGCCCCATGGCATCCGCTGTGGACCGAAAAGGTCGGAACCCATAGGAGTTCGGATCGGCCGCTTCTTCCGAGACGGGGATGAGGGCTAAAAGAAACGTTGCCTGCATCACCCGGTCTTTCATCGTCGGAATGCCCAGCCCCCGAAGCTTTCCGTTTTTCTTCGGAATGAAAACGCGACGGAGAGGAAGGGGGTTGTACCCTCTTCTTCTGAGCGACAACACGGCTCTGGATTTTTCCTCCGGGGTTTTCCAGAGCATTCGGTCCACACCCGGAGTATTTTTCCATTGGTTCGTCGTCACCCGCCGGACCGCAAGAACTTTGGCGGCCAGCGAGCGGGTCAGGATGTGTTGCAAGGATTTGACCTTGCTCTTCTTCCCTTCCCGAAATGCCTTTGCAAGTCGGGTAACCACCCCCTGTGTCAGGATAATTGTCGCATGACTTTGAGAAGTCTTTGAGGGAAGATTGATTCAAAACTAAACAGGCGAGGAGAGAAAACATGGGTCAACAATACGCATTGGAATTCAAGGAAAGCATCGTCAAGAGAATGCTTTCTCCTCAGAACGAATATATCCCCACCTTGTCCCGGGAAACCGGGATTCCTGTCGATACTCTTTATACCTGGAGGGTTAAATATCGATCCCGGTTCATGGGCGCAGCCCTTTTGAAAGATCGGGAAACGTCTTCCCTGAGCTCGGAAGAGAAGCTTTCAATCCTTCTCGAAACAATGTCCTTAAATGAACACGAGTTGGGAGAGTATTGTCGTCAAAAGGGCCTCTACCCGGAACAGATTGAGGCCTGGAAGAAAACGGTTCTGGAGGGGTTGGGCTCTCTCCCTGAAAAGACGCAGAGGGAAAAGGTATCTCAGCAAGCCAAAACGATCCGGCAGCTGAAAAGCGAGCTTCTTCGGAAGGAAAAAGCCCTGGCAGAGGCGGCCACTCTCCTGATGCTTAAAAAAAAGTGGACGCTCTTTTGGAGGAAAAAGAGGTCGGAAGATCGATGGGGAGTCCCGTCAGGAAATGACACGTTTGATCGAGGAAGCCCGAAAGGAGGGGGCTCGCCTTTCCAGGATCTGTGCCGTTCTGGAGATTTCTCCCAGGACGTTCCAGCGACATGGGAAGAAGAAAGCGGGAGGAGAGGACGGGCGCAAGGCAGCCCAGACGAAACGAGCCCCTGCCAATGGGCTCACTTGCGAAGAGGAGGCCATGATTGTATCAACGGTGAACGAACCTCGCTTCGCCTCCATGTCTCCGGCCCAGATCGTTCCGATTCTGGCCGATGAAGAGCAGTATCTGGCATCGGAGTCGACTCTCTACCGAATCGAGGGCAGCTTGCCCATCGTGGGCGTTCCAAGGCCCCGACGCACAAGCGTCCTTCGCCGCTTGAAGCCACCGCTCCGAATCAGGTCTGGACATGGGATATCACCTATCTCTCCCCGACCGTCAAAGGCCATTTTTTCTATTTGTACCTGATTCTGGATCTTTACAGCCGAAAGGTTGTGGGATGGGAGGTCTATGCGGAAGAATCCTCCGAACATGCGGCCGAGACGATCCGGAAAACCGTTTTTCGGGAGAGAAAAGGAGGGATCGCGCCGAAGGTCGTCCTGCACTCGGACAATGGGGCGGCTATGAAGGGAGCCACAATGCTTGGAACGCTCCAGATGCTGAGAATTCGCCCCTCATTCGGGCGTCCTTCCGTCAGTAATGACAACGCCTATTCGGAGTCACTCTTCAAAACCCTGAAATACCGGCCGGACGACCCGGTGGAAAAGCCCTTCGACACACTGGAAGAGGGGCGGAAATGGGTCTCATCTTTCACAGGGTGGTACAACGAAGAGCACCGCCACAGTGCCATCAAGTTTGTAACGCCTTCACAGAGACATAGAGGAGAAGATCGAGAGATTCTGACTCGAAGGGACCGAACTTACCATGAAGCACAAAAGAAAAATCCCGAACGATGGTCCGGAAAAACGAGAGACTGGACGCCTATCGAAAAAGTGACTTTGAATCCTCAAAAAGAGGTGGTCAGTAAAGACCAAAATTTTAATGAGGAAAAGTCCAAGAAAATGCGACAGATTGTTTGACAATTACCGCTACCCTTACCTGCTGAAAAACGTCGTGCCCCAACACCCTCAGCATATCTGGGGCATCGACATAACGTACATCCGTCTTATGGGGGGATGGCTGTACCTGGTGGCTGTCATCGATTGGTATTCACTGTATGTGGTGAGCTGGGAGCTGGATCAAAGCATGGAACAGCCATTTGTCATGAGAGCGGTGGAGAGCGCTTTATCGAAGGGGGTTCCTGTGAGCTGGAACAGTGATCAAGGATCCCATTTCACAAGTGATCTTTACACCAAAAGGCTGGAAATGGAAGGCATTAAAATCAGTATGGACGGCCGTCGGCGAGCCATCGACAACATCTTTAGCGAAAGGCTCTGGAGGAGTCTAAAATATGAGGACATATACCTGAAGGAATACCGCTCTCCACGGGAAGCCAGAACAGGAATTGAAAATTCTTTCCGGTTTTACAATGAAGCGCGACCTCATCAGAGTCTTGACTACAAAACACCGTTAGAGATTTATAAGATTTCTTTGAAGGTCAAAGACACTGAACGACCAAGTGAAGTTCATTCTCATTTGAAGCAATTGTGCTTAACAAAGTCAAAAAATGGTCTTAATACATGGGTCCAATTCAAGAGGTGACAAGAACGGGCCGTGGTTTTACCTGTGCCCCATCTACAAAAGGGACTTGGTAGATATAGATGTTTCCGGGTATGACATCATCATGCATGCGTATATCGCTCCCAAAGGACATCCTCTTCCGGATCGTCGTCGACAACTGTTGCGTAGGCCGCAAGATTGAAGCGGTCATCATCGCTTAGACTTTCAAATTCAGATTTGGGGCGTAATGGCATCAGTATGACCTCGAACTCATCACCCATATCGAGTGGAACATTGATGTGAAGCTGGTGATTCCCATCGACGCGAACGATTTCACGAATGACTTTCTGTTTCATGAGAGTGTCTCCAAACAGGCTCTTATCCCGTGAACTTCATTAATTGTTTTGGAAAATGGATGACGGGTCAAAAGGTACGGACTTTCTTGGGAGTGACGATAACGCACTCTAGGAATCGCTCTCCAATCAAACACGACCGTATTCCTGAATCTGTTCCAACACGACGTTACGAATGTCTTTTTGGTACTGATAGGCGCGGTACCAGACGGAGGTCTCTTCCAAGGCGCTTAGAAGATTCCATCTTGGCCGCCATCCCAGCCGTGCCCTGGCCTTTGAAGAGTCCAGCCTGAGGGAATTGGCTTCATGGGGCTGTTCTCCATCAGAAGTTTTCCATCCGGCCTTCTCACCCCACATGGTTGTCAGCCGATCGGCAATCCAGGAGACCGGACGGGCATCGTCGTCATTCGGTCCGAAATTCCACCCCTCGGCCAATTCCGGACCATTCTCCCATAATTTTTCAGCCAGAAGAAAATAGCCCGAAAGAGGCCAAGAACATGTTGCCAGGGACGAAAGGCTCTGGGATTCCGGATGATGACCGTCTCCTCATTCATGAACGCCCGCATGATGTCCGGAATCAAACGATCCTCTGCCCAGTCCCCACCGCCTATCACATTTCCGGCTCTTGCCGATGACAGTGCCACGCCATGGCAGCTAAAATCCCCAGAAGGGAAAAAGGAGTTTCTGAACGCTGATGTCACGAGTTCAGAACAGGCTTTGCTGTTGCTGTAGGGATCATATCCCCCATCGGTTCATTTTCCCGGTACCCCAAGACCCATTCCCGATTTTCATAGCACTTGTCGCTTGTAACATGTTAGTAGCAAGTAGAGTTGTCCGGTTTTATAGCAAATGAGTTGTCCACTTTTTTTCATTTAAAAACTCCGGGTTTCCCCGTTCTCAGACATGAGCTTCGACCGGGCGGATTCCGGTCGAAAGAGCTTTGGTTCGTGGTTCCTTTTTCGTTTTTGGAATCTCCGGTTTTTCGACAGGATAGTCGGAAAGCTTCCGGGGTCCATGAAACAGGGAGAGCGATCCGTCGGGATGCCGGTGGATCTTGCTGTGGCCCGGACGTAATGGAGCCGGTACCGGTCGGAAGGGATCTGAAGGGTCCGTCCTTCGAAAGACACGCAGTTGTCGTTGCCAACAATCCGTTCGTGGTGCTCGCAGAGAATCTCGTCTATAGAGTCTCCGGTCCAGGGAACGAAGGCCGATCCTTCCTCCGGGGCCCGATGGGAAAATTCGGTATTGAAGGCTGGAAGATAGACGTCGGACAGATAGCGGTTGGCCGCTTCCATCGTCGTGATTCCCGCCAGGGCGAGCTCTTTGGGAAGACGCTCCTGATGGGTCCGGAAAGCCCGTTCACTGCGTCCCCGCGCTTCGGGGGAGTAGGCGGCAATCATTTCGATGCCCAGCTGTTTCATCGCCCGTCCAAACTGGGTGAGGTTCTTCTTGTCCACCTTCCCTCCCGCTTCCGGCGTGACCCAGTAGTGGCTGCCCCGGTCTGTGTACAGGGAGGAAGGAAGCCCTTTTTTCCCGATCACCTCCCGTATCCCCTGAAGGCTGGACGCGGTTCCCTCCTCCTCCACAAAGAACATGCTGTAATGCTCATTGGTCGCATCATCCATCGTCACCACCAGATCCCAGATCTGTCCGGACACCCAGGGATGACTGCTGGCATCCTGATGGATCATCATCCCTTCCCAGGCCGCACGTTCCCGTCTCTTCCGGTGCTTCCCCTTGCCAGGAGCTTTCCGGACCGCTCCGTTCTCCTGAAGCGTCTTCTTGACCCAGGTATAGCTCCGTTTCCCGCCTTCTTTCCGGTACCAGAAGTGAAAGTGTTTCACGTTCCAGCCATCATGCCGGCTCCGGTACTTTTCGACCAGTCCCAGGGCTTCATCGACCGGGGCCCGTCTCGATGAGGCCTGGGTGAGTCGTTTGTCCAGAATCCCCTGGATCCCTTCCTCCTCGACTCGCCGGACATATCTCCGGAAGGTCCTTTCACTCATCCCGAGAATCCGGCCGGCCTCTTCCTGAGTGAGGCATCCTTTCTTCCATTCATTCCAGGTGTCTTCAAAACGCATCTTCCGGATCTCCTGTAGCACATTTGTTCGGTCCATTCTGGGTCCTCCTTGGACCCATTATGGAACCGGACAAGTCTTGCGCTACAAAACCGGACAGATTATGTGTTCCCTACACTTGTCGCTTGTAACATTGACGACAACCCGGGTTCCGGGGATCCGGCGAACCGCGTCCAGAAGGTTCACCATTCCCATGACATTGGTCGCATAGGTTTCGACCGGATTCTGATAGGAGGGTCTGACCAGAGCCTGAGCGGCCATATGGAAAATAACTTCGGGCCTGTGGGATTGGATAGAGGATGGCTGATCCAGATCCCTCACATTTCCGGTGAGAGAAACCATTCCGAAAGCGACGTCTGCAAGCTCAAAGAGGCTGGGATTGGTCGGAGGAGGAAGGGCATACCCCACAACGTTCGCCCCCGCACTTTAAAGCCAGAGAGAAAGCCAGCTTCCATTGAAGCCTGTGTGACCGGTGATCAACACCTTTTTTTTATTCCAGAAAGAAGGATCCATATGTCGTCCCTTTACCACATCTTCCAGGGAGCCTTGCCGGAAGACCATAACTCCTCAAGATGGGTCTTAAGGTATCCATCGGCTCCCAGAATCCCTCATGCAGGTAGGCCGAAATCTGACCTTCTTTTGCCAGTCTCTCCATCGGGGCTCTTTCCCAGATCGTCTCGTCGCCTTCAATATAGTCGAGAACCTTCGGGGAGAGGATAAAAAATCCCCCATTGATCCATGCGCCGTCCCCTTCAGGCTTTTCCTGAAAGTTGATAATCTTGTTTTCACTCATATTGATCGATCCGAATCGGTCGGGAGGCTTGGTGGCGGTCAATGTGGCCAATGTTCCATTTGTTTTATGGAACTCGATCAGGCGAGCGATATCCACGTCACCCACGCCGTCTCCGTAGGTGCAGCAAAAATCGTCCTCTCCAAGATAGCTCCTGACCCGTTTGATTCGTCCGCCAGTCATCGTGCTCTCGCCCGTATCGAGCAAAGTGACGCGCCATGGCTCGGCACTGTTCTGGTGGACCTCCATTTGTCCGTATCTATCCTGAAGCCAATCATCCTCAGTATGACCCCAGTAGCTCCATCCTCCATGTTTCTTATTTTCAGGGGGGAAATGAGGATCGTTTCTCCTTCCTGTCGAGTTTCTTTCAAGGTGCGGAGTGTGTTCCGAAGGCTGAAAGCCTTCGTTCTGATGAGTTGATCCGACGTTGTCCTGATCATGTGTCCTGGATACAGCCGTAGATCTCTTCAACAACAGTCCGGAACAGTGTTTCTCGCAACCATCCTTCCCGACCAATGGATCGCGACCTGAAGGTTACAGTGTCTTCTATTATTCTGGAAAGAATTCTTTTAAGACCACTCTGGAAATCATTTGCAAAAATGAGTCTTCCGCATTTCATTATTTCATTTGTTCCCTCCCAACCGGTAATCCCTTGGAATTGGCCGTTCTGGTCTATATTCAAATATCGGGAAAGATCAATCGGAACAATCTTCCATATCTCGGAGGAATCCCTTCACTCCGATTGATTGGCAATACGGGGAGGGTGAGATGTGGCCCGGATTCTGGTGGTTGGCTGTTTTTCTGATAACGTTCCTTGCCGTGACGCTTCCTCAAAAATCGGAAGGATCTCCCGTTCCGACCGTTGAGATCTCCGGCTTCACTCCCCGCTGGGGAGCATCAGCCGTTCGCCTTTCAAACGGAACAGTCGTTATTACAGGAGGTTTCTCCGGGGAGGATCTGGGCACCACAGAAATCTGGCATCCCGGGTCTCGAACCTGGACCCGTGCCGCATCCGATCCCCAAAGCCGGACAAGCGCTTCGGCCGTGCCCCTTCCCGACGGTACGGTCATGGTGACCGGCGGATATAACGGTCACTATCTCCAGACGAATGAGATTTTTGACCCCGTCCGGAACCGGTGGAAAAAGATCGCTTCCGATCCTGTTCCCCGGGGAGGGGGCGCAGCCGCCCTCCTGCCGAATGGAGATGTTTTTGTCACGGGAGGGTTCAACGATACCGGATACCTGGACTCCTCCGAGATCTACCGGCCCCGTTCCGGACTATGGCATCCTGTCCGCCCAGACCCTGTTCTCCGATGGGCTTTTGTCGCCGTCACCCTGAATAACGGAAACGTCCTGGTGGTCGGAGGGTATAACGGTCAGACATTGGGCTCGGCTTCCCAATACGACCCAAGATCGGATACCTGGAAAACAGTGGCTCCTGACCCTGTCCCCCGATGGGGAGCATCGACGGTTCTCCTCCCCTCCGGAAATGTTCTCGTGATCGATGGCTACCATGGGAGTTATCTGGCCACTGCCGAGATTTATTCCCCTTTAAAAAATACCTGGACCCCCGTGGCACCCGATCCCGTTCCCCGCGAGAAAGCCATCGCCGTTTTGCTATCCGACGGCACTGTTCTTGTGGAAGGAGGATTGAATCCCGGAGGATTTCCCTCAGTCGGAGAGATCTACAATCCCGGAACGGACAAATGGGCGCATCTGCCTTCATCGAATGATAAAACCCCGTGAAGGGCAGGCTGTTCCAGCATTATGGGAAAGGAAGCTCCTTTGCAGAAGGTCGCGATCGTTTACCCAATAACGCTCCTTATGGCCAAAATGGCCAAATTTTTGGAAGAGTCGGGGAAAGCGGACCAGAAGAACGCGATAGCCCATCCGGCAGGCTTTGTGTCCCAAGGCTTCTCCCAGATAGCTTTTGCCCACTCCGGTCGGGCCGGTGATGAGGAGGTTCTGGCGGTTGGCGATCCACTGGCCGGAGAGAAGCGTCTGGAGCAGTGCCTTGGGAAGGTTCCGGGGACTCAGGAAGTCGAGATTCTGTCCCCGTGGAGATCTCGAAGGGGAGCCTTCAGGCGGGAAAAATCTCGGAAAGAAGAATCGATAACCCGGGCAAAAGGGGCGTCTCGAGCCGGTCCTCAATCCCGAATTCCAGGGCGGCCGCATAGTGTCCATCAATAAGACGGAAGACCTGGATCATATTCAGCTTGGGATCCACGATCCAGTACTCGGGAACGCCGAACCGCTCGTAGAGGGAATGTTTCTTCCGTCGGTCCATGATTTCGGTCCCTTCGGACAGGATCTCGACAAGAAGGTCCGGAATCCCCTGGATATTCTGTTCAGTAATGATGGACAAACGATCTTTCGAGACGAAGACCAGATCTGGCTCGACCACCTGAGGCGGGTCTTTGGAAAAAACAACGTCGTAGGGGGCGGAAAAGCTCCTCCCTACCGGTCTTGTTTTCAAAAAAGACCAGAAGAACCCGGAAAGGTTCCAAGAAATTTCCTGATGGCGAGTATTGGGGGACGGGGTCATGCAGAGACCTCCATCGAGGATCTCGTAGCGAACCGGGCCTCCTTCGGGAAGCGACATGAATTCTTCATAGGTCCATTCTTTGAGACTGGTCGTTTTCATCGGAACCTCCTTCTTACCGCAACGCAGGCATGTTGCCATTATACCCCGTTTTTGGGTCCGTTCCAACCTCAAAAAACGTGATGAGAAGAGGCTAGGAAGGGGGAAAGCCAAGGATATGGAAGGCCGCTACTCCTGGAACAGACGCATGATTCGATTCGTGTCTTTTTTGGGTATACCCCATCCTGACGTAAGGCACAGGGTGCAAAACGCGTCAGAATAAGGTCCTTTTTCGCATTATTTGACCCTCTCCCTCAAGGGTCTTAGACTCCAACTGACACTTTTAGACCGGATCTTCCTTATCTGTCCCCTTGCCCCCAGAAAGGCCGGGCCGGACGAAAGACCACCACCCGATGGCTCTTGATGAGAAGAGGCTCGCAGGTCTTGGGTTTGGCCCGTACGATCCGCTCTCTTCCATATCTCGAATGTCCCAAACCCCGTCAGATTGACCACCTTGCCATCCAGAACGGTCTGAGTGATCTCCCCAATTACGAAACCCAGAGCCTCGCGAACAGTCTTCCGTGGAAGATCGGTCCCTCCTCCCTGGCTCCGTGTGGACCGGGCGATGTCGGTTCGATTCAAGCCCCCTTTTTTCCTGTGTGTTTTTTCAGCCTTGGAAAGTGCTCTGTTTTGTTGCACGGGCCAAGTATATCCTTATGCTCCATAAAAACAAAAAATCATATTCGATAAGCGGAAGATTCCTCGGATACTTTATGTTTGTATTTTTGAGCCTTGGCCATTTTATGTTTGCTTTTCTCATCTGGCATTCCCGAGTTTTTGGAAATCTCCAAGAGATTTCCAATGCCAAAGAAGGAATTTCCTTCAGGAAACATCCTTTGATCGATAACAATGGAAGATCTGGAAGAGACTCCCAAGTCGAATTTTGCTCGAAAATTGGAACGATAATGTGTCCGAACGATAATATATTCCTATAAAAAACCATAAAATCTCCGATTCGGGCATTTTATGCTTCCCAACTCATGACTGATTTCTGAAAGGGGGCTGAGTCTACAAGTAGGGTAGCCGGAGACCCTTTCAGCTCCCAAGCCCCCGAGGAACCCGGCGTGAAAGTTTCCCTTCACCGGGCTCGATCACCTCAAAAGCGTTGGCTGTCAGGCCCGCCCGCCTCACTCCCATCCATCGTGGTCACGGAATGCGTTCCCGGAGACCGGATATAGTGGCGCGACCGATTCCTCCCAAAGGAGAATCGAGTTTTTGCACGGGCCAGCGTACAAACGTTTCAATGCGTTCTTTCGGGGGAGAAAGGACAAGAATGAAGGAAGCCACAGAATGGGTCTCCGGAGGGGAGATTTGCCCCGGTCTCAAAGAACAGGGAGCCGGAATCCCCCCCAGGGAAAAAGTCCGCGTGAGTTCTCTTATCGAAATAGCCTTCGAAGCCGCCGGAGTTGTTGAACCAAAAGGACTTAAAAGAGGCTAAACAACCTCTTGACTTTCTGCCCAGACCATATATTTCTGATGGAAAGACGGGAATGCGGAAAAAGTCCAACTCTTGGATTACCAGGTGGAGGAAACAATGGAAAAACTGAACAATATCCATCCAGGAGAAATCTTGAAAAAGATCCGTCCTCTTTCTGCATAAATCCAATGCCTGCTTCCTCTTCTCGATCATCGAGCACCGGCTTCGGGGGAAGGGTGAGATCCGCTCCTGGAAAATGCTGTGCGCCCTTCCCGGAATCCTTTCCCGGACCACCGTCACTGGGCGGGATCCCCATATCGGCTTTGACCACCGCGTCCGGATGACCTCGAAACCCGAGCCGGAATAGAGGGGGATCCTCGACAAGCTCGGCAGCAAGAGCCATTTCCACCGGGTCGTTTCTCGCTGCCGTCCCGAAGAGAGAAGGCGCAGGAACCATCCTCAGGTTTCAGTACACAAAATGAACAATCATAGTTCGCAAGACATTGTCTCGCCTTGATTATTTTTTAAAAATCTGAAATTGGACTAATGGTTCCGCGACTTTAATCTCCCTCCATCCGAGCAATGTTCTCAAGGTCTTTCTTTCGTTGCTTCAGAAGCTTTTCATAAGAGGCCGAGTTTTTCGTGCAGACCAGAGTGTAGGGGCGAGATTTTTTTTCGGTGGTCGAATCCAGGTCCAGGCGGTCTTTTTGTATGGAGATTATTATGTGCTCCCTGCGACTTTCAGCGGCTTTAAAACTCCAGGCGCCGCGATCGGGATCGGCAAGAAATTCCCTGAGGATTTTACAATCGGGACATTTGCAGGAAATCTTCGAGAATCTTACCCAATCCTTTGGGGGCTCAAGGAGACTGGCTGCCCGTTCACGCAAACGGTCGAGACAATGGGTCCTGAGTATTTTAAAGGAAGGACTCGGTTCATTCCCTTTAGAGTTCAAAAAAACAAGAACAGCGGGAATCAGCGATTCGTCCAGACCGTAAGTTTCAGGGTTTTCCAGGATGTAGCGGGATGAACGGATCGAGAGATGGGGAGCGATCCGTTCGAGGGCTTCGAGGAGGTTGACGATGAAAACAGGCTTTTCTTCTTTCACGAAT
Organism: Leptospirillum ferrooxidans C2-3; assembly: GCF_000284315.1. NCBI lineage: Bacteria > Pseudomonadati > Nitrospirota > Nitrospiria > Nitrospirales > Nitrospiraceae > Leptospirillum > Leptospirillum ferrooxidans. Next base: position 1,328,228 of record NC_017094.1, on the reverse strand, counting down.
TTGGGGTTCTTTCCGGTCAGAACCTCGACCAGGGTTTCGGCGCTTTTTTCGAGAGGCATCTTCTGCTCTTGATCGTTGTCCGATCTGGCCCATCGTTTGAAGAGATCGGCACATGCCTCCAGCGCAGATTCCGCATTTTTCTCGATCAAATTCGTCATGAGGCTTGAAAAACGGGAAGAAGGCAGAAGGCGGATTGTTCCGATCAATGCTTCGTTGTCCTTATGGCCGTAAACGGGAGGGACCATGTGACGTTCAATGAAGGCTACGATATGGTTTTCATTTCCCAAGCGCAAAAGAAGGTTCAGCATACGAGGCGTGAGTTTTAGCTCAGAACTCCATGGGTTGAGGCGTTCCGGGACAGTCCATGAATTGATGATGAGGGCGGAAAGCTCCTCTGCCTGCTTTTCGAGGAGGGATTTCTGTCCCGAATGAGCGTTTTCCCATTCCCAGATCAGTTTATCCAGAAAAGGGATAGAGATTGCCAGACCTGCCCGATGGATGACAGACATCTTTCGATCTCTGGGCCAGAGGACCAGGGCAGCGCTTTGGTAGCTCCTTTCGAAAGAGGCGCCCTCATTTCCCGTTGCCTCATGAAAGGACTCTTCCAACTCTTCAAGGTTGTCCAGCGCATTTTCCGGGCATAGTTCGTTTTCTTCGAAAGGAAGGCTCTCTGTTTCGAAGGGTACCCCTTCGGGGTGCTGCCAATGGGAAAGGGAGAGGGTTCTATCGAAGACCTCGTCCACTTCAAAGTTGGACTCATCGTCCTCATCTTCTTTCCATCTGGAGCGATAGGAGCCGTTATAGCTTGCTGAACCGCTTTCCTCCATGGATAGAAGAGCCAGATGAAGGTCGCATCCCGATTTTTCTGCAGCCAGGGTCAGGACAGAAGCCACTGCCGCATCCGTTCCCTTGAGGGATCCGAAGGAAAGTTCTGCTGGAGTATAGGCATGTTCCAGTGGATAGATGATCTTTTCCGGAATGCTCGAATCGGGCATTCCCTTTTCGTGAACCCAATCCTTGAGGAATTTTATGACATTGTCTGTTTCCGACTGGTAGTCGGGAGGTGTCGGGAGCTGATCCGTTCCCACCCGTTTTAGATTGTAGACAAGCGTCAGGCGGCATCCCGATGTGACGGGTTCGACTTCGTGTACGCAATCGGCATAAAAAGCGGCAAAAGACAGTTCGGAAGGATCCGAGGTCTGGAGATCGATTCGGGATGCCTTGCCCTTATGGTGCACGATAAGCTCTCCGCCTGTGTAAGCGGAAGGAAGGGCGATCACAAGGGTTGCAAACATGCCAGGGATCTTTTCTGTATCGCGATGATCCAGAAAAAAGCCTCCCGTATCGTAAATCAACAGCTTGTAAAACTCGGCCGCGACAGGTTCTCTCACCCCCAGACCTTCGACCGCCAGAATGACAATGTTTTGTAGTGTTTCTGCCCAGTGCCGGCCCTCGATGCGAATCCGGTCCGGGGGGATTTGTCGGGTGTTGCGAACCGCTGTGTCGAGCAGCGTTTTCCCCCCTTTGCCGTAGGGAGCCTGCTCGGAAACAGAAAAAATTTGTCCGGACTGTTCGAGTGTCAGCGGAAGAGAAACAGACCCGACTCCTTCGAGTATCAGCCGGGGCATGAATGTTTCGATGATTCCACTGGTCTTGAAATCGCCATTGCGATCGATTGTACTTAACAGCTTGGCAAACTTGTTTAAAGAAAATGGCATGGCGGATTCCTCTTTTTAATATCTTGGTGGTTCGGGATTGGACTGATTTTAACCGGATGTTTCTCCATGATTTGACATCCTCCTTTCCGAACAGGCGCTGCGGGCTTGCCCAGCCCTGAGAATATTCCTTGCGGCATTGGCGTCGGCGTTCTCCGGATGACCGCAGGCCACGCAGGCGAACGCCTCCTGCGTCTTCCGGTTTTCCGGACAGACATGTCCGCAGGCAGAGCAGGTCTGGCTCGTGTACCGGGGGGGGAACCCGGACCAGACGTCCTCCGTTTCGGGACAGCTTTTCGTTCAGGAGGGTCAGGAAGATCCCCCATCCCTGCGAGAGAGGATGGAGCGGTTCAGTCCGGACTTCTGCCGGACGTTCTGCCAAGGAGCATCGGCCGTCCTCCGGTCGGATCGGGAGATGTTCCGGATCTTCAGATCCTCGACAAAGACGACGTCTTGGGTTTCGCCGATCGAAGTCGAGATCTTCTCGTGGGTCTTTGCCACGTGGAGCTTCTCTTTCCGGAAGTTCTTCATCATGGACCCTTCACGGTATTCCCGGGAGAGTTTCCTCTGCTCCCAACGGAGCCCGTTTCATGACCAGAAAAGTCTCTGCATCCGGATGGATTCGGAAACCGTCCGATGTCGTGGCAAACGTCGGCCACCCCAAGGTCCAGTGCGATCTCCGGAGCGGTTCTTGTGTTGGCTCCGGAATCTCTCGTTCTGCCTGGACGGAGACGGACCATCGACCGGCCTTGGGAAGAAAAATCCGGGGGAAGGCGTTCCGTTCGTCAGGATCTTTTTCCGACATGTCGATCTTGATCTGGAGGGCGTCCGGGAACCGGAGAGCGTCTCCTTCCTCCCTTTCTTCTTCGTCAGTCCGTCCCAAAACGCCCTCTCCAGGAACTTGGGAGCCCACTGCTGGGTGTGGACAGGACCGGCTGAAAGGAACCCGTACTCGGACAACGGGGCGCCGATGAAGGGAGCAACAATGCTTGGAACGCTCCAGATGCTGGGAATTCGCCCCTCATTCGGGCGCCCTTCAGGAAGTCTGACAACGCCTATTCTGAGTCACTCTTCAAAACCCTGAAATACCGTCCGGACGACCCGGTGGAAAAGCCCTTTGACTCGTTGGAAGAAGCCCGGAAATGGGTCTCTTCCTTCACAGGGTAGTACAACGCAGAGCACCGCCACAGTGCCATCAAGTTTGTGACGCCTTCACAAAGACATAGTGGGAAAGATCGAGAAATTCTGACTCGAAGGGACCGAACTTACCAGGAAGCCCAAAAGCAAAACCCCGAACGATGGTCGGGGAAAACTCGAGACTGGACGCCTATCGAAAAAGTGACTTTGAATCCTCAAAAAGAGGCAGTTCGTAACGACCAAAATTTGAAAGAGGAAAAGTCCAAAAAAATGCGACAGATTGCTTGACAATTACCGGGACAAAGAAGACCCCGCACTAACATGGCGATGTCAAGCCTCTCAAAACCCGATACAAAGGGCGGCTCTGCCGTCCGCGCTTATTCTTTCCCGCCCTGAAGAGCGAGGTTTGGGGCGCATCTGATCAACCGTTATGGGAGATGCCCCTCAAGAATTGGAAAGGGGAAATCCATATGGCAGAAGTTGGAAGAGAGATCCTGTCGGATCAGGTCCTGTTGTATGCACCTGTCATCAACTCATCTCCTTGTAAAGGAGGTTCGTCAGCAGCTCGATCTAAAAAGATCAGAAGATCTTCTGGTTTGGATTGCCCCGTCCTTTTTTTTAAAAACTCTGCAGCTGTTTCGACCAAGCCGACTTTCTCTGCCAGCGCTACTGCTATCCATTGATTGAGAGAGACACCATCTTCATGTGCCAGCCGTTGCGCTGCCGTTTTCAGGGAAACAGATATTTTTAGAGGATAAGAGTCTTGCTCATTGGGAAATCTCCTTGAGAAACTGACCTGGAAGAACGACTCTCAGAGAAAAGCATTCTGTTGCTTTTTGAAAATCGGCCAGATTGTAAGTCATCAGGGCATCGGCATGCTCATTTGTGGCTGCTTCTAAAACCATTTCATCGTCAGTATCCTTCAATTGTGGACGCCATCGAAAGTGAACATCTACCGGTTCACATGCGCTGGCCAGGGCGAAGAGAAATTTGTCGATATCATCCAAGCTCATGCCAATGACCGATCGGTTCTCTGGCCGTTTAAGTACATCTTCGTATTCCAAGAACAGGGCAATGGTAGCGAGTGGGCGAATTCTCTGTAAAGAAACCAGTCTCAGGTGAGCACTTCCAGCGTCAGACGCACTTCGCATGGCGGCAACGATCACCGAAGTATCCAAAACGACCTTTTTCATACCCTACTATGATATGACATTTTATAGGGTATCTGAAACTCTCTCTACTTTCTCAGTCGGGTAAGGGCAGAGCATGACTGCTCCACTTCCCCTTGTTAACGACTCAACGGCTTTTCTTCTGTCCTCCGGGGTTTTCCAGACGATCCAGTACACTCCGGGGGTGTTCTTGCCTCTGTTTTCCGAAATTCGTTTGACGGAGAGACACTACGAAGAAGCCGGAACCCAAACGGGACAATTCGGGACGGCATGTCCGTAACGGAGTACGGGCCAAGGCCGGACTCAACCTGGCGATCCTGTCATCCACCTCTGGCGGTAATTGTTAAGCACAATTGCTTCAAATGAGAATGAGCTTCACTTGCTCCTTCAGTGTCTTTGACCTTCAAAGAAATCTTATAAATCTCTAACGGTGTTTTGTCGTTAAGACTCTGATGAGGTCGCGCTTCATGTCGGGTAGCAAGAAGCCGTCACCGGCTCCCCGCCCTCTGAGAACTCGCCGTGCGAGTTTCCCCGCAGCAAGCTCAAGTCATTGAAAGCCCCGGATCTCACCGGAGCCCGGTATTCTCGCTACCACGCTGTGCATGGACCATAAATTCGGTCCCACTCTCTCTGAAGTTTCGAACGTGTTTTCCGTTCATTGAGATAGTCCGTCCATTTGGGATTGGACGGATGAGCCTGACCTTTGATCTTAACATGTCTCCGGATGGGCGTCTTGAAGCCTTCAACAAGCTCCAGTCTGCCTTTCGGAAGCGTAAAGCCCAAGTTTCTGAGTCCCCGACGCTGAAAGTATTGATGATCGATCCAGCGCCGTCCTTTTTCGGGATGTCTTCTCTTGAGCCAGGTCCACAGCAGGCTCCAGAGGATATCATCGATTTTTCCGAAGGTCGTTTTTGCCACGATGTGCCGATAATAATTGGCCCATCCCCGGATGACCGGATTCAGTGTTTGGATCAGCCATGTCTGGTTTTTTGATTGGGCAAACTTCAGAATATTTCGGACCTTGTCCAAAAAGGAGCTGACGTTGTTCCCGGCAGGTTGATCAGGAGTTTGTCTCCATATTCCCGGACATTTTGGCCCAAGAAAAGAAGTCGAACCCTACCCGGATATGCACGACACGCGTCTTCTCTTGCGAGAGGAGCAGACCTCGTTCCTGCAGGAATGTTTCCACAACAGGATTGACTTCGTATTGAGGGAGATCTTTCGAGCTCCCGGTGATGATGGAGTCGTCGGCATATTTCACAATATGGACAAGACAACTGGGAGAAAAAGGAGGATCCTTAAGGATCTCTTCCAGTCCGTCTAGGACCATGTTGGTCATGGTTGGAGAAGCAATATCCCCTTGCGGGGTTCCTTCCATGGAGGGAAAGAAAGTTCGTTTGTCGATGTACCCCGCCCCCAGCCACTTTTGGAGGACGACCTTCTCCACAGGGATATGGTCGAGCAACCATGGGTGACTGATCGTGTCGAAACAGCTCTTGATGTCGCCTTCCAGAATCCATTGAGGTGATGCTCTTTGAGACAGCAGAACGAAACACTGCCCGATGGCATCGGCCGTGGACCGGTCAGGTCTGAAGCCATAAGAGTTCGGTTCCGCCGTTTCCTCCGCGATAGGGATGCGGACGATGCATGGGATCAAGGTCGTGGACATGATCCCGGGGAGTCCCGGATGTCAGGCGACATGGATGTCCGATGGCGCTCTGATCAGACTTTCGGCAGGGATACCCAGGTTTCTGTGCAAATTTCTGATCATTCGCAAAGTCAGAGGCCGGGTGTGGTTGAGAACTTCGTAGACTCGGTTGAGCCGACCGATCATTGGCTCAAGATCCTTCGGAGTCAACCCCTTCTGATCCATGCTGAACTTGATCGCCTCGACTGGATCGGGCATATCCAGCGGTAAATGTTTTTGCTCGTAGGACTCGATCAGTGTCGTCAGAATGTCGAGCCTCTCACCTTCCGCGGTGTCGGCATCGGCCGTCATCAGGGACTCAACTTCGGCGAGTGCCCCTCGGTAATCCTGATCCGTCTTGATGGGTTTAATATCCATCCTTCTCTCCTTCAAATGCTCTGGACATCTATCTCGTCGTATTGAGCATGCGTTCCAATGAATCGCACATAGCCCACCCGATAAGGGTAGTTGATCCAGAGCACTAGTCGATATTTGTTTCCAGCGATGTTGAACACCACGCGACCGTCGTGGAGGACGCTGGCATTGCCAAAATCCCTCTTTACTTCCGCTGGAGTCGCCCAGTCGGACTTGAGAGCAACCCGATACCATGCCAACGCAGGTTCTTTTGCATCCTGATAAGCCGGATTGTTCTCCCAGAAGGATCTTAGCGTTGAAATGGCAATGATGCGCATTCCAAAATAATAGTCCCGTTTTGGGACAAGATCAAGTATGTCGGCTTGTCGTGCACGACCATGTCAAAGTCGTCACTCGGAACGGCATTGGAATAAAAAAAGTCGGGTAAGGACAGAGCATGACTGCTCCACCTTCCCTTGTTGGCGACCTATCATCTTTTCTTCTGTCCTCCGGGGTTTTTCCTTCTGGATTCTCCCACATTCGAGCCACTGCCAGTTCCTTCGCAGCGGTCGAGTGGCTCAGCAAGCGCTGAAGGTTTTTATCTTCCTTCCACACGCCTTCGCGATGGGGAACGGAAGTCTTTTAACCGTCTGGGCATCTTCACCTGATTGTTCCGTGGCTTGCGCGCAGAGGAGTCCAAAGGGTCGTCAACTGATTTCGTTGTCACTATCTCCTCCTTATGCAAAGTTTCTTCATGTCTTCTCGCGATAAAAGACCATCCGGAAATCAGGAGGAAAGAAAAAATGGATTCCAGGGATTAAACGAATACTGACCACTATGGTGTTTTCAGAACCATGTCTGTCTCAACGATTGAGTCCATATAATGCTGTAAATTCGAAGTTGGCTTGAAATTGAAAAAGGCCACTGTCTTCCCCGAGAATGGGTGTTGTCCAAACAACCTATTCTCAACAAGGAGGAAGAACAATGGCCAATATTGACGTTACCCTGAATCCGGATCTTTTGACAAATCTTTTGTCCGATAGTGGCGAAGGAATGAAAAAACTGGTCGAATCGGTCTTGAATCAGGTTCTGGAAGCCCAGATGGTTGACCACCTGGGAGCAGATCGGCATGAACGATCGAGCGATCGGACGGGATATCGAAACGGGTATCGGGAACGGCAACTGACGACCCGGGTGGGAACGCTGATCCTTCGGGTTCCCCAAACCCGGGACGGAAATTTCTCGACCGATCTGTTCCGTCGCTACCAGCGTTCCGAACAAGCTCTGGTTCTGGCTCTGATGGAGATGGTGGTCCAGGGGGTCTCGACCCGCAAAGTCACGCATATCACGGAAGAGTTGTGCGGCGCGACATTTTCGAAGTCCACGGTGAGTTCTTTGGCCACGGGGCTTTCGGCCCGGGTTAACCATTGGCGAAACCGTCGTCTGAATGGTCTGTATCCCTTTCTTCTGCTGGATGCCCTGGTGATCCATGTCCGAAAGGATGAGAGCGTGGTGCCGGTCGCCGCATTGATTGCGACCGGCATCTCGGAAGATGGACAGCGGGAGATCCTGGGACTGACGTTGGGAGACAGCGAGAACGAAGCTTCCTGGGACGACATGCTGCGGGATCTCAAGAGCCGGGGACTGTCTGGGGTGGATCTGGTGGTCTCCGATGACCACAAAGGGCTGAAAAAAGCCGTTCAGAGACATTTTCAAGGGGTTCGATGGCAACGATGCCAGGTCCATTTTCTCCGCAACCTTCTGGGTCATGCCCCGGCCTCCCAACGAGGGCCTCTGGCGCTGGCCCTGGGACGGCTGTTTCGGGCCGATACCAAAGAAGAAGCCCGAGCGATCAAGAACGAAATTTTGGAGACTTTTGAGAAGAAGGCCCCCAAGTCGATGGATTGTCTCGAAGAAGGATTTGAGGAATCGCTCACGATTTTGTCCTTTCCCCGGAAATATCGTGTCAGGCTCAGAAGCACGAACTCCCAGGAGAGACTGAATGAAGAGGTCCGGAGACGGGAACGGGTGATCCGGATCTTCCCCAACGAAGACTCGGCCATCCGACTCATTGGAGCCCTTCTTTCGGAATTCCACGAACAATGGAGCACGGGAAAGAAGTATTTCGACATGGCCGAATATTGGGAGTGGAAGAAACAGGAACCTTTCAAAACGCCCTCTCTTCTTTCGGTGGTCGAATGATCAATTTATTCCATTTCTCGGGAAGACAATTTACAGCACTTTTAGGACTTGACCGTCTCAACAAAGATCCCTCAGCCACAGACACCAGCATTGATTTGGTTTACATATACGACTAAAATATGGGTAGTAAACTGATTGAAATTCATTTAATGACTCAAATTTGATCTGTAAATATTAGAGGAAAGCATGAACACGGAGTTTCCGGTTTTACTCACGGAAAAAGACGTTCTCCTGAAAATAGCAAAAGACATGCAAACCCGCAGAATCCAGATGGGATTCACTCAAGTGGATCTGGCAGACCGCTCAGGAGTCCCGGAAGGGACACTCAAGAGATTTGAGCAGTCAGGACACATATCCATTAAAAATCTTGTCAAATTGGCTTTTGCATTGAAAAAGATCGACGAACTGGCCACCGCATTCGAGACGAAAGAGATTCCGGATCTGTTCACTCTCCGAACGACTCCTGTCCGAAAGCGCGTTCGTCATAAAGGACACTGAATGCCTTCATTCAAAAAGCTCCAAAAAGTTTCCGTTTCTCTGAGATTCTCTCCTGGATGCGACATGGCTGTCGGGCTGTTGGCAATGCTCAATGGCCGTGTAGCCTTTCAGTTCTCCAAAGATTTTGTTAAAAGCGGCTTGCAAATCTCCCCCTTGACTCTCCCTCTCATGGAGCAACCGACATTTGCTCCAATCGGAAGATATTCGCAAGGGTTGCCTTTCGTCTTGGCAGAATCCCTTTCTGATGGCTGGGGCCGGCTGGTCGTTGATCGTTTTCTTGGTGAAAGAGGGATTAGTCCTTCAGAAGTGGGCCCGCTTGACCGTCTGGCGCTTATCGGCAGCAGAGGTATGGGAGCGCTCGTATATTCTCCAGATCTGACTGAAACGGACCGTGACACAGACACACTCGATCTCGGTTCTCTTCTGGCCGGGGTGGAGCAAATCAATGAGGGCAAGGCAGTGGAAGTACTGCCAAAATTGGCCAAACTGGGGGGATCTCCTGGCGGGGCTCGGCCAAAAATTCTGGCAGGGATCGATGAGAATGACCGCGTTATCTCAGGGACAGAAGATATGCCAGCAGGATATGTTCCCTGTATTCTGAAATTTCCTGTAAAGTCCGAGATTCTTGGTCGTTATGAATGCGAAACAGAATATGCGTATTCCTGCATGGCCAGATTGGCTCGGATCACTATCCCGGAAACAAGATTGCTACAGGTGGGTAAACAAAAGGCTTTCTGCATACAAAGATTTGACCGTGTACAGGGTGTTTCCTCTGATCGGAAAACATTTGGTGACAGACTCCACCAACACACTCTTGGTGGTTTGCTTGGCATGGAGCCAGGCCATTCCGTTTGCGATTACAAACACTTGCTGTCTGTAGCTCTCAGGTTGACCGGAGACAAAAGAAACATCCTCTCCTTGTTTAGACAAATGGTTTTTAATATTGCTACCCATAATCGTGACGACCATGCGAGAAATTTCTCTTTTATGATGGACATCCATGGAACGTGGCACGTTTCTCCCGCCTACGACCTGTTGTATTCGGCGGGGCCAGCAGGAGAACACTCGACTTCTGTCATGGGTGAGTGCAAAAAACCTGAATGGCAAAATATCGTTAGCCTCGGAGAGGAATTTGGTCTTTCCATGTCGGAAATGACAAATGTGATTCAAGAGGTTGGATCAGCTGTTCAACAGTGGGGAGAATTGGCAAAGCTGAGTGGAATTCCCAAGGCCCTGTCCGAAACCATTTCCAAAGATTTTCAGGATATCCATTCCCCGAAAAAAAGAGCAAAAAACACCAACACTGGCCATTATGAATATTAGCGATTGATTTCATCTTTCGTCATTGGATTTTTCAGTTGGCACCCTTGACCTCTCGTTTCCTCCAGACGAACAAAGCCGCATGCTGATTGGTGCAGCCATGAAGGCCTCCAGCGCCTTGATCAGGTTTTCCCATTCGTAAAGCTGGCACCCGTCAAGGCTTTTCGGTTCAGGATGCCAAACTGGATCTCGACTTGATTGAGCCAGGATACAGCAGTCGGTGTAAAAGGAATGGTCCCATTGGGATGACGGCTCAACAACTCCTCATTTTTCTTGTGGATCGATAGCTTATCCACCAATAACGATTATTTTCTGGTCGAAAGGATCACCTCTCACGATTTCTTTCATCAACTACCGGCCACCAAGCCGAGGCTGTAGTGGGGGGGTAAAGTTCAAGCGTTCCTTCAGACTGCGATAGGCCGATTGATTGCGGCCTTGAAGCGAATGTTCCGTGCGGCATTGATGTCCGCATGTTCGGTGTGTTTACAGATCAAACAGGAGAAATACTCTTGAGACTTTCGGTTGTTTTTTTCGCAATGTCCACACACAGAGCATGTGCAGGAGGTGTTTCGTGGATCAATCAGAACCACGGGAACCCCCTTCCAGATTTGACCACCTTGGGGTGGTCACCTTTTTGACTGGCATTCACAACTCCGTGGCCGCCAGAAATCAGGCCACAGAAGCCAGGACGATATGGGATTCAATCTGGTCGAAGGGAACCCAGACCCCGTTTTCGTGATCTTCGATCAGACCGATTTCCTTAAGTGGCTGGATATCGGAATGAACATTCTTAACGTCCCGACCCAGAAGACGGGCCAAGGGCCGAATGCCCATCGGGCCGTTCTTTTGCAGAACGCGCAAGAGTTCCCATCGTTTGGTGGTGATCGTTTTCAAGAGAACCTCCACCGAATCGAAGGTCACGAACTCCCCCTGGGGCTCTCCGGTTTCCCAAGCGGTTTTGAACCGATTCAATCCTTTTTCAAGATTTTCTACCTGAATGACGACTTTTCTCATTGTTGTTCCTCCCGCTTCACATCGGTATTGAAGTCCTCGATGAGGCGATCCACCGTTCTGAACACATACGGTTCTTCCCGATCCCGGTAATGCCGATGATCCCCTTTTCCCTTCTCGTTGTCGTAACCGACGATTCTCTGGCCCTTCCTTCCATAGAAAAGTCGATATTTGAACCCATGGCTCCGGTCCGGATCCGGACGATCAAGTTTTCAAATGACTATCTCGATAATCGCTCCATTCGAAAAGACTTTTCGGTTCCGGTAAAGAAGATGCGCTTCATTCATGTTGGTTATTGTACCAACAATTTAAAAAATAGCCATCCAGATGTCAACAATAGACGCAACGCAATATGTCTTTCATAAGAGACATATTTGGGGGTTTATCGTAACGCCAAATTCCATTGGGGAATGAGATAGTAATCAACGACCCGCCACCAAGCCGAGGCTGTAGCGGGGGGGTTAAAGTTCAAGCGTTCGATTCAGACTGCGATAGGCCGATTGATTGCGGCCTTGAAGCGAATGTTCCGTGCGGCATTGATGTCCGCATGTTCGGTGTATTTACAGGTCAAACAGGAGAATTGCTCTTGAGACGTTCGGTTGTCTTTTTCGCAATGTCCACACACAGAGCATGTGCGGGAGGTGTTTCGTGGATCGACCAAAACCACGGGAACGCCTTCCAGAACAGCCTTGTAGGTGATAAAGCGTCTCAACTGGTCAAACGCCCATTTTCCGAATCGTTCCTTTTGGCTCTTTCCAACCATTGTCCGGCCGTTGAATCCCTTGAGATCCTCAAGGGCAATACCTCGTCCGGTGCCTTTTGCCTTGGAAACGATCTTTTTCGAAAGACAGTGATTCGTGTCTTTCTTGAATCGCGCTTCTTTGCCAGACACTTTTTTCAGGTGGCGTTTGGCATTCTTCGTTCCTTTCTCCTGAAGCGCTTTTTTCAGGGTGTGGATCTTTTCCCGAACCTGATCCACCCCTTCTCCGGAGAATGATTCTCCATCGGAGTCGGTGGAAAGATGGACGATCCCCGCATCGACTCCGAGACACTCTTCGGGGTCATAGGGTGTTCCGTCCGGAACATCGATCACGAGATTCAGGAAGAACTCCGACGGAGGTGGTGAGATCCGACTGTCCGAGCATCTTGTTCCGGTCGAGCGGAGCGTAATGGCCGAAGATCAACGGAACGGTGATCCGTCCGTGGATGGTCGCAAGAGAAGCATGGGACAGGGACTTGAAAGACAGAAGACGCTTGTCATACTCCATGGCCGATTGTTTCTTGAAAGAATGGAGAGATTTCTTCTCCGTCCTGTAGCTGCCGGAGACCTTGGCAATGGCCCGGACGATCATCTGGGAGGTGAGGGCGGGAAACCTCTCCCTCGGTTCAAAATAGACCAGATGGTGGAGCTTCATCTGGTGAGGAGTCCCGGCCTCGAAGGATTTTCTGGAAATCCAGTTGCAGGCGTCGTTGAACGTCTCGATCGTCTCCAGAAGAGACTTGGCCTGTTCTTTGGTCGGGGCCAGTTTGACCTTCAATGTTTTTTTCATAACCTCATTACAGGCAATAATATTTCCTGTGTCAGCCCTTCAACAAAAAGGAGAAGCGCATTCCTCCCGTCTCCTGATGAAACGACCATCCAGGAGAGGGTATACTGCGCGAAAGAAGATGAAGACCCAGAGGAATATGGAAGACATTCCTGGACAGGTCTACGCCAATGCGGGCGAGAGCGGATTCCTGGGATGCTTTCGTTTTTTTCAGGGTCTGGATTTTCATGAAGACTCCTTCCGTAATGGAGACAGTTTCTTTTTGTTTTGAGGGAGAGCTGGTTACAGGCGCCTCTCCCTTTTTTTTTGTCCCGAAAAGGATACTCGATCGGGATCCGGTTCCCACTCCAGGCTGCACGGACCATTCCATTATGCGCAGGCAAATGTTCAAGAAGGGTATAATGGACCCATAGAACTGGACCCAAAAACAGGGGGAAGCAAAGCTTGGTCCGGGCATACTCCGAGAGGAATGACCGAGCCCTGCGAGCATTACTTGGACCCCGGGCCAGGCGGGCCGACATGGCAAATCAACATGAACTGCCACAAGGGTCGTCACTGAAACAGGCGAAAGAGGCTTCGGATGAAACAACTGGAAAACAGATCTTGAGCATGCTCCACATGAGTTGCACATAGCCCACCCGATAAGGGGCGTTGATTCGGGGTAGCAGTCGATATTTGTTGACCGCAATCTTGATCACTTCGCGACCATGAGTCATTTGATCAGTGGGAAGAGTCCTGATCACGCCAACCCCGTTTCAGATCCCGTCTCGCTCGGGAACTGTCTGCATGCAGGTCTTACCCTTCGGCCTCAGAGGGCTTGCCAAAAAAGCTCCGTATCTGGGAACGGGCAAACTCCAGCACCATATGGGAGGTCAGAAGGGGAGGAATGTAGAGCTCATTCGGATTGACGAAGGCATCAATCACGAAAGGAACCTTTGAAGCGAAAGCGGCCTCAAGGGCGGCCGGAACATCTTCCATACTTCGCACGCTGGCCCCGTCCCCTCCGAAGGCACGGGAAAGGGCAACAAAGTCCGGATTCGTGAGCTTGGTTCCGAACACGGGATTCCCTTCGGCCTCCTCTTCATATTCAATGAACTGATAGGAACCGTTGTTATAGACCACGATCACCATTGGAAGAGAATATCGGACAGCGGTTGCAAGATCCCCAAGAAGCATCCCGAATCCCCCGTCTCCCGTCATGGCCACAACCGGCCGCTCCCGGTAGGCAAACTTGGCCCCGATGGCCGCCGGAAGGGCAAATCCCAATGACCCGAGATTCGATGACCAGAGAAATCTCTGCGATCCCCGGATATTGAGGCAGTTATTCCCCCAGACCGTTACCGTTCCCGCATCGAACAGAAAAATCGTGTCATCCGGAGCCCGATCCCCGATCATCCGGGTGAGCTCCCCCGGATGAAGAAGACCGTCCTGTTTGCTTCGCTGGTATCCCTCTCTTTCCTTTTCCCGTTCTGTTCTCATCCGGTCGAGAAAAGAAGCGTCCGTTCGCTTATGGACCTGTTCCGTCAGGGCCGGAAGAACCTCACGGGCCTCTCCCAGAAGCCCCACCTCAACCGGAACCCGACGACCGATCCGGGATGGGTCGATCTCGACCTGAACAATCGGAACCCTCTCCGGGTAATACTCCCGGAAAGCGAAATCCGATCCGACCACCAGAAGGGCATCGGAGTTCTGGACAGCGTGGTTCGCCGATCTTGAGCCCATCAGTCCGATTCCCCCCATGACAGAAGGGTGGAGGGAAGGAAGAATATCTTTCGACCGGGTGGTGTGAACGAGCGGGGCTCCCAGCCGCCACGACAGATCGAGAAGAGGCGCCTCGGCCCTTCGGACCCCCTCTCCATAAAGGATCGTAACGCGTGATGCCCGATCCAGAATCTCTCCCGCCCTCAGAATCTCAGAAAGGGGAGGGTGGAGGATCGAGCGGTGGGCAAAATGGTCTTTTGTGATTTCGGGGGGACGCGGCGGAGCGGGGAGTCGCATGACGTCCGACGGAATCGAGAGATGCGCCACCCCCCGCAACACAAGAGCCTTCCTTACCGCCTGGGACAAAACAGCCTCAAGGTTTTCAGGAGAGCGGACCTCCTGATTGTAGACCGCCACATCTCCAAACAGGCGAAGCTGGTCGATCTCCTGAGGGCGCCCGGTTCCGATCTCATCACGTGGAATCTGGCCGGTGATGGCAAGAACAGGAACATGATCCAGAGCGGCATCGTAAAGACCATTTAACAGATGGATCGCTCCCGGCCCCTGACAGCCGACGCAGACAGCAAGCTTCCCGGAAAGCTTCGCCTGGGCACTCGCCGCAAAGGCCCCCGCCTCCTCATGGCGCATGACCACAAAATGAACCGAACTCTGTATACGGAGAGATTCCATCAAGGAGTCGATGGTGTCACCCGGAATGCCGAAAATCTGGCGAACGCCCATTTCCGCCAGAAACTCGACGATGCGGTCGCTCACAGTCCTGGACAATGTAACCTCCCTTTCTCTCTCTTCGTGAAGAAACACCGCATAGAAGAAACGGATTCCTGGAGATCAGAAGAGAACCTCCATTCCCCCTAACGATACTCCCTGACACAGGTTCGTCAAGTTTTAGAAAAGGCTGGTACCCTATCTATAAAGACCCAGGATGGATCCACGAGGTGTTTTTGGGGAGGATTTTAAAGCTGCTAGGTGATTGAGTCCGGTAGAATGGGGAGCGTTTCTTCTATATTTTGTCTCCGGAACTTCCGGGGAAATTCTTGCAACCTCAACTCCTGTCCAGTATGCCGGAACAAGATCGTTTACCGTTCAACATAAGGAGAGAAGAAATGGGCCCACTCCGGAAACTGCTTCCCCCAGGGGGAAAGCGAAAGAAACGAAGCAGTCAGGAGATCAGGTTGGCCGCAGGAACCGGTTTTGACTATCCGGTCACCCAGGTTGGCGTGGTGGGGAATGTCACGGTTTCTTACGATCCGTTGCTTGGCGGAGCGGGATTGGCTCTTGCCAAAGGGATGCTTAAGTCGGTCAGCGGGCCGTACACGCAGATGGAGGCTTTTTTCGGCATAGCAGGCGGATCGGTCAATGTCGTCATCTCCCCCTTGAGCGGAAAGAACGACGGATCGGGAGGGGCATACCACTATGGCTGCAATTTCACGACAGGTGGCGTGTTGTACCTGGACGCGACTTTTGCAAATCGCACGGTCAACCCATTGAACCTTGAAATTGGCCTCTATGTTGCCGAACTCTCCGAATCCTTCATGGGACCGCAAAATCTGGGATGGAACTGCGGCTACTCGAATGGAGAAGCTCTCTCGAGATTTTGCGCCGAACAGGAAACCCCGGCTGGAACACTCGCCGCATTCGCTACCGGACCCGCGTGGGATCAGGCAGGTCGACCGGACTGGATCGACAAGACGGAGCATACCGATCAGGACCCGGTCAGTACAGGTTGCGGGATTGTCTATATTGACTGGATGCGTTCTCTTGGTTTTGCGATCCCCAAGATCGTTCAGGCGGGCGAAGCAACGTTTTCAGCCAATTACCAGACATTGACGGGCAAAACGACGGCATACAAGGATTTGCTCGCTGCACTCTCGGCTCTCGCGATCACCTCCGACAATCCTTTCTCCGGGTGATGCTTGATTTTGATTGGCCTCAGATTGATGGGGGGTACGAGCAGACACATATCATCATACTTGCGCATTGTCTTATTGACACCCCGACTTCCAGAAGGGCATTGGGCAAGGGTTGGATGGCCTCAAAGGGATTACTCTTAAACTCGCGTTTTATCATTGCATATCTCCTCAAACAGTCGGTTTTGCAGCAGCAGGCAATCTGATCGTCCGTGAGACTCACATAACTCTTCGACAAATTGCGAACGGCCGAGAGGAGATCCTCTTCGATGTTGTCCCGATCCTTCTTGGTGAACACCCGGTCCGGCCCAAACCAATACACTATGCAAGAGGATTTCTAAACACCCCCAGCCGGCATGATTTTCGTCCGGATCAGATCATTCCCCCGAATAGAGAGGTGTCTCAGTGTCGGGAGACGGTCCCCGAGATCCCTGCGGGGGATCATTTTGAGGGGCAATACGGGGAGGACTCCGGGGAAAAAGACCCATGAAGCGTTGTGGGAAAAAATGCCCAGCGCTTAGGGAAGGGAACATCCATCAACTACCCGCCACTAAGCCGAGGCTGTAGTGGGGGTTTGCAGTTCAAGCGTTCGATTCAGACTGCGATAGGCCGATTGATTGCGGCCTTGAAGCGAATGTTCCGTGCGGCATTGATGTCCGCATGTTCGGTGTGTTTACAGATCAAACAGGAGAAATGTTCTTGAGACTTTCGGTTGTCTTTTTCGCAATGTCCACAAACAGAGCATGTGCGGGAGGTGTTTCGTGGATCGACGACCACCACGGGAACGCCTTCCAGAACAGCCTTGTAGGTGATAAAGCGTCTCAACTGGTCAAACGCCCATTTTCCGAATCGTTCCTTTTGGCTCTTTCCAACCATTGTCCGGCTGTTGAATCCCTTGAGATCCTCAAGGGCGATACCTCGTCCGGTGCCTTTTGCCTTGGAAACGATCTTTTTCGAAAGACAGTGATTCGTGTCTTTCTTGAATCGCGCTTCTTTGCCAGACACTTTTTTCAGGTGGCGTTTGGCATTCTTCGTTCCTTTCTCCTGAAGCGCTTTTTTCAGGGTGTGGATCTTTTCCCGGACATGATCCACTCCTTCTCCGGAGAACGATTCTCCATCGGAGTCGGTGGAGAGATTCACAATGCCCATATCGACTCCGAGACACTCTTCGGGGTCATAGGGTGTTCCGTCCGGAACATCGATCACGAGATTCAGGAAGAATTTCCCGCCGGAGGTGGTGAGATCCGCCTGTCCGAGCATCTTGTTCCGGTCGAGCGGAGCGTAGTGGCCGAAGATCAACGGAACGGTGATCCGTCCGTGGATGGTCGCAAGAGAAGCATGGGACAGGGACTTGAAAGACAGAAGACGCTTGTCATACTCCATGGCCGATTGTTTCTTGAAAAAGTGGAGCGTTTTCTTCTCCGTCCTGTAGCTGTCGGAGACCTTGGCAATCGCCCGGACGATCATCTGGGAGGTGAGGGCGGGAAACCTCTCCCTCGCTTCAAAATAGACCAGATGGTGGAGTTTCATCTGGTGCGGTGTTCCTGCCTCGAAGGACTTTCTGGAAATCCAGTTGCAGGCGTCGTTGAACGTCTCGATCGTCTCCAGAAGAGACTTGGCCTGTTCTTTGGTCGGGGCCAGTTTGACCTTCAATGTTTTTTTCATAAGCTTACCATAGGCAATTTATTTCCTATGTCAAATCCAAACAGATTAAGGAGCAGCGCATTCCTCCCGTTCCCTGACATAAACCGTCCAGGGAAGGGTTTCCTGCGCGAAAAATGAAGTCAATAATCAAACAGGGTGGTTGTCATGAAGATTTTCATTGTTTCCATGTGTGTTCTTTTTTATCTGTTGCCGGGACTTGCCATGGCTTCCGCCATGGTTGATGGAACGAATGAATTTCAACTGGGTTCAAGTCACCGTTATGGTGCGCCAACGCTCACACTTCCCAAGTTATCGGCTGGAAATGCCCTCCAGGTTCTCTATCTCGGATTCGGAATGACCGATTTGATCACAAGTTATGGAATTGCTTTGCAAGCCGTCCCACACATTTATGAAATCAATCCCATCTTGGGAACTCATCCGGCCATTTTAACGTATTCCCTGACCCTTCCATTTGCATTTGGAGTGACCAGTGGCATTGCTGCTGCCCTCAATGGCCGGGATCGGGCCATTGTCCTGTTTCTGGGAGGTGCCGGTGAAGCATACAGCTTGATCGGCAATCTTAGCTCCGGCCTTTCTCCGCTACTCTATGCCATTCCAACCTTCCTGATCGGTGTCGGCGTCGGGATTGCTGCGGGAATTCTAGTCTATTACATAGCCCGCGCAGTACTGAAACACTATCACTATTACGATTATCAGCCAGCTCCTTTTGTTTCCAGACCTTGGCCATTGAAAGGAGAGGGGGATCGATCGTAAGGTTCCGTCCAGTATTGAAAATCTTGGGTGAACTTGGGAAGAAACAATTGATCAACATTGAAAAGCAACATTAAAACGATGACGCTCCTTATCGCTGAATGGTTGTCCAATGATCAATATTGCATTTTTCGCTCGAGAATCGTGTCCAAGAGGGAACCGCCGGAACCCCCTCCGGACCGAAGCGCCGGGTCGAAGACCAGCGAAGGGGACAGAGACCACAAGTGTCTCGGTGTCGCGAGCGAAAGGCGCCAGGTGCGATGGGGTGGCCAGGTGAACGGATTTTAAAGCCTGAAAGACATTCTATGAGTGAATATTGGGAGTCGGGGTCGATTTTGCCCATTCAAGACCTTGTGATCGGAGCCAAACCACTCTTTCCCCAGCTTTTCCGGCAAGCGCTCCATTTTCAGGACTGCAGCACATTTCCGGCTGATCGATCACTCCATAGAACGAGACTCGGCGGGCCAAAGAGGGGGAGTGACTTTTTTTATCTTTGAACCCCCCATTGGTGTCGCCATGAGTAGCGACCATCCTTTCCCTTTTCTGGAACTCATCCGAGTTGCCACACTGATTGTTCCTTCCTGCCGTTAAGGAGGAGCGCCCCAGATGGGATGAGCTTTCACACTTGACTAGATAGCCAAAATGGTTACCATCGGAGAGACCGGCCAAAGATTATCAGAATCCCTTCGGATCCAACAGGAATACTTCCTCCCTCCAAATAACCCGGAAAGGAAAGGTGATCCAATTGAAGATGCCATCTGAGCCCAATCCATCCTTCAAGTTATTGGATTTTCTGCTCGGAAGATCCCGATACCTTGTTTTTGTTGCGGTCCTTTCGGTGATGCTCACCGCATTTTCCCTGTTTCTGATCGGCGCCGTCCAGGCCATTAGGGCACTCTATCGATCCTGGTCCGATGTGGCGAATGGAATCTTTTCCGCTCACGGGATTTCGATGAGCCGGGATCTGAATATCGTCAGTACAATGCTTGAAGCGGTTGTTTTTTACTTGGTGGGGGTTGGTCTTTACAGTCTGTTTATCTCGCCCCTGAATGTCGCGGTCGCCCTTGGAATAGAATCCCTGACCGATCTCGAAAGCAAGGTTCTGAGCGTGATCATTGTCATCATGGGGTCAACATTCCTTCAGCATTTTGTTCGATGGAAAGATCCGTCCGGAACGCTTGAGTTCGGTGGGGCATTGGCGATCGTTGTCATTTCTCTCGTTTCACTTCAGTGGCTGGGACACCGGGTGACGGAAACGCAGAAGTCCTCCAGTCTGAAAACGCAGATCAGAGCCCAACAGGAAATGTTTCACGAATCGACCGAGCAACACGAGGTCCGGACGGACAAAATTGAGGAAAATCCGGAATAGGAAAAACAACATCGAAATCCATCGCTACGGAAAGAGTTCCGATAAGCCGGATATATTGGGGCGACCGACTCCTCCTCAGGGAGAATCGAGTCTGTAAAGAGATCACCGGTGAGGCCCTTTCGACGCGTTCCGGGAAGAAAAGAGAGAAAAACCGAGTCTCATCAAAATGGTATCAGAGGGGAAAGATTGGCCCTGCTCCCAAAAACAGGGAGCCGGAATCCCGCCCAGGAGGAACGTCCAGCGAGAGTTCTTGAGGAGAAAAACTCTTGACTTTCTGCCCGGACCATATATTCCCCTTCTTGGCCCACAGGGCAAGAGGGGACAAACGGGCGTTTTTGTTTTCCATCATCGCATTGAGGTATTCTATTTCCATGCAGACCGGCCACCGATTCCTCGCCTATACCACTCCCGTCCCCCCATCTCTCCATGTTTCGGTCGAGGCCGGGAAGTGGTTCCTCTCCTTCTCCTCGGACGACGGTCTTCCGGAATCAAAGGATGAGGACACCGTCGCCTGGCTTGTTTACGGAAGAGGAACTCCGGAGTAAAACTTTGGACTTCGACCGCGACGTGATGATTCCGGTCATGGCAAGCTCCGAGCGAAAGATCGATTTCTCCTCCGTCCAGAAGACCCGGATGGAGAGAAGAAACTGGGCAGAAAACGCTGGCAACAAAAACTGGCCCGACAGGTCAAAGGCTCGAACAGTCGGAGAAAGACCCGGAAGCGTCTTGTCCGGACTTTCGGATACGCAAAAGAGGTCCGAAAGGACGTGATCCACAAGGCGGCCCATCTCTTCGTTTCCGAACTGGACAGGACGATTCGGGACGCCATGTCCGAAACGGAGCAGGGGCCAAGGCCGGACTCACCCGGGCGAGCCTGTCGTCCTGCCGGGGTCTCCTCCCTTTCGTACAAGTCCCTTCAATCCGGGGCTTGTGATCAAGGTCTCACCGCAAGACAGCTCTCAGCGCTGCGGGCTTACAGACAATGCCGAGCACAACGGCAGACGCGTCATCACCCAAAAGGGGGTCCGTCTTCTTCTGGAAGGGAAGATCCAGAAGAAAGAGGTTCGGCGGTGCGGGATCGGGAAACTCAAAACATCAGGGCAGGAGGCCTGTGTCAAAGCCTCTGGAGAGGGCGATAATACGCAAGGGCCCACAATCCTATGCGCATCCTCGGGGAAAGAGGAATATCCTCTCGTGAGAGCTGAAGCTCCCACTTAAGCGTTAGCTTAGTGGCGGGAGAGTTTATTCAGAGTTCATGGAATGATATTTTTAAAGTGCAACTGTGGCAATGTGTTATGAGAAGGAGCAGAGCATGGAACAACTGAATCGCATCACCCAAAAGCCCGATGTGATGGGCGGCAGAGCGTGCATCCGTGGAATGCGCGTCACGGTCGGCATGGTTGTAGGACAAATCGGGGCTGGTCACAGCTTTGATGAAGTTCTGGCCGATTATCCTTACCTTGAACGAGAAGACATTATGCAGGCGCTTCGCTACGCCGCATGGCGAGCCGAAGAACGCGAGGTCACGCTGGCCACTGTATGAAGTTGCTCGTCGATATGAACCTCTCGCCGCGTTGGGTTGAAGTGTTGTCGGGTGCGGGTGTGCAGGCCGTTCACTGGTCGACGCTTGGGGCGAAGAATGCGACGGATTTCGAAATCATGGCCTACGCCGGAGCGAACGATTACGTTGTGATTACCCACGATCTGGACTTTGGCGCAATCCTTGCTGTGACGCACGGCGAGAAGCCCAGTGTCGTACAAATCCGGGCGCAAGATGTCAGCCCGGACGCGATTGATCGGCCGCTTTCAGTTCAGCGGCAAAGGTTGCAAGCGACATCACAAGCGTAAGTGACCTATTGTTCAGTGGAACTGCGCCATACGACGCATACCATTTTGCCGCGCGGTCATTCTTTGTATCGATGATAAGAAGCACGCCGCCCGCTTCGGCTGCGGCGAGCAGGCAACGCCGTGCGGCCGACGCGAGAAGCTGCCCGCCTAGGCCTTGCCCATGCACGCAAACATGCGTCGCAATGCGCGCAAGACGGAACCCCGGAACATCGTGCGGTGCAAGGCCGCGACGAAAAGTCTGCGGCGTATCTGCATACAAGACCGCGCCCGGCGCCAAGCTGTAGAAGCCGAGGATCGTTTTGTTATCGTCGTTGTCGATAGCCAGGAAGGTTTTTGCGCCGCCAAGGTCATGGCTTTGACGTGCATGACGATGCAGAAAATCGTTTAGCTCCGCATCGCCGCAATCGAACGATTTGCGATCATGCTTCTTGGAAACCGGCTCTTCGTGCCAGGCCGGAAACGTCAACTAGGTTTTGGCATCGCGGCAATGGCCCCGCGCAACTTGGCATTCGGCGCAGGCGGATTTTCCAGCAGATCCAGCACCAGCAGGCTGTCTCTTTCCGACAGTCGAATCCGCTCTGCTTCCTCGATCACGACATGAGCCTCGCGCATGGCGATCTGAAAGATGAAATCCGTTAGGGTTGTGTTCCGAAGCGCGGCCGCCCGCATAAGCGTCGCTTTTTGCTCCGGCTGGATGCGAAGCTGCATCCGCTTGTTCTCGTTAACGGCTACTCTGGGCATGGTCGTTTCCTTTCATCTGTGCACACTCAAAGAGTACAGGATTCTTAGCCTTCTGGCAATTAGTACTCCTTCAACTGTTGCCCATTTCACTTGACATGAGTTTTGACGCGACTCACAATCAATCCATGAAGATTCTGGCGCTGCTTCAAAAAAATCTTTTTTTTGCTCTTCTTCTCGCACTTGTCTGTTTTTTGTGCAGGGCAGGGGAGGCTCCCATCGCTCAGGCCATGACGCCATCCATGGCCATGACGGGTGGCCATAGTCTCAAATCCAAAAATGCGATGCCCTCCTCCTGTCCCATGAAGGGAGAGCTTCCCTGTTGCCATGGAAAGAACAGGGTCGCCCTTTGTCAGGCCTCTCTGTGTGACTTATGTGTTCTATCGGTCTCTGGAGAGGAAAACACACCCTCCTTCTCGCGCATATGGCCTCCGGTGCTCCCGATCGTCGCAGACTCTTCTCCAAAACAACCGATTATCAGAATGAAGACAAAACCCTCGCATCTTTTATTTCCAGAGAGACTTTCCTTCTTCCCCCCGGTTAGCCGTCCCCTTTTGATCTGAGACTTACCCAGTTCTGAAAACTTCGGATTTTCACGCCGTTTTTGAACTCGGGGAGGTCTTATGTCATTTCTTCATATTGTCTCTAGTTCTATTTTTCAGAAATTCTCCTTAAAATCCCTGCCTCCCGCAGGAGCGCTCAGGTCATTTAAAAAAACCGGTTTTTGGATGTTGCCTCCAATCCTTCTATCCGGTGCAATCCTGTTCGATGGATCATATCGTGAGGGGGCAATTGCCTGGGCGGGGGAATCTAGTCTACCGGGAGAGTCCTTTCTTCAAAAATCGGACATTCCTGTCCTCACAATCGATCAGGCAGTTTGGGAGGCACTTCAAAAAAATCCCTCACTGGCAAAGGATCAGGCCCGGATAGAGAGGGAAAAGACTCTTTCCATCCAGGCAGGAGAACTGCCTGACCCCAAGCTGGTTCTGGGGGAGCAGTATTTCCCGATCAGTTTCAACATGGGACAAAGCCTCCTGGCCATGACAACCGTAGGACTCAGGCAAAGCTTTTCACCCATGGGGAAGCGAGATCTTCTCCAGAAGAGTTTTCTCAGGAAAGAGAGCGCCTCCAGATGGAACCTGGAAGAACGAAAACTCCGGCTTGTCCGGGATGTTCGACTCAACTGGCTTGATCTCTATCGAAACACCAGGACGGAGCTCCTGCTCCGGTCGATCGGGCTTCTCTGGCAGGAGGCCTTCGATGCAGCCCTGACGAGATATCGACAGGGCACAGGATCTGAGTCCGATCTTCTTCTTGCCCAGTTTCAGAAAGACAATCTCAAAGACAAAGAGGAAGTTCTCGAGATTCAGAGAGAAGAGAGCCTCCATCATCTGATGCGACTCATGCACCGATCCCAACCGTTCAGGATCTCTGACGAAGAGCCAAAATGTCCGCTTCCCCTTCCCGAGTCCTTAATGCTCTCCCAGATCAATCTCCACCCTGCGCTTAAATCCAGCGCCGAAGAAAATACCGCCCAGGCCCTTCGGGTCCAAGCCGCCAAAAAGGACAAAATCCCCGCGTTTTCCGTCGAAGGAGATTACAGCTACTTCATGGGGCCGAGTCTCATTACCAGCACACCAAACCTTTTTTCGGTGGTTCTCACGATGAACCTTCCGCTCCGACCAGGCGAGCGACAAGATCAGAAGGTCCGGGAAGAAGAGGCAAATCTCGAATCCTTTGAGGCCCAGCGTGATGAATTGCGCCAAAAGCTTGCCCAGGAGATCAGAGATGACGAAGCGGGCTACCGTCATCTCTCTCATCGAGCACTTTTTTTCGATCACCGCCTTCTTCCGGAAGCCCACAGAAATACGGAGGCCGCTCTGAACGACTACTCCACAGGAACAGTTCATATGGGACGTGTTCTTGAATCCATGAAAAAGGTCGAGGATATCGAACTTCAGGCGCTTGATATCCGGGTGGAGAAAATCAAGGAAATGGCGAACCTTGACTATCTTAAAGGTCGCCTTCAGGGAGGCTCCCGTGAAAACTAGATCTCTTGTTTTGTCCTTTATGGTCCTTTTTCTGGGGATAGGAATCGGTGCCGGAGCCGAACACTGGAGGGGGTCTTCAAAAGCCCCTTCTCCGCTCATGGCTGAAACGCCAAAATCTCCTCCGAAACAAACGATTCTTTATTGGAGAAATCCCATGAATCCGTCCATTCATGCAGATCATCCGATGAAGGACAACATGGGAATGGATTACCTTCCTGTCTTTTCCAGTCCCGCGAGCTCTCCCGGAACCTCTGTCCGGGTGAGTCCGGAAATTCGCCAGACGCTCGGGATCCGCCTTGCGACAGTCAAGAGACGGACCTTCACCCGTACCATCAGGGCGGCAGCAACAGTGGCCTTCGATGAGCACCGCATCCGGGTCATTACGCCACGATTTTCCGGTTGGATACGAACGTTAAACATTCGATCCGAAGGGGAGATCGTCCGGAAGGGGGAAACCATCGCAGAGATTTACTCCCCCGAACTTGCCAATTCAGAATATGAAGCCCGGATCGCCCTTCTGGCACTCCGGTCCGATCCCGGATCAGCGGACAATCAGAAAATCTGGAACGCGGCACAGGAACGACTAACACTTCTGGGTGTCCCCGAATTTGAAATCAGGCGACTTGTGAAAACGGGAAAACCCCGATCCGTCATACCAGTCATCTCTGCCTACTCGGGCATCGTGACATCGATTCCGGCCCGGGTCGGTGGGGAGGTCTCGCCGAAAAATCCCTTGATGACCCTGGCTGACACCCAAAAACTCTGGGTCAATGTGTTCTTTTATAACCCGGAACTGGCCTGGGTCAAAAATGGAGATGCCGTTGTCCTTCGATTTTCATCACCGTCCAGAAGAACATACCGGGGAAGACTTCAATTTTTAAATCCAGAGGTGGGAAAAACCAGCCGGACGATCCGGGCCCGGGTGACTGTCCCCAATCCTGACGGATTCTTGAAGGCGGGGATGTACCTTGAAGCCACGCTGCATCCTGACCCGCATCCCGATGTATTGGTCATTCCGCGGGAAGCATTGATCCGGACCGGATCCAAAACGGTCGTGATGACAGAAACCGGAGAGGGACTCTTCCGGCCAGCCAGGGTCAAAACCGGAGCTCGGTCACGCCACTGGGTCGAAGTCCTCGAAGGTCTGGGAGAAGGAGAACGGGTCGTTGTCAGCGGACAGTTCCTTCTCGATTCTGAGTCCCGGTTTGAAAATGTTTCTGCCAGGATGTCCGAAGGAGGCCGGCCATGATTACAAGAATCATCACCTGGTCGATTCAGCGGAGGTACTGGGTATTGGGACTGGCCCTCGCCATTGTCGCATGGGGAGCGGTTTCCCTCTATCGAAGTCCGCTGGATGCCATCCCGGATCTCTCCGATACGCAGGTCATCGTCAAGGCCTCTTTTGCCGGCCAACCGCCTTCCGTCGTTGAAAACCAGGTGACCTATCCACTGACGACCGCCTTCCTGACCATTCCCGGAGTCCGCCATGTGCGAGGGTATTCCGACTTCGGGAATTCCCTCATCTACATTCTGTTCAAGGAAGGGACCTATCAATACTGGGCCAGATCCCGGGTACTCGAATATCTCAATCAGGTCGAAGGCCGCCTTCCATCCGGGGTCACCGCCTCTCTCGGTCCGGATGCCACCGGGTTGGGATGGGTCTATGAATACGCCCTCGTCGACACCACACACACCCTCGATCTCTCACAGCTAAGGACCCTTCAGGACTGGTTTCTGAAATTTGAACTGCAAAGCATTCATGGGGTGGCGCAGGTGGCGTCGGTCGGAGGGATGGTCAAGGAGTTTCAGGTGGTCATCGACCAGCGAAAGCTTCTGGCCGACCATATTCCCCTTTCACGGGTCGAGGATGCCATCAGGGAATCGAATGGAGAGGTGGGCGGGTCGGTCGTGGATATGAACGAAGCCCAGTACATGGTCCGGACGAGGGGTTATCTCCATTCGATTTCTGATATCCGGAAAATCCCCATTGTCTCGGGTGCCGGCGGCAATCCGGTTCGCTTGGGCGATATCGCGTCCGTTCATCTCGGACCCCAGCTCAGGCAAGGAGTGGCAGAACTCGACGGAAAAGGCGAGGTCGCGGGGGGGATTGTCATCTCCAGAGCCGGAACCAACGCCTTGAAAATCATTGAAGAGGTCAAGTCGAAGCTCAAGAGTCTCACCCCGATGTTGCCTCCAGGGGTGGAGATCGAAACGACCTACGACCGTTCGAGACTCATTCTGAAAAGCATCAGGACCCTCCTGGAAAAACTCCTGGAAGAATCCGTTGCAGTTTCTCTGGTTTGCATCCTCTTCCTTTCCAGCATCCGCTCTTCGCTTGTGGCAATCCTCTCCCTTCCGGTGGGAATTTTTGGAGCCTTTGTCCTGATGGCCGAACAAGGACTCACCGCCAATATCATGTCCCTCGGCGGAATCGCCGTCTCGGTCGGGGTCATGGTCGACGCGGCGATCGTGATGATCGAGAACATGCACAAACACCAGGAGCGGGCCGACGGGTCGGAAACCTCCTGGGAAACGGCCCTGAGAGCAGCCCGGGAGGTGGGGCCTTCTCTTTTCTTTTCGCTCCTGGTGATTACGGTCTCCTTTCTTCCCATCTTCGCATTGCAGGAACAGGAAGGCCGTCTCTTTAAACCATTGGCGTTCACAAAAACCTATTCGATCGCCATCTCCGCCGGTCTTTCGATCACACTTGTTCCGGTCCTGATGGGATTTCTCCTTCGGGGCAGGATGAAACCGGAGGAGTCCAACATCATCAACCGGATCCTTGTTCTTCTTTATCGACCCGTTATCGGGTGGGTCCTTCGCCACAGAAAACGCACACTCATCTTTTCAGGACTATGCCTTGCCACAGCGGTGATACCCCTTTCTCATCTTGGAACGGAGTTCATGCCCCCTCTCTATGAGGGCGACCTTTTGTACATGCCCACACTGACTCCCGGTGTCTCGGTGGGAGAATCGGCCCATCTGCTCCAGATCACCGACCGGCTCATTAAAACCGTTCCCGAAGTGGAGCGGGTCTTTGGGCAGGCAGGCCGCGCCGAGACAGCGACGGATTCGGCCCATCTCACCATGTTCGATACGGTGGTGATGCTCAAGCCCCGGAGCGAATGGCCCCCGGAAATGACCCTCTCCAGTCTGAAGGAAAAGTTGAATGAAACCGTCCTGCTTCCGGGTATTTCCAATATCTGGACCATGCCGATCATCAACCGGGTCAACATGCTCTCAACCGGAATCAAGTCGCCTCTAGGGCTCAAGGTGACAGCTGCATCGCTCGACACCATCAACCGTATCGACCGGCAGATCCGGGAGGTTCTCAAAAAACTCCCGGAAACCTCCTCTGTCTATGCTGATCGCCTCACGGGAGGACGGTACATCGTCGTGGACATCCATCGCCGAAGAGCCGCCCGTTATGGTCTCAACATCGCAGATGTGAACCGGCTGGTGGAAACCGCCATCGGAGGAGAATCCCTGACCACCGTGATCCAGGGTCGGGAACGATTTCCGGTGAATCTTCGTTTCCCCAGAGAAGATCGGGGATCGCTCGACGCCATTGGTGCATCCCTTCTTTCCACTCCAGACGGAGAGGAGGTTCCTCTTTCCCGTCTGGCATCCCTTTCGATTGAGGACGGTCCCACGATGATCAAAACCGAAAATGCCCGCCTGACCGGATGGATCTATATCGAACCAAAGGGAGGAGATCTGGGTGGCTATGTCGCGCTGGCCCGGAAGGCTATTGCCAGCTCCGTCTCGCTTCCTCCGGGAACGACTCTCTCCTGGTCCGGACAATACACCTCGATTAAACGGGCAAAAAAACGACTGGCCCTGGTTTTGCCACTTGCCTTTTTGCTCATTGTCGGACTTCTGTATATCCATTTCAGGAGTGCTGCCAAAACAGGAATGATCCTCCTCCCCCTTCCCTTTGCGGTACTCGGAAGCCTGTGGTTTTTGTACGGACTTCATTACCGCCTCTCTGTGGCCGTCGTCACGGGAATGATCGCTTTGGCCGGGGTCGCCGCCGAGTTCGGAATCGTGATGATCCTTTATCTCGATCGCTCAGTTGATCTTCGCCGGATGAATGGAACTCTTTCCACACCGGAGGATCTCGATAAAGCGATCCTCGAAGGAACGCTGTATCGTCTGCGCCCGATCGCCATGACAGGAACGGTCATCCTCGCGGGACTTCTCCCGATCATGTGGAGCCATAAGACCGGATCGGATGTCATGAAACGGATCGCCGCGCCGATGGTTGGCGGTATGGTGACCGCCATGATCCTGAGCCTTCTCGTACTCCCTGTACTGTTTCGGATGTGGAAAGAGAGTGATCTCCGTCGGGAAGCCGAAAAAAGAGACTCTCATCCACTCCGTCCACCCCTGTAGAAGATCTCTTCTACAGGCTCTCCCAACCTTAAAGGAAAGGAAACACCTGATGAAATCTTTAAAAAATCACTTGGGAACAATGGCAGGAAGCACGTTGGTCCTGACGGGAATGCTTCTTGCCACGACCGTTGCCCTGGCAGATGACATGGGAGGAGGAATGGGGGATATGAACGGGATGTCCGGCATGTCCTCCGGGACAGGAAGCGCACCGGCATCTGTAGGGCATGGGAAGGGGGTCGTGAAGGCAGTGGATCCGAAGGCCGGAACGGTCACGATTGCCCATGGTCCTATCAAGGCATTCGGATGGAAGGGGATGACCATGGCCTTCGGTGTAAAGCACCGGTCAGAGCTATCCGATTTGAAAAAAGGGGAGCATGTCCGTTTCGATGTGATTCAGGGCACTGAGGGTCCCGTCATCACAAAGATCGAAGAACTTCCTTAAGCTTTCGGTTTTTCTTGGATCCATGTTCCGATGGAACGGGCGTGATCTCAGAGCAAAAAAGCCAGAGATACTCCCCCCATGGCTCATGGGGAAGTGGAGTTAGGTCCATCGACCGGATTTTCCCGGTCGGGGATCCAAATAACAAAAAAGATAATAATCGGAGGTTCATCATGTGTAAAAAACGATACTCATTTCATCGGCAATCTTCTCTCTGGGTTTCCCAGTAGGTGCGTGGGCAGTCAATCCTGCTGATGTCTTCCTGAACCAGAAGATGGATAAATCTGAGGCGAAATTGAGACAGGCCGAAAAGACGAGTGGGATAGAACGCCAGAATGCCCTTTCGGCACAAATAAAAATGATCAAGAACAACAATAAAATCATGCGAAAAGAAATGAACAAGCTGATGCAGGAAAGCATGAAAATGGGAAAGATGACAACGATCGCGGATCTCGTCCGTTCTGATCGCAGGATGGAGCAGTACAATCTTGTCATGAACAAAATGATGGACCAGATGATCAGGGATGAATCCCTTCTACTCGAGATCATTCAGAAAAAGTAAGTCGACCGGAGTTGTTCGATCTCCACTGCATTTTCAATGAGGCCCTCTCTGGCCATGGGGATTCCATGCTCTCCTGCGTCGGGAACTCTCCCGGAACTTCCCGTTCCGGGAGAAGGGCTTTCATGAAAAACAGGGTCCCATCCGGATCCGCGGCAGATGGAATCCCGGAATTTCTGGAGGAAAACATGGATAAAAAATCTTTGAGACGTTTGAATGGCAGTCTTTCGAGAAGAGACTTTTTGCGGCAAATCCCGGTTTTTGCATTATTGAGCGCCGGTTGGATCTTTCTTGAGAGGAATCCGGCTTTTGCAGGAACCCTCAAAATCAGTCAAAAAATCGCCCATTATCAGTCGCATCCAGATCAAGGGAAAATGTGCATGAACTGCACACATTTCCTTCCTGGCAGTCCGGAAATGAAACAGATGATGGAAAACATGGCCGGAATGGGCCAAATGATGCAGGGAATGCGAATGGGAGGAATGAATGGCAAAATGATGGGTAAAATGGGACTCTGTGAAGTCGTCGAAGGTCCCGTGAGCCCGATGGGATATTGCCACTTTTATTCCCCGATTCGCCGGTCGTGAGGTTCGTTATCCTCTGACGCTAAGGATTCTTGTTTGTCTTGCGCTCGGGAACGGTCGTCCGCTCAGGAGAAAACGGTTCGTCCCGAGTTTTTTGATCCTGCAAGGGACGGATCTTTTGTTTCAGATCACAAGCTGCGTATGCAGGGGAAAGTGATTAAAGAAGAAGTCATTAGGAAAAACCCTAGTCTGGAGGGAACTTCTTCGTGAAAATGCCCATACAATGCTTTGTATTCACGATTTTTGCCTGAACCATCCGTGAGACTCTTTCTTAACCACCTTTCCTCATTTCCTTTACAACCTACTATAAATTGCTACTAATATAGTAATGGAGAATCTGATGAGCATGTCAATCCGAATGAATGATGATTTATATCATCAAGCAAAGACGGCCGCAAAAGGCGAGTGTCGCACTATTGCCGGGCAACTTGAGTATTGGGCCAGGGTGGGCAGGGTCGCATTGGAGAACCCGGATCTTCCGGTTGATTTTATCCGTGAGCTTCTCATTGCGAGATCAGAAGAGAAAGATCAGCTCACCCCGTTCAGTCAAGGCCATTTACGTGGCTGAAAGAGTTGTTCGCCAGACCAATGTATTCCTGCGTACTTATAAAAAATCAAGGAGAAATCAGAAGGAGGCAGTTGATCAGGCTGTGGAGAATATCGTTTCTGATCCGGCCATCGGAGAAGAGAAGAAATCTGACCTATCAGGTATTTACGTTTACAAGTTCGACTGTGTGAACCAACGATTTCTTTTAGCCTACGAATACGATCTGGCCAATCGTGTCTTGCTGCTGATTGGGACTCATGAGAATTTTTATCGTAACCTCAAAGGATAAGGGGTTACTTTTCAGAAGTTTGGGGACCTGAACGGGGTTCAGGAGAACGTCTCACAAGAGCCCTGATCTCTTTTTTCACCAGACTAAATCACGCCATCTGTATCCATAGAAGGATGAACCTGGCGATGGTCGATACCCCATGCTTCTTCTTCTCCCCTGACGGCAAAAGCCGGAACAATGCCGACAATGAGATCGTCGATCCTCAGAATGGTTCTCCCTGAAAGCACCACACCCCTTCTGAGCGCGGTTATCATGATGATACCCTGTTCCTGAGCCCTGATCCTGGCTTCATCGACCGTGAGGGCAAGATAGACCGAACGATCCCTGATGGGAATGACCCTTGATTCCAGCTGGTGTTCCGCTATTTTTGCCGAAAGGCCGGCAAGAATCTGCTGGGAGCGGGCGTCTTCAAAAATCATGATCTGTTCTTCGATCTTTCCTTCCAGCCGATCCAGGGATTCAATGCGTTCAATGATTTTTCCGGATGAGCGGTTTTCTCTCAGAGATTCGGAAAACCTGGAAAAAAGGGGAGGGGTCTCAAACGTTTCCTTGCCAAGCATCTTGATCCATTCTGTTCTCCGATTCTTGATCGAGCGTCTTGTGAGTCGAAGCTTGAACCGGAGAATGATCGGATGGGCCAACTCCTGGAAAAGGGCGAGCAGTTCTCGTATGAGTCGCCATTCCTCCGAGAGCGTGTACCGAAACCAGCGATAAATCCGGGCAAAGGTCGTTGTTTTGTCTTGAGAGCCTGAAGGCTTCACGGAAAAACTCCTGATTCAATATGTTTGGTCCGGAACTTGATTCCCCCGGGAATCTTTGTCAGGGTAATGAGGCATGCTTGTATGGTACTTGTATCATGCCGGACGGAAACAGTGAAGAGGGAGGTCGTTTTGGATAAAAAGACACTTGCATGGATAGGACTTGGGAACATGGGGCTTCCGATGGCCAGAAACCTCCATCGGAAAGGCCATCATGTCACAGGATACAACCGGACGCCGGAGAAGGCCCGGGATCTTTCCTCCCTGGGCGTCAAGGTCTTTTCATCCATCAGGGAAGCCATGTCCGGGCAATCCATTGTCGCGACCATGCTCTCCGATGATCCGTCTGTCCGTTCGGCGATTCAGGTCTCTTCGAACTTCTTCCCCCCAATGGGATCCATTTGTCTTTCTCGACCCTTTCTCCCACTTTTGTCGAAGAGATGACCCAGGAACATGAACGTCGGGGACAAATCCTGATCTCCTGTCCGGTCTTCGGACGACCGGACAGGGCCGATGCTGCAACCCTGACGATCGTCACGGCAGGAGATCGGGAGGTCTTGGCCTTAATGGAGGACCTCTTCCAAGCACTGGGATCCGATCTTTTTCATGTCGGAGACAGACCGTCAAAGGCCAATTGGGTCAAAATTCTGGGGAACTTTACCCTGGGAGGGTTGCTTGAGACCCTTTCCGAGTCTTTGTCCTTGGGAGAGCGGGCAGGAATCAATCCGGAAACACTGGTGGAAATTCTCGATACCGCTCTCTACCACTCTCCTGTATTTCGCGGTTACGGCAATCTGATGGCAACAGAAAAATGGGATCCTGCGGGTTTCAGGATGAAACTGGGGCTGAAAGATATCCGTCTGGTGCTGAAAGAATCCGATGCACTGGAAGTCTCCTTGCCATTGGCAGACCTGATCCATTCCGGGTTTATCTCGGGAATCCACAGGGGATATGGCGAATTGGACTGGTCAGCGCTCAAGAAAGTACGAGCTGATGATTCCGGAAGGGAAGAGAACTCCATTTCGTAATTCTTACATTCTCCAGCTCTTAATAAGGGGCAAGAAAGCCGGGCTTAAAATAACCTGATTACAAGGTCAATCGCCGATGTTTTTCAATCTTCTCCAACACCCATGTAGCGACTTCAACAGTACAATCGGATCCTGGCTCTTCATACGTTTAGAATGCAACCTATTGGTTGTATTTTAAAGGAATCATTTTCATGTGGCATCTCACTCTGGAATATTTCTGTATATATTGGTAGTAAACTTTTATGGGCAGTTTTGACAACATCAGCGGGTTTGACTGGGACAATGGGAATGCCCGAAAGAATGAGCAGCATGGGGTGTCTCAATCCGAGGCCGAAGAGATTTTTTTTAACGAACCAATTGTCATGAAGGAGGATGTTCGCCATAGCGAAAAAGAAAACCGCTGACATGCACTGGGAAAAACAAGCTCGGGCCGCAAGCTTCACATCACAGTTACTTTACGCATGGGACATACTTTAATTCGGTTGATATCAGCCAGGGAGATGAGCCGGAAAGAAAGGGATTATTATGGAAAATCTTAAAGATATTCCAGAGTTTTCATCAGAAGCTGAAGAGCAAGCATTCTGGGAAAAACACGATTCATCGGAATATCTGGGTTGGTCCAAAGCCAAGAAGCTCCAACTTTCCAGATTAAAGCCATCGACACAATCCATTTCCGTTCGTCTACCCATTGCACTTCTGGACTGATTCAAACTGGAAGAAAACAAGAGGGACGTGCCATATCAATCACTCATAAAAATTTGGTTGTCAGAAGATATTGCAAATCAAAAACAGGCTTGAGAGCGCTAAGCCCCCGCCAATCATCAGGGGGGGTACGTCAGGACAACAACCAGTTTGGTGCAGGATTCCCTCTACAGGACTTGTTTTTGTCTGGAGAGGGATGAATGCTGCACTGGCAAATGCGATCATGCCACTTGATTCTTTTTCCAATCTGGACTATGATTCTCGAGCTTTTCGATGAAACAATTCGGTAATGCGGGATGAGTGTCCTTAGTTTATATCATGGGGCCGTAGTTCAGCTGGTTAGAACGCTGGCCTGTCACGCCAGAGGTCGCGGGTTCGAGCCCCGTCGGCCCCGCCATTACCAATCGATCGCTTTCAATCTTAAGGTTTGTTCTGTGAACTCTTCCCAAATTCTATCTTCCTGTTTACCCTCCCCGGTTCGAGATTGCTCGGCCAAATTTTTTGACAAATTAACTCATTGGTTCAGGCGACTGCCCCAATCTAAGACCACATGGATTCCCGTGATGAGAATCCTTCCAGAAAGAGTGATATGAGCCTTTTCTCCTTTTTGTCAAATGTCAGTCTTATGGCAGAACTCGTTCTTGGGTTACTTCTTTTTCTATCGGCTGTCAGTTGGGGGATTGTTTTTTTCAAATATTACATCCTGGGAAAAGAAGCCAAGGAAAGTGTTGCCTTTATTAAATCCTTCAAAAGAAGTGAACGGTTCTCAAGGCTTTACGAAGAATCGGCTGAATTCAAAAGCTCCACTCTCGCGTTTCTTTTTCGTTCGGCTTACGAAAAAGTCAGGGCACTCAGGGACAAGACTGGATCTTCTGAATACAGCGAAAGGGATATTGACGTTCTTGAACGCACATTGATTCAGGCTCTTCAGGAAGAGACCGGCCGTCTTGAGACACATCTTCAGTTCCTGGCGACAACCGCCAATATTGCCCCATTCGTCGGCCTCTTTGGTACGGTTTGGGGGATTATCCATGCCTTCAGGGATATTACCCATCAGGCGTCTGCCAGCATCGCCTCAGTGGCTCCCGGAATTGCAGATGCGCTTGTGACAACAGCTGCAGGACTTTTTACCGCCATTCCAGCTGTTATTTTCTACAACACATTTCTTCAGAAAATCCGCAGGCTGACAGCCCTTGGTGATACGTTTACCCTCGAACTTCTGAACATTCTCGCTGAAAGCCGGTGGAAGGACTAATGAAGCTGGACATGCGTTCCCGCAGGAACGATTATCTTGCAGAAATCAACATGGTGCCTTTTATTGATGTTGTACTCGTTCTCCTGATCATCTTTATGCTTGCGACACCGCTGCTTTACAGGGGACTCAAGATCAACCTTCCCAAAACGGCTACCAACAGCCTCAAGAAACCTGCCCCCAAAGTCATATTGACCATTACCCATGACGGAAAAGTGTATGCCGATGCCAAACAGATCACATGGGACCAGGTCAAACCGTTTCTTTCTGCCGCCCATAAAAAAGATGCCAGAGTCACGGTCTATCTGAAGGCCGATAAAAAAGTCGACTATGGAACGGTTGTTCATTTGATGGATCTGGTAAAACAATCTGGAATTGATCGACTTGGAATGATTACGGTACCGGTTCCCCAAAAAGCAGGTTGATATTTCGTGATCCGTTCACAAACCCGTTCGGTTGGCGGACTCTCTCCAGCCTGGTTCTACCTTTTATCCCTGCTGGTTCATCTTTGTCTTCTGCTCGCCATACTCCTTTTTAAGGATCATCGTCCGAAGGGATTTCCTTCCGCGACGACCGTCACTCTGGTGACCGAGACCGATGTCAAAAAAATTCCCTCTCCACCCGTTCCGAAAAAGTCTCCACCGGTCCCGAAACACTCAGAGCCCCAAAAAGCCGTGGTCAAAACCATTCCGGTCCATAAAAATGCGGTTGTCCATGCACAGACAAAGCCTCATCCTGTCGTACACAAGCCAGTGCCCCAAAAAAAACGGCCGGTCATTCACAAAAAAATCCGCAAACCCGTTAAACCCAGCAAACCGGTTGTGAAAAAGCAGTCAAAGGTTTTTCACAAGAGTGCGCCCAAAAAATCTCTTGTCAAACCGCTTCCAACCAAAAGCAGGGTTGAAAATACCAAGCCCAATCCTGTTAAGATGGACATACAGGGGGAGGCATTCCCAACCTTCCTGGAACATCTGCTGATTTCCCGGATCAAGTCGAACTGGTTTCCTCCACCCAATTCCCAAGGGTTAAGAGCAACTGTCCGTTTTGTTTTATTGAAGGATGGTTCGATCAAGGGCGATCCCAAGGTGATCACCGGCTCCGGATCACCTCTCTTTGATGAAGCCGCAACAATGAGCGTCCTGAGGTCTGTGCCTTTTCCCCGGATGCCGTCCTCTTTTCGAAAAGAGGAAGAAGTGGTCACTGTCACACTTGAAGCCACATCCCATGGAGATGTTTTTGATGGAAAATAACAATACTTCCTTTTTTCATCAGCCAATACGCGTTGTTTCTCCCCTATCTCTGGTATTGATCCTTTTCACCACTCTCTTCTTCATGAGCCATGGAGAAAAGGCCAATGCGATCGATCTGAGCGTGATATCCAACCAGACCGGCCTGATGTTCAAACTTGCCTATATACCACTGACACAGGGGGCGGTGGCATCATCGAAGGCGACCAAGGAGGCGCAGGATCTTATTTTTCGGGATCTGGTGGAGTCAGGGTACTTCGATGTCTCAATCCCCTCAAACGAAGCGGTATCCAAGCTTCAGGCGATCAGCCTGACAGGAGAGGGAACCTCCATGCTGGCTTCAGGAGGGTATGAAGGTGTCGCGGCGGCAAGAGTGACCGAAGACGGAACGGGTACTCATGTTCTCGGGGTTGTGAGGGATCCGGTTTCCGGAAAAGTTCTCCTCTCAAGAGAATACACGACTTCCGGTGCGGCAAGGCACGCGATCCATCGATTTGTCGATGATGTCATCTTTCAGTTTACCGGGCTTAAGGGAATCGCGATGGCAAAAATCGCTTTCATCGGAAAAAATCCCAGGCGTGGATATGATCTCTACGCGATGGATTTTGATGGGGAAGGGTTGCATCGTCTGACCTTTGACCATGTTCTCGCCTACTCTCCGGCATGGTCATTAAAAACCCACCAGATCGCCTATGTCTCCTATCTTCACATGGACCCGCAGATTCTCGTTTACGATCTCCGGACGGGAAGAAGAACCGCTCTGGCAAGATTCCCGGGGCTCAATATCACTCCCGATTTTTCACGAGATGGCATTCATCTGGCTGTGGCGCTTTCAAAAGGCAACCGTTCACAACGGACAGAAATTTATGTAACGACCCTCAAGGACAAGACCTTCAATCGATTGACCTTTTCCAGGAGCAACAATCTCTCCCCATCATGGTCTCCATCCGGAAACCAGATCGCCTTCGTTTCCGATCGGGACGGACATCCGCAAATCTTTGTCATGGATTCGGACGGAACAAATGTCCATCGCATTACTTACAATGGTTTTTATAATGTTTCACCAGCATGGGGACCATCCGGAGATCTTGTTGCATTTGTTTGCATGAATGATCGACATCGTCCTAAGATATGCCTGACCACGCCTGATGGATCAAGGTCTATCCAGATTACCCACGGTCGGGGACAAGATGACAGTCCGGACTGGTCACCCGATGGGCGAAGCATCATTTATTCCCATCAGGTAAGAGGAAAAAGCGTCATCATGAAAATGTTTCTGGACGGTTCCCATACCCATCGCATTGGAACTTTTCCAAGGGATGTCATCACTCCCATGTGGGCTATTCCCTGAACTTTCGCACAATGTTCCTTAGAAGGAGTCCTTGATGCACATCCGAGCTCTTCTGTCCCGCTCCTCACTTCTTTTGGCTGGATTCGTCCTGACTGGTTGTGCGACTTCCGTTGACATGTCCGATTTAAGAGCAAGGGTGGACAATGATGAGGCCCGAATCCACAAACTACAGAGTCAGCTGGGGTCCTCAGGAGGAGACCAGCTCAATAGCCAGATTGCCGATATGGAAGCACGTCTTGATCGCCAGAAAGCAAGACTTGAGTCCCTTCGCGGCCGCCTGGATACAATCGATCACAGGATCGATCAGTTAAGGGGCCAGATCGCCTCGGCACCACCTCAACCGGCAGCGCCGCTCTCTGGGGCTACACCTGTCCCGATGGCTCCTTCAGCGACAGTTCCCCAAGCCGGATCTCCGACAGAAAACGCAAAATCCATCTACTCGCAAGCCATGAGGGATTATCAATCCGGCCATTTTTCTTTGTCTCAAAAAGAGTTTTCCGAGGTCATTTCCCGATATCCTTCATCCTATCTGGCGGGGTCAGCCCAGTTCTGGGTCGGTCAATCCCTTTTTTACTCCAAGAATTACAAGGATGCGATCGATGCCTACAACCAGCTCATTCAAAAATACCCGGAAAGCGGAAAAAAGGCCGATGCTTTCTATAAGAGGGCCATGGCCTACGAGCTGTTGGGAAACAAATCCCAGGCGATCCATTATTACAGAAGGATCCTGGATGTCTTTCCCGGCGAGACAGACCTCGATGAAAAGGCAAAAAGACGCATCAAGAGGCTCGAGTAGATCCTTTGGGAATCATCAGGGAACTTCCCATCAGTGTTGTGAACAAGATCGCCGCCGGAGAGGTTGTGGAGCGACCGGCATCGATCGTGAAGGAACTTCTTGAAAACAGTCTGGATGCCGGAGCAACAAAGGTCTCCATTATCGTTTCCGAAGGGGGAATCAGGGAGATATCGATCTCCGACAATGGGTCGGGCATTCTCCCTGAGGATTTGCCAAAAGCCTTCATCAGGCATGCGACAAGCAAGATTCGTTCTTACGAAGATCTCTTCCAGACGGTTTCCATGGGATTCAGGGGGGAGGCTCTCGCGGCCATCGCCTCTGTCTCCAGTCTGGATCTGACGACAAAGCCGGAAGGGGATTCCGCCGGGTCGCACTACGAATCCGTTCCCGGCTCGGATCCCGTCATGCGAGACTGGGACGGACCAAGGGGAACAACGATCCGTATCTCGAACCTGTTCAAAAATGTTCCTGTGCGGCAGAAATTCCTGAAGTCCCCATCGACCGAGTTTTCCCATATCCAGTCAACCGTACTCCAGATCGCACTCGCCCATCCGGAAGTGACTTTTTCCCTTGCGACACCAGAGCGTCAAGTGCTTTCGCTTCCCGCCAGAAATTCCCTGGCAGGCCGACTTGTGGATGTGTATCCGGAGTTTGACCGGAACGAGCTTTCTGAGATTTTGATCGAAGGAGGGGAGCTCTCTGTCAACGCCTTTGTCCTCACTCCATCAAGAATTCGCAAGGACCGACAGAACCAACATCTTTTCCTGAACAGGCGATGGGTGCGCCATCCGGCTTTTTATCAGGCGGTCACATCGGCCGGCCATGGACTGATCCAAAGGGATGTTCATCTGGGAGTCTGGATCTTTCTGGCACTTGATCCCAAAAAAGTGGATGTCAACGTCCACCCGACCAAAAAAGAGGTCCGCTTCCAGGAGCCGGACCGGATTTTTGCGCTTGTCCGCCGCGCCGTTACGGAGGGAATAGAGGCATTTTCCGGAGCCTCTCCCGGGAGAGGCACACCACCTGATCCTTTGGAGGATTCCGGAACCTCATTGGCAAAAGAACAGCTACTCCCGAAAGAGTATGAGGTAAATCCTTCCCGTCCAAAAACAGATGAGGGCTCACCCGCATTTCTGGGGACATTTTCAGGAACACCATCTGAAAAAAACGATGGCAGGTCCGTCTCCCATCCAAGTCCCGTCAAAAACGCCGGGTGGTCACCTGACAGGGGAAGTTTTTCCTATCGCGGCTCTTCGGGGAATTTTTCAGGTCTTTCGGAGAAACTGAAATCCCTCCCGTCACCCGGAATGATCAAACCGGTCTCTCTGGACTTTCGCTCAGACTCACCCGCGAAGGTCTCCTTTCTGGCCCAGGCGTACAAAACGTTCCTGGTGGTCACCATCAATGACACCCTCGCATTGGTCGACCAGCATACGGCTCATGAGCGTGTGAGGTATGACGCCCTGAAAAAAATGTTTTCGGAGGGGGAAATCCGGACCCAGCCGTACCTCTTTCCCATGATCGTCCGTCTCTCCTCCATGGCGATCAGCCGACTCGACTCCCGACTCGATGAACTAAAGGCCATCGGGTTTTCGGTCGAGCCGATCGGTCCAGAATCTCTTAGGGTGGACTCAATCCCTGCCATACTCGAAGGGGAGGATCCCCAGCATCTTCTGGAGGAACTTTCCGAAGCCTCGAACGGTTTCGAATGTTCGCTTCTCCGCTCGGACCGGCTCGACGAGAC
The DNA here is from genome assembly GCF_000284315.1 of Leptospirillum ferrooxidans C2-3. NCBI lineage: Bacteria > Pseudomonadati > Nitrospirota > Nitrospiria > Nitrospirales > Nitrospiraceae > Leptospirillum > Leptospirillum ferrooxidans. The sequence goes on along the minus strand of NC_017094.1, from coordinate 1,287,847 downwards.
GCTGATGACCCTCTCCTGCCATACCAGTATCAGGGCCCAGCAGCTTTTGGAAAAGCCCGATGCCGAACGTCTGGTGCAAACGCTCCTGGAGACGGATCATCCCTTCAGTTGCCCCCATGGCCGCCCCACCATCCTCTCACTCGAAAAAGGAACGATCGAAAGTTGGTTCGACCGGACTTGATCGGTTTTGATATGGTTGTTGTTGGACCAACAGCCTCGGGAAAGACAAGGTGGGCCATTTCCTGGGCCAGGGACAATAATGCCGAGATCATCTCTGCCGATTCCCGCCAGATCTATAAGCATCTGGATATCGGAACCGGAAAGCCATCCCCGGAAGAACAGGAAGGGGTGACGCATCATCTGATCGATGTGCTTTCTCCCGAAGAATGTTATAGTGCGGGGATGTTTCGGAGAGATTGCCTCCAGGCGCTGAACGAGATTAAAAAACGGGGCAAAAAAGCGGTCCTTGCAGGCGGTACTGGTCTTTACCTGAGGACCGTCATGGAACGATTCCTCGAGTTGCCTGTTGAAGATCCGGATGAAAAAAGGGAGTTTTATGCTCAGTGTGACCCAATCCCTTCCGGTGATCTGTTTGACGAACTGAAACGTATCGACCGGGTCCGCGCATCAGAAATCATGCAAAATGACAGGGTGCGCATCACGCGGGCCCTCTGGATTCACAGACTGACGGGAAAACCTCCATCGGTCATTTTCCGTGAAAACAGTCTGGATCCGGTTCCATTCGGTCCCGTTGTCGGTCTTTTGTGGACTCCGGAAGAGCTTTCCGGGAGGATCTCTCACAGAATCCGGCAAATGATCGGGAGAGGATGGGTCTCTGAGGTCGAGAAACTTCTCTCTCAAGGATATGGTGGTCATGAGCCCGCATTCCAGAGCCTTGGGTATCCGGAGATTCTGAGCGTTGTCAGGGATGGGGTCGATCTTGAGGATGCGATTGCCACCATCGAGATCAAAACCCGACAATATGCGAAACGGCAAAGAACGTGGTTTCGCCATCTTTTGAATGTCCAATGGCTGACACCTTCCGCTGATTCGATGTTCAACCCGGGCCAAAAATAATAATTTAATTCTTTTGATCTAGATCATTTTTGATTCTGTGTCGATTTTTGCTATTGTACTTGACAAGGATTGTAACACGGACGGAAATCAGAAGGAGGATGTTTGGTGCGGACGAAAAAGCTTCCCCCGGTCGGGATTATTGGTGGGTCCGGCCTTTACCAGATGGCTGGTCTCATCGTGGACGAGTTGCGCGTCGTCGAAACGCCATGGGGGCTCCCCTCGGATCCCTATATGACAGGGAGCGTCAATGGGACGCCTGTGGTCTTTCTCTCCAGACATGGCAAGGGCCATCGCTATCTCCCCTCGGAGATCAACTACCGGGCCAATATCGCAGGTCTGAAATCTCTCGGTGTTGAGCGGGTGCTTTCTGTTTCTGCGGTCGGTTCCCTAAAGGAGGAGATCCCGCCGGGCATGATGGTGGTGGTGGACGACTTCATCGATTTGACCAAAAAGCGCGAGATGACTTTTTATGGCGCTGGCGCTGTCGGCCATACCGGCTTTGGTGACCCGGTCTGCCCCCAGGTCGCGGGTTCTTTTCTCGATGCGACCCAAAAGCTTGGGTATTCCTCCCATAAGGGCGGGACCTATGTTTGCATCGAGGGGCCCTCTTTTTCCACCAAGGCCGAATCCCGGCTCTATCGCAGCTGGAATGCGGATGTCATCGGGATGACCAACGCAACGGAAGCCAGACTGGCAAGGGAGGCAGGACTCTGTTATGCGACTCTCGCACTGGCGACAGACTACGATTGCTGGCATCCGGATCATGACATGGTCACCGTCGCCGATGTTCTGGCCGTCATGCATGACAATGTGGAAAAGGCAAACGCCATCCTCCTTGAGGCGATCGGCAAACTTCCGGAAAGAACATGCAACTGTGCATCGGCACTGAAAACGTCCCTCGTAACGGATCATTCCGTCATACCGGAAAAAACACGTAAAAATCTCAAATTCCTGGGGATCCTTTAATGACTCCTTCTTTGGTAATTGTAGGAACCGTTGCGCTTGATGATGTGAAGACACCTTTTGGAGAGGTTCACAATGCCTTGGGTGGATCGGCCTTTTTTGCCGGTATTTCAGCTTCGTACTGGACAAGTGTGGGGGTAATGGCAATCGTTGGTTCGGACTATCCGTCCAAGGGATTCGAGACCATGAAATCCCGTGGAATGGATGTCGCGGGAATCGAGATTTCTAAAGAGCCCTCTTTCCACTGGAGCGGAGAATATGGCTTCGATCTCAGCTCGGCCAAAACGCTTCAGACCGATCTGAACTGCCTGTTGAGTTTCAAGCCGGATATTTCGAAGATATACCCAGCTGTGCATACGTTGTTTCTGGCCAACATCGATCCGGAGATTCAGAAAAAGGTCATTCTGGACCTTTCTGTCCGCCCTTCGATCATTGCGCTGGACACCATGAACTTCTGGATCGAGAACAAGCGGGAGAAACTGCTGGACGTCCTCAAGCTGGTCGACATCCTGACGATCAACGAAGGGGAAGCCCGGATGCTCTCCGGAGAAAGCAACCTCATCTCGGCCGCGCGAATCATTTCGGCCATGGGTCCCCAAACGCTGATCATCAAGCGGGGAGAATATGGGGCGATGGTTTTCAATCGGGGAAAAATCTTCCTTTCACCGGCATTTCCCCTAGAATCGCTCAAAGATCCAACCGGGGCAGGGGATTCCTTTGCCGGGGGATTCCTCGGATATATGGCTTCGGAGGGCGGCAAGGACGACGCGACGCTCAGAAGGGGCATTGTCGTCGGATCTGTCATGGCATCCTTTTGCGTCTCTGAGTTCAGTTCGGGCGGAATGGAAAACCTTTCTCCCCAGACATTGGCGGAACGTCTTTCCGAATTCTCGGAACAGACTGACTATCGTCCCGTTTCACCGATTATGGGGATGCTTGGGGGATGACTCATCGACAATGGGCAAAGGTTCTTCTGGTTTTTTTGCCCATTATGCTTGATGCCTGTTCCCCTTCGGTTTCACCGAGGAACAGGCATCTGGCGCTGGAGCACTATGAATCAGGGCTGAGAAAGCTCAATCAAAACCAGATTCAGGGTGCTTTCTGGGATTTCGAGTTTGCAAACCACCTCGATCCCAATCTTGGCCGGGTGCATTATGGACTTGGTCATGTTTACTATAAAATGCATGATTTTCAGGATGCGACCAATGAGCTTTTAAATGCCAGGAAATTTGTCCGGGAACGTGCTGCGGCGAACAACTACCTGGGACTGATCGAATTTCGTCAGCACAGCTACCAAAGGGCGATGCATTATTTCAACCTCGCATTGTCCGACAGCCTCTACCGGACACCGGAACGTCCGCTGACCAATCTTGGCCGGACCTATATGGCCATGCATGACCTCGATGCGGCAAGGGATCACTTTTCGAAGGCGATCTTGAGAAATAATTCATATGCCCCGGCTCATTATTATCTGGGAGCTCTGTTTTATTCCCGGGGAAAATTGAACCAGGCACTCAAGGAGTATTCTTTTGTCATTCGCCTTGCCCCAAACTTTCCAAAGCCGTATTTTGAAATTGGAAAGATTTACCTGAAACTTGAAAATCGGGAGAAGGCTCTTGCCGCTTTTCAGGAAGTCGTCAGACTTGAGCCGGATTCTGTCGATGGTGTCAAGGCAATGCATTACGTCAAGAAGCTTCAATAGATCACATGAATTCTCCATTGTCAGCAATATGCTAAAGGAGCCTCGATGAACCCTGAAGATTCCAAATCTCAGGAACCTCCAATGAAAAATGAGATGGACCCTCTTTTGGAAGAGAGGGAGCGCATTGAAGGAGAAATCCGAAACCTCGGGGCTTCTACAATTGGGGAGTTCCTGAAGTCCAAACGCCAGGCGAAAGATCTGACGCTTGACCAGATTGATCTGATCACCCATATCGGTCCCCGCTGGACGGAGGCGATTGAAGAGGGTACCTGGTCCATTTATCCGAGCATGCTTTATGCGAAGGGGCATATCCGGGGATATTGCGAAGCGCTCGGACTACCCTCCGAGATTCTTCTTCATTACTATAGCAAAGAACTGATCACCGCCTTTCCGGAGGAGACCTTTCATCCTCATCCGGTGTTGCAGGTCAATCAGATCCTTCAGGATTCCTCTTCCTCAGATCGAACTGGAGGTTCCTCCGGTTCCTCAAGACTTCTTCTCTGGCTTTTGGCAGCCCTTGTTGTCCTTGTTGCCGCTCTGGGATCACTGAAAGTCTGGATGGACAAGACTGCCAAACGCCATGCCGAAGAAAAAGCCAAAACTCCAGCAGCTCAAAAACCAACCCCCCTCCAGTCTGTCATTCCTCCAGCGACCACCACTGCGCCCTCCCAGCCAGCCGTCGGGCCAACGACTCCCCCGTCAGCGGCTACTCCGACTCCCCAGGCGCCAGTTCAGCCGTCGGGGCAAGGCACACAGAATAGTCCAACACCTGTTCAACCGCCTGCTTCGCCAACATCATTCAAGGAGACGACACAAGCGGCGCCTATAACAGAAGGATCAAAGCCTTCGACCCCGCTGGCAGCTGCCACTCCATCACCTCAGCCTCCTTCATCAGACGGGAAAGTTCAGCCGGATTCCTTCCATAAACTGAAGGTTACGGCATTACGGGATACTCATGTCGCGATCAAGGAAGGGGATGGACGGCCGAGACGGTACGCCCTGAGCAAAGGGAAATCGAAAGTGTTTCGATCGAAGACGGTCTTCTGGATTTCCACAAAGGATGCCGGAGCGATCCTCCTTTCTCTTGACGGACATGCATTGGGTCCTCCAGGACCGGACAATAAATCGATCCAGCATAAAAAAGTGGTCATTCAAAATTAGTCAGCACTGAACCGACCAGCGCAGAATGGGTTTGGGTCCCCGGTAGAGGATGGGGATCATGGAAAAACACAATTTTTTCAAGAGGAAATGGAGCAAAATGTCCACACACGGTCCAGTTCTTTCCAAAACAAGATTGATGCGACTCCTGTTTGGAGCCTTGATGATTATCGCGATCGGGACTCCCATCGGCTGCGCACAGGCACCGGTCAAGCTTGAATACCGTCCCAGCGCCGGCATGACAAAACCTCATCAATATGCTTCATCCCTCCGCTTCGGTGTCGTTCTCTTCAAAGATGACCGGGCCAGCACACTGATGACCGGAGACCGCCAATATATCGGTTGGGGAACGAATACTTACAGGACAGATTCGGATGTCGACCTTCATGTGACCAAGGCATTCGTTGATCAGTTCAACTACCTTGGCCTGAAATCCACACTGATCCATCATCCACCTGCGGACTTTTCTTTCCAGACGAACGGATGGGTCCAGACCCTTCGCTCCCGATTTCCGAATGTCGATGTTTTTATTGTCGGCCGAATCATGAATTACCAGTTCCAGTCCTCGCATACCGGCTATATTGAAGGAACAGGATCCGCGATCTCCAAAGACCAGGTCGAGCTCGATGTGTATTTTATCAATGCCCAGACAGGCCATCCCATTTGGGGAACCAGGATTCATGAGCGTTCAATGACCAAGAGCCAGCATTCCAAACCTCTTGAAGTTGCGGCTGAACGGCTTGACCGGGATCTCCAGAAGGTCATTCTTGGATATGCGGACCGCTCTGTGGGACATCTTGCCAAGGTCTTTCCGGGATCGATCCAGGTCGAAGCGTCGGCCAATCCCGCAACCGTATCCGGAAAAACCCTGTCGGCAGATCAGTATAATCTCCAGAAGAATCCCATCCCGGCAGGCAAGGGAAGGCTCGTGGTCACAACAACCCCTTCAGGCGCGAAGGTCTATATCGATAATGTCTTTTATGGTGTGACACCCATGATGCTTGACCTTGATCCGGGAGTCCATCTCCTGAAGGTCAAAATGAACCAGTACCATACCAGCAGGGACAAGATCGGAATTTTGGGTGGAACGATGACTCCCTGGCAGGAAGACCTCCAGAAAAAGTTCTAGGATCAATCGTATTGCCATTAAGGGCAAAAAACTTTATATTGGCTGGAGAATCTCTCCAGCCATTTGTATTCCCAGCCGGCGTAGCACAGTGGTAGTGCAGTCGATTCGTAATCGACAGGCCGTCGGTTCAATCCCGACCGCCGGCTCCAGTTTTCAAGCCCTTCCGATATTCTTCCCTACCTGGATTTACCCCAATTTACCCTCTTTGTTGCAACAAAATCTGCAACAGATTTTTCCCCTATTTTCCGCGTTTCCCGTTGGCGATACTGTTGACCAGCTGACGAGAGGTCCCGACCGATTTCGCTATGGTGCTTTGTTTCATGCCCTAGCCAAGCATGGCCCGGATCCGGGCGGCTTTCGTGGATGTTTTCTCGAAACCGGAGGAGAAATACGATTCGGCCGACCGAAGCCAGAAAAGAACCCCGCTGACAGGCCACGGCGATGGGGGAATGTCTCCCAGGGCAGCCCCCATGTCTTTTACCGCCGTTTCCCAATCGGACACCGAGAGAGCCTTTTTGATCCGTTCGAACACATGGGGGGCGTCTTTTTCGAGACGACGGGCCAGATCTTCTCTGGCGGAAGACCAGAACCGGCCGATATTCCCGGAAAGAATCCTCTCGTCCGGACCAGCGAGTCGGAACCTGGCATGGCTGAGAACCTTCGTGCGTGGTTGCGAAGAGAACATCTTTGCCGAAACTTCGTTCCTGGGATCAAAACGGTGTAAGGTCACTGGAGTCGATGTCAGAGCGTGAACGACAACGTGAAGAGGAAGACAAGCTTCGCTTTGGTTTTTGAGGGTTTCTCAAGCCCATATTTTCATTATCAATCTCTAGGACACCTAAATTTTGGGATCTCCACACAGATGTCATGGTCATTTAACCGGTTTTCAAAGTTCAGCTGGTTCCCTTTCCAAAGGGGGCCGAGAACCCTTGAAACTTCCTGCAAAAAAGTTTTTTCCGGCCTTAGTGTATTTGGTGTGATAGTCATTTCCGAAAATGTCCTTGTATTCGAAGAAAATTTCCCAAGCTCCGGTATCAATGGTTGAAAAATCAGTATAATTATATTTGTCCTCAAATTTTATCTGTATGGGAACGACATTTTTCATATTACCAATGGTGAACTTGGGCCACTCTTCTCCGACCTGAATCACTCCACTATAGATTGCCTGCTCAAAATCTTTGTTCTTATCCAAAACTCTGAGAACAGTTTTTATATGAGTTGCAGGACCCAATCCTTTATTATAAATGGAACCATTCATTATCACCATTGAGTTCGATGGAGACGAATTCGGGTCTTTAACTAAAAAGAATTGGTTATCCAACCGATAGCCATTTGGTTCCAAGACGCATATCGGCCTTAAATTGTCGATGTGTTGCTGGTTTTCTTGCCTGGTCAGCTTCGTTGTCGAACGGGCCATTTTGCTGGTCGTGAACGCTAGCCAAGCTGTGAACATGGCAAGGATGAATGTGGCGATCATGACACCGATGGAACCAAAGGCCGTCATGGCATCAAGCGTTGCCTTGTCCATCATCCTTTCCCGATCAATATTCTATCTTTGGGTGAAACCATTTCGATCACACCTTTGAATCCAAGTTTATGTGTGAAAAATGCAGATGACCATTACCCAACGGTGGCGTAGAGTCGAAATCCCAGAGGCCGAAGAACTTTGAGAACGGTTGTTAACTCAGGATTTCCTCTCTGCCGATTAGGCCTTGTAAACGCTCTCCCGTCCAAGGACTGTGTCTCGTGCGATTTGCGTCCTTCCTTTCGCCCGTGCAATATCTCTTAGGGTAGCGGCCACGAGTGCGGGGTCTCCATCCTCCAGGGCCGCTTCGAGATATGCGGCCATATCTTCTTCGGTTTTGAGGTGTTCTGCTGGATCCTATGGCCGGGTTTCAAGTTTTTTCATTTTTATGTCTCCCAAGGTATTGTTGAAAGGCCGCTTTTTCCGAAAAATTTGAAGTCATGTATTCTCCAACTTTCAAGAATGATCATCCAGGAACGACTTGCGCCTTTATGTCAACATGGAGAGCTTTTTTAATGGCTGTG